>NZ_JBIVZG010000006.1:0-271291 GCF_044759445.1 Streptomyces sp. NPDC101118 | reverse complement strand
CGGCCCGGGAGCCCCGGGGTCGCCCGTAGCTCCCGGAGCTCCGGTGTCCCCAGTGGCACCCGCAGGCCCCTGGCCACCCGTGGCTCCGGTGGCGCCGGCCGGACCCGCAGGCCCCTGGTCTCCGGTCGCACCCGTGGCTCCGGTCGGCCCGGTCGGCCCGGGAGCCCCGGGGTCGCCCGTAGCTCCCGGAGCTCCGGTGTCCCCAGTGGCACCCGCAGGCCCCTGGCCACCCGTGGCTCCGGTGGCGCCCGCCGCACCCGCAGGCCCCTGGTCTCCGGTCGCACCCGTGGCCCCGGTAGCTCCCGGAGCTCCGGTGTCACCGGTGGCGCCCGTAGCCCCGACCGGACCGGGCTCGCCCTGCAAGCCGGCCGGCCCCGCCGCACCCGTAGCTCCAGTCGCCCCGACCGGCCCGGCAGGCCCCTGCGCACCAGCAGGACCAACGGGCCCCTGCACTCCGGCAGGCCCGGTAGCCCCCTGCGGTCCAGCCGGGCCGACCGGTCCCACAGGACCCGCCGGACCAACAGGCCCCGCAGGGCCCGCCGGCCCGGGCGGCCCAGGAGGCCCCTCCTTGCACTCGCCCCCACCGCCACCCGCACCAACGGCACCACCCGCACCAACGGCACCACCCACACCAGCCGCGCCACCCCCACCACCGGCGCCACCACCGGCGCCACCACCACGGCCGGGGTTCACGCCCACCCGAACCGGGCCCGGCGGCCGGCCGTCCGGCACCCCCGGCCTCCGCGGCCGGCAGTCATCGCCGCCACCCCCGCCCCCACCACCAGCCGGAAGCACAACAGCGGCGGCGGCGGCCGCGGCGCGCTCGCGAGCCGCACCCGCAGTACCAGCCGCATCCGCCACCCCCGCGGCACTCGCCACAGGCGCGACGAGCCCCACCAACACCAGCCCCAGCGACGCCAGCGCGCCACCGGCAACCCACGCCCCGCTCCGTGGCAGCGGGCCCAGCCACAACTTCGTTCCGTACGGAGAACGCACCCATCTCCCTTTCAGGCCAGGGCCGGACGCTCCCCGGAACCGGGCCGAGCGCCACGAGCCATCAGCACTTCCATCGGCCCGGACGCCCCACCCTTGAGGCCCCCACCAGCACGTTCATCCCGACAGCGCACCCAAGCGACCCACGGCCGCCACCGCAACACAAAGGCCCGACCAGCCCGCCCGCACCCGCCGCTTACACTCTGCTCGCGTGATCACGACCCCGTCCCCGGCCCCGAACCCCAACCCGACCTCGAACCCGCACGACGGCGACCGCCACTTCCCCGCCGCGCTCGCCGCGGCCATGGCGGTCCGGCTCGACCGCATCGGCGAGGACGGGGTCGACTTCGAACCCCACGAGTCCTTCCTGAGCGCCGACGAGACGACGGACTGGTTCCGCGCGTGGACGGGCAACGACGACCTCGACGGCGACGCCTTCCGCGTCTTCGGCCAGGACGGCACCGGCGGCTACGCGGCGTTCTGGCTGGCCCGCCCGGGCCAGGAGCTGGCCGACCAGCCCGTCGTCTTCCTCGGCTCCGAGGGCGAGACCGCAGTGGTCGCCCGCGACCTCGGCGCCTTCCTCTGGCTGCTGGCCGACGGCTACGGCCCCTGGGAAGCGGCAGCCTCGTACGGCGCCGACCCCGACTGGGCCCCACACCGCATCCAGGCCCTGGCAACCATCGCCGAGCAGTACGCCCCGCACAGCCGCGCACCAGCAGCCTCGATCGTCACCCAGGCCACCGAAGAGTTCCCCGACTTCGACGGCACCATCCTGAACCTCTGCCGCTGAACCCCTCAAAAACCAAAGGGCACCTACCAGAACCGGTAGGTGCCCTTCGCCCATGTGCCCCCGGCAGGATTCGAACCTGCGACACCCGCTTTAGGAGAGCGGTGCTCTATCCCCTGAGCTACGAAGGCGGACGGCGTGGTGGCAGGCCGTGAGGGCGTGGCCACCGCGGTCAGTGTAGCGGGTGGCGCATGATCCGCAGGCGGCAATACGTGCGTGCTGGGTCGGGGCGTGGGGGGCCGGGCGCTTTAGCCGGATGGCGTGGATGGTGCTAGTTTCATTGGCATCATGCTGCTGAAGTTGGACGCGAGTGACAGTCGGCCGCTGCACGAGCAGGTTGCGGGGGCGATTCGGCGGGCCGTTGCCGAGGGGGAGTGTGCGCCGGGCGACCGGCTGCCTCCTGCGCGGGATCTGTCGCGGGCGCTCGGTGTGAACGCGAACACCGTGCTCCGCGGCCTGCGTGCCCTGCGCGACGAGGGCGTGCTGGAGTTCCGGCGCGGTCGGGGGATCACCGTGGCCGGGGCCGCCGATCAGCGGGCGCAGCTCCTGGACCGGGTCCGTGAGTTGGTGGCCGACGCGGCGCGGGTCGGGTACGGCAGGGACGACGTGATCGAGATGATCAGGGGGCTTTCGTGATCGTGCGTACGGAGACGAGGGGCGCCCGGTGGGCGGCGGTGACCTGGGTGGCCGGGGTGGCGGTCTTCCTGGCGGCGCTGCCCGTTGTCGCGCGGGGGAGGCTGCCCGGGCGGCTCGCCACCCACTGGGGGGCGGGTGGACCGGACGGCTCGATGCCCCTGTGGGCGGCGGCCGCCTTCCCGGTGCTGGTCTGGGGCGTCCTGGCTCTCGCGGCGGCTCTGGCCGGGCCGCGGGCGGGCGCGTCGGCCGGGGCGTGGGGCGGTGTCGCGTTGCTGTCCGGAGGGGTGCTCCTGGCCGGTGTCCAGGCGTGCGTCGTGCGGGCCAACCTGGACCGGACGGACTGGAGGGACGCCGGTTCGGTCGGGGCGGGCGTCGCGATCACGGCGGTCGCCGCCGTGGTGGCGGGCGCGCTCGGGTGGCCGGCCGTCCGTCGCGCGTCCCTTCCCGCCGTGCCGCCGCAGCCCGTCGCGGGCGACGTCATGGAGCTGCCGCCCGGCGAACGGCGCGTCTGGCTCTCCCGTACGTCCAACCCCTGGCTCCACCTCGTCGCGGCGGTCACGGGGCTGGTTGCCGCAGCTGGCGCCGTGGCGGGTGCGGGCGGGCTGGTCGGGGTGCAGTGGGGCCTGATCGCCCCCTTCGCGATCGCCTCGCTCGCCGTGCTCGCGTGTTCCTCGGTGCAGGCGTGCGTGACCGAAGCCGGGCTGGAGGTGTCGTTCGGCCCGCTCGGGTGGCCGGTGCGTCGCTGGGCGGCCCGCGACATCGTCTCGGCGCGCTGTGAGACGCGTTCCCCGGCGCAGGTCGGCGGCTGGGGCTACCGCCTGAGCGGACTCGGCACCACCGTCATGCTTCGGTCCGGTGAGTGCCTGGTCGTCCGGCCGCGCAAGGGGGCCGAGTTCGCCGTGAGCGTCGACGACGCGGAGCGCGGCGCCGCGCTGCTCAGTGCAGTTGCCGCCAGGCAGTCGGCCGACGCCTGAGCGGCCGATGCCTGACCGGGCGACGCCTGAGCGGCCGATGCCTGACCGGCCGATGCCTGAGCGGCCGATGCCTGAGCGGGCGG
Source organism: Streptomyces sp. NPDC101118 (assembly GCF_044759445.1). NCBI lineage: Bacteria > Bacillati > Actinomycetota > Actinomycetes > Kitasatosporales > Streptomycetaceae > Streptomyces > Streptomyces sp. NPDC101118. The sequence continues at coordinate 267,818 of NZ_JBIVZG010000006.1, read as the reverse complement.
GGCCGGGTGCTGCCGTACGCCGCACCGGGGCCGGATGGTGCCCCGTACGCCGCACCGCGGCCGGGGTGCCGTACGCCGCCACCGGCGTCGGGGCGCGGTACGCCGTGCCGGGAGCCGGGAGCCGGGAGCCAAGTGCCGTACGCCGTGCCAGGGCCGGTTGCCGTACCCCGCACCGGGCCAGGTGCGGTACGCCACGCGCCGGCCTTGGCCGTACGGGCACGGCGGCGAGCGCAGGATGCCGCGCCGCCCGTTCGCTCGTCCGTTCGGTGGCCGCATCGGGCGAACGGCTGACAAGCCATAACCCCGCCCGTTCGCTTCGCGTTTCACCGGTCGACCGCGGGTAGCCGCGACCTCGTCCGGAAGGCAGGGACCGATGAGACGGGCCAATCGGAACAGCGTGATCACCATTGCGGCCGCGTCAGGCGTGATGGCCTTGGCGGGGCCGGTCAGTGCCGACTCCCACGCGGACGGCTCGGCGGCCGGTTCGCCCGGGCTCGTGTCCGGCAACGGCATCCAGCTGCCGGTGAGCCTCCCCGTGCAGGTGTGCGGGAACACCGTGAACGTGGCGGGGCTGCTCAACCCGGCCGCCGGCAACACGTGCGCGCAGAAGGGCGGGGGCGCGAAGGACGGCAAGCCGGCGCGGGACTCCAGTACGTCCGGCAGCGTGAAGGATTCTCCTGGTGTCCTCACCGGGAACCTCGTCCAGCTCCCGGTGAAGGTGCCGGTCAACGCCAGCGGCAATTCCGTGAACCTGGTGGGCGTCGGCAACCCCGTCTTCGGCAACGGCGCGGAGAACACCCCCGCGCAGCCGGTCGAGCCCGCCGAGCCGGTCCGGCCGCAGCAGCCCGTCGAGCCCGTGAAGCAGCCGCCGGTCGAGGAGCCGACGACGCGGGTCGTGCCGCCCGTCCCCTCCCGCCCGCAGCAGCCCGCCGCGCCCCGGCCGCTCCCGGAGCCGGTCCCCGTCGAGGTCCCGCAGCGCACCACCGGCGAGCTCGCCCGTACCGGTACGGAGGAGGGCACCCTCGGCGTCGCGGCCCTGAGCCTGCTGTCCGTGCTCGGCGGCGGCGCCCTGTACGGCGGGCTGCGCTCCCGCGCGTCGCGGCCCAGCTCCTGACCGGGGTCCGGCCCAGCTCCTGACCGGGGTCCGGCCCAGCTCCCGACGGGAGACCCGTCACGGCTCCCGACCCGGACCCGTCACCGCTCCCGGTCCGTACGGCGTCCACGTCCCGTCGTGACCCCGGCGGGTGGCGGCCACCCGCCGCCACCCGCCGGAGCGACCACCCTCAAGGCCGCGTCACGCGCACCTGGTACGCCCCGGTGCGGAGCTGGCCGACCACGGAGATCGAGATGCCGGCCTCGTCGTCCGTGAAGGTCTCGCCCGGCGAGAAGGGGGCGTCCGACAGCTCCGCGTGGACGTTCGGGCGGCGCGTGCAGCCCCCGCTGTCGCGGGTGCTGTCCGAGACCGTCACGGGCCCGCGCCCCGTGTCCACGTCCGAGTCCACCTTGTAGATCAGTACGCCGGGCTTGCAGACCGCCTCGTCGTTCCCGGCCCGCGTCCGCACCTCCACCGCGTACCCCGCCGACTCCGACGTCGGTACGAAGGCCAGCTTCGTGCCGCCCGCCACCGCCAGCGGCGACAGGACGTGGTCGCTCGTCCCCGCCTTCGAGGCGCAGCTGATCTGTGACGCGTCCAGCCAGCCCAGCTTCCACTTGTGCCAGCCCAGCAGGTCGTTGTTGGCGCCCCAGTCCTCGGACATGATGTCCCAGTGCCCGACGGCCCCGCCGCCGTCCGCGGTGTAGAGGTCGGGCAGCCCGAAGACGTGGCCGTTCTCGTGCGGCAGCACCCGGTAGCCGGTCTCGCGGTACGAGCCCGAGCCGTCGTCCTGGCGGCTGTAGACGAACGAGGTGTTCGCGAGCGGCACCCCGTCCGCCACCGGCGCGTCCGTGTTCCCCGAGAAGGTCACCGACAGCACGGTGTCCAGCGCCGAGGGCCCCGCGTTCGGCGTGACCAGGATGTTGACCAGGTCGTACCTGCTGAAGTCCACCTCGTCGTCCGCCGCGGCCACGATGTGCTGGACCAGCTGCCGGTAGCCCGGCTCGTACGGGGCGCCGCGCTCGATCCCGTACGCGGCGAACGGCATCGGCATCCGCAGCCACTCCCGCAGCGGCGCCTCGGGCAGGTAGGCGAGCCGCCCGTACGAGCTGGTGCGGAACCAGTCCGAGGTCTGCGGGAAGAACTCGGCGAGCCGGTCCGCCGCGGTCCCCTCGCCCTTGGCGTCGGGGAAGTCGACCATCAGGTTCAGCGCCCGCACCTCGCCCGTGGAGCGCGAGTACCCGGGCGGGGTGGGCAGCCCTTCGGACATCTGGACGCCCATCGAGCCGGAGATCCGGCAGGGTGCGAGGGTCGCCGACTCGTTCGCGGCGGCCACGGGGCCCGGGGACGAGTGGCCGTGCTCGGAGATGCCGGTGCTCGCGGTTGCGGTGACTCCGAGTGCCAGTGCGGTGAGGCCGATGTACGCACTGGCGCGGCGGTGTCTGCATATGCGGTGCCGGATCTGCGCCATGCCGCCGCCCTCGTGCCTCGTCGGCCGCCCGGCCCGTCCCGGATGGCGCCTGTGCGATCACCCTCTGCCGCCGCTCGCGAGCCCGCTCGCCGGAGGCGTCCGAACGTGGGGTGGGGTGTGACTCAGGTCACACCAGCGAGTGAAATAAGCGGGGACTCCCTCCCCGTTTGCATGACTGTCCCCGAAGCGGGGAGTCGTTCCCCGGTTTCGTTCGCCGCGGGTACGGCACGGGGGAGGAGCCGGAACAAGCGAGGAGGACGCCGTGCAGGCGCCAGTCATGGACATCGGCAGTACGGGCCAGGCGGGCCCGCCCACCCGCGTCCCCCGCCCCCGCGCCGACGCCCTGCGCAACCGCGAGCGCATCCTGGTCGCCGCCCGCGAGGTCTTCGTGGAGCACGGGTCCGACGCCCCGCTGGACGAGATCGCCCGCCGGGCCGGCATCGGGAACGCCACGCTCTACCGCCACTTCCCCGACCGGAAGCTCCTCGTCCACCACGTCGTCCTGTACGTGATGGACCGGGTGGCCGACCAGGTCGAGACCGCCCGCGCCGAGGAGCCCGACGCCTTCGCCGCGCTCCGCCGCTTCGTCCACTCGGCCGCCGACGAGCGGATCGGTGCCCTGTGCCCGATGCTCTCCGACGGCTTCGACCGCGAGCACCCCGAGCTCCTGGCCGCGCGCGACCGCCTGGAGTGCGCGGTCGAGCGGGTGATGGCCGAGGGCCGGGACGCCGGTCTGCTGCGTACGGACGTGGCCGTCGGCGACCTGATGGTGGCCCTCTCCCAGCTCAGCCGCCCGCTGCCGGGCAGCGGCTGTCTGTCGTTCGACCGCTACGTCCACCGCCACCTGCAGATCTTCCTAGACGGACTGCGCGCGCCGGCCCGCTCCGAACTCCCGGGCATGGCGGCCACGCTCGACGACCTGAGGCGCCCCGAGACGACCCGGGGCGAGTCCGTATGACGCCGACCTCCTAGCGGCTGGTCACCGGTCTGACCTCCACCGAGCCCGAACCTTCAACTCGCCCTTTTCCTCGGGTTTCTTCCCGATCCGCATCACGAAGTGGGTACCCCCATGTCCAAAACAGCCCCGTCCCCGGCCCCCGGCGGCCTCCCGCAGGCCGACCCCAGCCGCTGGAAGGCGCTCGTCTTCATCGCGCTCGCCCAGCTGATGGTCGTGCTCGACGCGACGATCGTGAACATCGCGCTCCCCTCCGCCCAGCAGGACCTCGGCATCTCCGACGCCAACCGGCAGTGGGTCATCACCGCGTACGCCCTGGCCTTCGGCGGTCTGCTGCTGTTCGGCGGCCGCATCTCCGACCTGTGGGGCCGCAAGCGGACCTTCGTCACCGGCCTGATCGGCTTCGCCGCGGCCTCCGCCCTCGGCGGCGCGGCCACCGGTGAGGCCATGATGCTCGGTGCCCGCGCGCTCCAGGGCGCCTTCGGTGCGCTGCTCGCGCCCGCCGCGCTGTCCCTCCTCGCGGTGATGTTCACCGACGGCAAGGAGCGCGCCAAGGCGTTCGGCATCTACGGCGCGATCGCCGGCGGTGGCGGCGCCGTGGGCCTGATCCTCGGCGGCTTCCTCACCGAGTACCTCAACTGGCGCTGGACCTTCTTCGTCAACATCCCCTTCGCGATCGTGGCCGCCGTCGGCGCGTACTTCGTGATCCACGAGCCCAAGGGCGGCCGCAACCGCGCGTCGCTCGACATCCCGGGCGTGGTCCTCTCCACCCTCGGCCTCGTCTCCCTGGTGTACGGCTTCACCCGCGCCGAGTCCGCGGGCTGGACGGACGGCCTGACGCTGGGTCTGTTCGTGGCCTCCGCCGTCCTGCTGGCCGCGTTCGTGTTCACCGAGGCCAAGGTCCGCTCGCCGCTGCTGCCGCTGCGCGTGCTGACCGAGCGCAACCGCGGTGGCGTGTACCTCTCCCTCGGCCTCGCCGTCATCGCGATGTTCGGGCTCTTCCTCTTCCTGACGTACTACCTCCAGGTCGTGAAGGGCTACTCCCCGGTCAAGACCGGCTTCGCCTTCCTCCCGATGATCGCGGGCATGATCACGGGCTCCACGCAGATCGGCGCGCGCCTGATGACCCGGGTCGCCCCGCGCCTGCTGATGGGGCCGGGCTTCCTGACCGCCGCCGTGGGCATGCTGCTGCTGACCCAGCTCGAGGTCGGCTCCTCCTACCCGGCGCTGATCCTGCCGGCGCAGTTGCTGCTGGGCCTCGGCATGGGCATGGCCTTCATGCCGGCGATGTCGCTGGCCACGCACGGGGTCGCCCCGGTCGACGCCGGTGTCGCGTCCGCGATGGTCAACACCTCGCAGCAGGTCGGCGGCGCGATCGGCACGGCGCTGCTGAACACCATCGCCGCCTCCGCGACCACCGAGTACCTCGTCTCCCACGCCGCCGAGGCGGCGGGCGGCAAGCAGGCCGCCCTGGCGCTCCAGGCCGAGGCCATGGTGCACGGCTACTCCAGCGCGATCTGGTGGGCCGTGGGCATCCTCGTGGCCTCCGCGGCGATCGCCTTCACGATGATCAACACGGGCCGGCCGGGCGCCGCCGGCACGGTGGCCGGTTCTGGCGCGGCCGAGGGCTCCGAGCCGCAGGTGCCGGTGATCGCCCACTGACCGGGCGACGGCGCGACTGACGCCCTCCGGGCATGGGTACCCCTTGACCCGTCCGCCCCGGCCACACCTGACGGTGGCCGGGGCGGACGGCTGCCCGGACCTCCGCCGCAACACCCGCAACATCTTCAAATTCGAACTATCTTCTTCAAATTTGAACTAAACGGGTCTACGCTGGTCACATGACCACCGCCCCGGAACGCATGCCCGCCCTCTACCTCAGCCACGGCGCCCCGCCCCTGGCCGACGACCCGGTCTGGCCGGGCCAGCTGGCCGCCTGGTCCGCGGACCTGCCGCGTCCCCGCGCGATCCTGATGGTCTCCGCCCACTGGGAGGAGGCGCCCCTCGCGCTGGGCGCCACCGAGACCGTCCCGCTCGTCTACGACTTCTGGGGCTTCCCCGAGCACTACTACCGGGTCCGGTACGACGCCCCGGGCGCCCCCGGGCTCGCGGAGGCCGTCCGGAAGCTGCTGCGGGCCCCGGGCACCCCCGTACAGGACATCCCGGACCGGGGCCTCGACCACGGCGCGTACGTCCCGCTCGTCGAGATGTTCCCGGAGGCGGACGTCCCCGTGCTCCAGATCTCCCTGCCCACCCTCGACCCGCGCGCCCTCATGGAGGTCGGCCGCAGGCTCGCGCCGCTCCGCGACGAGGGCGTCCTGATCGTCGGCAGCGGCTTCTTCACCCACAACCTGGCCGCGCTGCGCCACTCGGGCCCCGGGGTGCCGGCCTGGTCGGCGGAGTTCGACAGCTGGGGCCACGAGGCGCTGGCCGCCGGGGACGTGGACGCGCTGCTGGACTTCGAGCACAAGTCCCCGTCCGGCCGCCTGGCCCACCCGCGCACGGAGCACTTCGCCCCGCTCTTCGTCACCCTCGGCGCGGCCGACGCCGCCGGCGACCTGACGGCCCGCCGGGACGTCATCGACGGCTTCTGGATGGGCCTGGCGAAGCGCTCCGTCCAGTTCGGCTGACGATGCCTAGCCGATCGCGTTCCGCGGCGGTCCGGTGATCGCCTCGTCGATCACGAAGCCCTTGGCGGGGCCCTCGGGGATGACCACCTCGGAGCCGTACTGGACCCGCAGCTCCCCGGTGTAGCGGGCCTCGCCCGGAATGGGCGAGGTCAGCACGCTGACGGTGCCGTGGCCGTCGTAGTCGTCGACCAGCACGTACACGGGGATCCCGGCCCGGGCATAGGCGCGGCGCTTGCGGACCCGGTCGCGAGCCGTGCTGTCGTGGCCGGGAGAGACCACCTCGACGACGAGTGGAACGGCGGACGCGTCGACTCCGAGACCGTCCTCCGTGACGTACTGTCCGTCGTCGTCCTCGGAAAGGACGAACACGTCCGGGATCCAGACCTTCCGGCCGTGGATCACGTTCATGTCCTGGCGTGCGGCGTACTCCGAACCCGCCAGGAACGTACTCAGTCTGTCGCGCAGACGGTTGACGATCCGGCCGTGCGAGTAGCGACCCGTGGGCGACACCTCGATGAACCCCTCGACGATCTCCGCGCGGTAGCCCTCGGGGAGTTCCATCGCCTTCCAGGCCTGCCACAGGACCTCGTCCAGGTCCTGATGCGGCGTCTTCGCTTCGGGAGCGTCGTGCTCGTGCGCGAGAGCGGTCATGGGGCGGCACCTCCTCCTCAAGTGTGGGCGTCGGTGGCCCGCTGCCACAAGCGACACCCGGACGGTAGGGGAGGGAGGCCGCATATGCCGGAGGAATGGTCATGTAGTCACCCGGACGGGTGGCGGTCCTAGGGTGGCGGGGCGATCCGGGGGTACACGCAGGCAACCAGGACGTGGCTCCGGCCGTCTTCGGGGGTGTGGGAGCAGGTGCGGGCAGCGTCGCCCGGGCGGCGGACCCGCGCCGCGCCGAGTGTGACGCCTGTCTCATCGGAGCGGGGTCTCGGGTGTCCGCGGGGCCTCCGGCTCGGCCGCCGCTCCCGGCCTGACCTGCGCCTCTTCGTGGTCTGGCGGCGTCCGGCCCCTGTGGAGGCGGGGCAGGATACTGCAAGATCTCGAAAATGGGGCGCGGCGTGGGAATTCTGTCCCGATTCCGGTCGTTGTTTCCTTCGGATGCAGCCACTCGGGAGAGTGTCAAGGCACCCGGACAGAGCCGCACCAGCCGCACCGCGACCGAACTCATCGCAAGGGAGCACGCATGGCAACCCGCGCCGTCGCCCGTCGTCAGTCCGACACGGCCAACACCGTTCGCGCCGTAAGCGGGGAAATCGCCGACCGAGACCTGGTCGGCATGTATCTGGACGAGATCGCTCGCACCCCGCTGCTCGACGCCGCCAGGGAAGTGGAGCTCTCCCAGATCATCGAGGCGGGCGTGTACGCCCGGCAGATCCTCGACGAGGACGGGCAGGACACCGAGAGCACGGACGGCGGGGCCGCCGGGGCATCCCGCGAGGAGCTCCAGGCACTGGCCGACGCCGGTGAGCGGGCCAAGGAAGTCTTCATCCGGTCCAACCTCCGCCTGGTCGTCGCCGTGGCGCGCCGCTACCCGCGCAGCGGACTGCCGCTGCTCGACCTGATCCAGGAGGGCAACGCGGGCCTGGTGCGGGCGGTGGAGAAGTTCGACTACACCAAGGGCTTCAAGTTCTCCACGTACGCGACCTGGTGGATCCGCCAGGCGATCACCCGCTCCATCGCGGACCAGTCCCGCACGATCCGTCTCCCCGTCCACCTGGTCGAGGAGCTGGGCCGCATCCGCCGCGTCCAGCGCGAGTTCAACCGCGAGAAGGGCCGCGACCCGGAGCACGCGGAGATCGCGGCCGAGCTGGGCTCGACCGAGCAGCGCGTGGGCGACGTACTGGACTGGGCGCGTGACCCGGTCAGCCTCAACATGTCCGTCGACGACGAGGGCGAGACCCAGTTCGGCGACCTGCTGGAGGACACCTCGGCGATCTCCCCGGAGCAGTCCGTGCTGGCACTGCTGCGCAGCGAGGAGCTGGAGGACCTCATCGGCAAGCTCGACCAGCGCACCGCGTCGATCATCAAGATGCGTTACGGCATCGACGACGGCCGGGAGCGTACCCTTACAGAAGTGGGCAAGCAGCACGGACTGACCCGCGAGCGGATCCGGCAGATCGAGAAGCACGCCCTGCTGGAACTGAAGAAGATGGCCCGGGACACGGGCTTCGACGCCGCCGCCTAGAGCGGCCGGCGTCCCCCCTGCCGCCCCGGCACCTATCCCCCCCAGGTGCCGGGGCTCTCCCGTTCCCGGGCTCCGTACGACGCCTCGCCCGCCCCCGTGCCGGCCCCCGCCGCCAGCCGCGCCCCCATCGCCCCCGCCGCCGCCACCAGCGCCTCCGGCGAGTGGATCGTGAAGGGCAGGCCGGTCAGCGCGAGCCGGACCGCGACCCAGTCCAGCGTCTCCGAGGTCTCGAAGCGCAGCCGGGAGCCCGTGCCCTCAGGGCCCGGTTCCGGTACGCCCACCCAGGCCGGCGTCACCGCCGCCACCTGCTCGACCGTGGCCGCGAAGGAGACGTCCACCCGGTACGCGGGGGCCTGCCGCCCCCGTACCGCCTGGGCCACGAACGCCAGCACGTCCCCCATCGGCAGCTCCCGCGGCGTGAACCGGGCCCCGGTGGCGAAGGGCTCGCTCACCCGGTCCACCCGGAAGGTCCGCCAGTCCGACCGGTCCAGGTCGTAGGCGGCCAGGTACCAGCGGCGCCCCGTCGACACCAGCCGGTACGGCTCCACCAGCCGCTTCGAGGCCGCCCCGTCCCCCGCCCGGTACGCGAAGCGCAGCCGCTCCCGGGCGGTGGCCGCACCCGCGATCGCGGTCAGGGTGTGCGGATCGATGCTCGCCCCGTCGCCCCGGGTCAGCGGCACGGTCGCGGCCTGGAGGGTGCCGACCCGGTGCCGGAGCCGCGCCGGCAGCACCTGCTCCAGCTTGGCCAGGGCCCGTACGGACGCCTCCTCGACGCCCTCGATCGCGTGCCCGGCCCCCGCCCGCAGCCCCACCGCGATCGCCACCGCCTCCTCGTCGTCGAGGACCAGCGGGGGCAGTGCGGCCCCGGCCACCAGGCGGTACCCGCCCTCCGCGCCCAGCGTGGCCTCGACCGGGTATCCCAGGGCCCGCAGCCGGTCCACGTCGCGGCGGATCGTCCGGGAGCTGACCCCGAGCCGCTCCGCGAGCTCGCGGCCGGGCCATTCGCGGGGGGTCTGCAACAGCGAGAGCAACGTCAGCAGGCGTGCGGGTGTATCGGTCATGGAATCCAGGTTCCCCGGGAAATAGGACACGATCTGTCCTACTCGCAGTCTACGGTTCCCCCATGAGCACCGAGATGAAGAAGACGCCCCAGTCGGGGGCGGAACCCGAGAACATAGCCGGCGACGCCGGCGACCGTCGGCGCTGGTTCGCGCTGGCCATCGTCATGACCGCGGCCTTCATGGACCTGGTCGACGTCACGATCGTCAACATCGCGCTGCCCAGCATGAAGACGGAGTTCGGCGCGTCCGACACCGCGATCCAGTGGATCACCGCGGGATACGCCCTCGCCTTCGCCGCCGGCCTGATCACCGGTGGCCGTCTCGGTGACATCTACGGCCGCAAGCGGCTGTTCCTCGTCGGCATCGCGGGCTTCACCGCCGCCTCCGCGCTCTGCGGCTTCGCGGCCAGCCCCGAGATGCTCGTCGCCTCCCGGATCCTCCAGGGCGGCATGGCGGCCCTGATGGTCCCGCAGGTGCTCGCGATCATCCACGTCACCTTCCCGCCGCACGAGCGCGGCAAGGTCTTCGGCATGTTCGGCGCGATCGTCGGCCTCGGCGCCGTCTCCGGCCCGATGCTCGGCGCGCTGCTCACCGAGTGGAACCTCTTCGGCCTCGAATGGCGCCCGATCTTCCTGATCAACCTGCCCGTCGGCATCGCCGGTCTGCTCCTGGGCTACCGCTTCATCACCGAGTCCAAGGCCCCCAAGGCGCTGCGCCTCGACCTGGTCGGCGTCGTGATGGTCACCCTCGGCCTGGTCATGCTGATCTATCCCCTCACGCACGGCCGCGAGGCGGACTGGCCGCTGTGGGGCTTCATCTCGATGGGGGCCACCCCCTTCGTCTTCGCCGCCTTCATCGCGTACGAGCGGTACAAGACCAGGAAGGACGGCTCCCCGCTGGTGGAGCTCTCCCTCTTCAAGATCAAGAGCTTTGCGGGCGGCATCGCGGTCCAGCTGACCTTCGGCATCGCGCTCGGCATCTTCTTCCTCTGCTGGACCCTCTACATGCAGATCGGTCTGGGCTGGACCCCGCTGCACGCCGGCGTCACGGGCATCCCCTTCTCCCTGGCCGTCTCCGTGGCCGCGGGCATCTCCGTGCAGAAGCTGGTCCCGCGCTTCGGCCGCAAGGTCCTCCAGGCGGGTGCGCTGACCATGGCCGTCGGCATCCTGATCTACATCTGGGAGGCGAACCGCTACGGCCTCGCCATCCACTCCTGGCAGATGGCCCTCCCGCTGGTCGTCATGGGCCTGGGCATGGGCCTCATCGTCGCCCCGCTGACGGACGCGGTGCTCGCCGACGTGCCGCGTGAGCACGCGGGCTCCGCCTCCGGCCTGATCAACACCATGGGTCAGGTGGGCAACGCGCTCGGCCTCGCCCTGGTCTCGGTGGTCTTCTTCACCGTCATCGACGACAAGCTGCCCGAGGCCGGCCCGGGCACGGCGTTCGTCGAGGGCTACCAGACCGCCCTCTGGTACGTGCTGGGCGTCCTGGCCCTCATCTTCGCGGTGATGTTCCTGCTGCCGCCGCGGCAGAAGCAGGGCATCGCCCACGAGGCCGAGGCCGGCGCGCTCGATGCCGGCGCCGAGGACACCGCCGGCACCGGCGAGCCGGTGAAGGTCCCCGCCGGCTGAGCGTGACGCCGGCCCGGCCGGTCCCGCACGCACCACGGACATACCCGCCCGACATGGGGCGGGTATGTCCGTTTCGTTTGTTCTGTTCCCCGTGGGCCGGTAGCCTGGCCCCGAATCCACGCATTCGGGCATCGAACGGACTCAAAACCCCCATGTACGCTCCGGAGCGCCAGCAGGAGATCCTCCGCCTCGCCCGTGCGGCGGGCCGCGTGGACGTGCTCTCCCTGGCCGAGGAGTTCCAGGTCACCGCCGAGACCGTACGCCGCGACCTCAAGGCCCTCGACCGGGCCGGCCTCCTCCGCCGCGTCCACGGGGGCGCCATCCCCGCCGGCCGCCTCGACTTCGAGCCCGACCTCACCGAGCGCGAGGCCACCGCCGCCGACGAGAAGGACCGCATCGCCCGTGCGGCCCTCGCCGAACTCCCCGACGGGGGCAGCGTCATCCTCGACGCCGGCTCGACCACCGCCAGGCTGGCCGCCGCCATCCCCGTCGACTCCGCGCTCACCGTGGTCACCCACGCCCTGCCGGTCGCCGCCCGCCTCGCCGCCCACACCGGCATCGACCTCCACCTGGTCGGCGGCCGCGTGCGCCAGCGCACCCGGGCCGCCGTCGACGCCTGGGCGCTGCGCGCGTACGCCGAGATCCGCGCCGACGTCGCCTTCCTCGCCACCAACGGCTTCAGCGCAGAACGGGGCCTGACCACCCCCGACCTCGCCGAGGCCGCCGTCAAGGCCGCCGCGCTGCACGCCGCGCGCCGCGTGGTCCTCCTCGCCGACTCCGCCAAGGCCGGGCAGGAGCACTTCGCCCGCTTCGGCGGCTTCGCGGACGTCGACCTGCTCATCACCGACGCGGGCCTGGACCGCGCCCAACAGGCGGCCATCGAGGCCGCCGGTACGGAAGTCGCACTCGTATGATCCTGACCGTCACGCCCAACCCCTCCCTGGACCGCACCTACGAGGTCGCGGCCCTCGAACGCGGTGCCGTGCTCCGCGCGACCGCCGACCGGGTCGACCCCGGGGGCAAGGGCGTCAACGTCTCCCGCGCCGTCGCCGCCGCCGGCGGCCGGACCGTCGCCGTCCTCCCGCTCGGCGGCCCGCCCGGCACCCTCATCGCCGAACTCCTCGGCGGCCAGGGCATCGACGTGACGGCGGTGACCATCGCCGGCCAGACCCGCTCCAACATCTCCGTGGCCGAGCCCGACGGTACCCTCACCAAGATCAACGCGGCCGGGCCGTCGCTCACCACCGCCGAGGCCGACCTCCTCCTCGGCACCGTCCGGCACCAGGCCGCCGACGCCGACTGGATCGCCTGCTGCGGCAGCCTGCCGGGCGGACTGCCCGTCGGGTGGTACGCCGACCTGGTCACCCGCGCGCACGACGCCGGCGCCCGCGTCGCCCTCGACACCGCGGGCCCCGCCCTGCTCGCCGCCCTCCCGGCCCGCCCGGACGTGGTGAAGCCGAACGCCCACGAACTCGCCGAGGCCACCGGCCGGCAGCTCATCACGGTCGGCGACGCCGTCGCCGCCGCCCGCGAACTCCGCGACCGCGGCGCCGCGGCCGTCCTGGCCAGCCTCGGCGCCGACGGGCAGCTGCTGCTGGAGGCGGGCGGTACGTACTACGGCACCGCCTCCGTCACCGCGGTCCGCAGCGACGTCGGGGCCGGCGACGCCGCCCTGGCCGGCTTCCTGCTCGCCGGCGGCCGGGGCCCCGACGCCCTCGCCTCGGCCCTCGCGCACGGCGCGGCGGCGGTCCGGCTGCCCGGCAGCGCGATGCCCACGCCCGCGGACCTGGACCCCGCGGCGGTCACCGTCACCACCGAACTTCCCTTGGACCGCCCCCTGTCGAAGCCGGCCTGACGAACCGCCAGGCCGGTTCAGCGCACCCGGGCCCGCAGCTCCATCGCCCCGCGGGCCGCCTGCTCGCTCGTGTACACCTCGCACATGTGCCGCCCGTCGGGCGTGGCCGTGTGCTCGACCTCCCACAGGCTGAACTCCGTGCCGTCCAGCAGCACGAACGCGTGCTCGTACAGCGTGAACCCGGCGTCCCGGCCGTCCGCCAGGCACTGCCGGCTCCCGAACGCCTGGGTGATCTGGTGCGCGTACGCCGAGGCCAGCAGCCGCCCCACCGCCGGACCCGGCCGGTCCGGGTTCTCCGCGCGCCGCAGCACCCGGCGCGCGTGGTCCGCGGACTCGTCCACGGCGTACATCCGGCGCTGCCGCGGCAGGCCGGGCCGGGCGAACAGCGCCCCGAGCACCGCGAGGTCGTCCTCCGTGTCGTCCGGCGCGTCCGGGTCCTCCGCCACCGCCGTCGCCACGTCGAACTGCTCGCCGAAGAGCCGGTTCGTGGCCAGGCAGAGGTCCGCCTTGCTCGCGAACACCTCGTGCTCGGTCCGGCCCGTGCCCGGCGCGCGGTACGCCAGCTCCCACAGGGAGACCGCCTCGCCGTCGGACAGGAGGTAGGTGTGCCGGAAGGTCTCGCGGTGCAGCCCGGTCACCGAGCTGTGGTGCGAGGAGTGCAGGGCTGAGCTGTGGGCGAGCGCCGTGCCGAGGCGCTCGACCAGCCGGTCGGGCAGGTCGTAGGAGTTGAGGGCGCGGCCGAGGAGTCGCTCGAGGTGCGCCTCGGTTGTCTCGTACGGATCGCTCAAGGTGGGTCTCCAGGCCGTCGCAGCTTGTCACTTCGCGGACGCTCAACGTAGCCCCTGGGTCTGACATCGCGCCCGGGTTATGGAAAGACGTACGGCATCCACGGCAGGTTCCCGGGGGTCGGCCCGATCGGAACCCCGCAACCCGAGGCGTCCGCCGGGGCCCTGCCCGGGCCCGGGCAGGGCCCCGGACCCCGGGGGCCGGTGCAGGTCAGTACAGGTCGCGGTACGAGGGGAACACGCCCCCGGGGCCGTCCACGCCCTCCGCGTGCAGCACCGCCCGCACCACCGCCCGCGTCACCGCGTCCGCGCCGGCCGCCAGCACCGCGTTGAACTCCTCCACGCCCGGCACCTCCCGCTCACCCGCCGACAGGGCGAAGACGGTGTCCCCGTCGTTCATCAGGTGGACCGGCCGCACCGCACGCGCCAGCCCGTCGTGCGAGGTGCCCGCCAGCTTCCGCGCCTGCGCCTTGGTCAGCGCCGCGTCCGTGCCGACCACGGCCAGGGTGGTGTTGAGCGGCGGCCGTACGTAGCCGGCCGCGCGCTCCGAGGTCGCCGCCTTCGCCGCCGCCAGCCGCTCCAGCGCCGCCTCGTGCACGGGGTCCGCCGGGTACGCGGTCCTGCCCTCCAGCATCCGCCCGTACAGCACCCCGGTGAGCGGGTCGACGACCGAGCCCGCCGCGTTCACGACCACCAGCGCCCCCACGGTCACCCCGGAGTCCAGCCGCACGCTCGCCGTGCCCACCCCGCCCCTGAGGCCGCCGGCCACCGCCCCGGTCCCCGCGCCCACCGAGCCCTGCGCCACCGGCGAGCCGGGCTCCGAGGCGGCCGCGGCCTCCACCGCAGCCCGCCCCACCGCGGCGTCCGGCCGGGCCCGCCAGTCGCCGCCGCGCCCGAGGTCGAAGAGCGCGGCGGCCGGCACCACCGGCACCACCTGCGAGGGGTCGGGGCCGACCCGGACCCCGCGGCCCCGCTCCTCCAGCCAGGCCATCACCCCCGACACGGCGTCGAGCCCGTACGCGCTCCCGCCGGTCAGCACCACCGCGTCGACCCGGGAGACCAGGTTGAGCGGGTCCAGCGCGTCGGTCTCCTTGGTGCCGGGGCCGCCCCCGCGCACGTCCACCGCGGCCACGGCGCCGCCCTCGGGCGCGAGCACCACCGTGGTGCCCGTCAGGGCGCCGTCCCCGGGCAGCCGCGCGTGCCCCACCCGCAGCCCGGTCACATCGGTCAGAGCGTCTACTCGGTCCATGCGTCATCAGTACCAGTTCTCGTCAACTTGCGTACCAGGACGCGACGTTAGCCCGCGTCTGTCCGGGAATGCGGGAGTATGGCGGGCATGGCAACGAACGTAGCGGGCGACACCATCCCCCGGCAGCAGGGGCGGTCGCACGGTCAACGAGAGTCCGAACGGGCCGGTTCCGACCGGGGAACGGCCTGGCTGCTGGCGATCACGGGCGCGGCCGGCCTGCTGGCCTCCTGGGTGATCACGCTGGACAAGTTCCTCCTCCTGGAGGACCCGAACTTCACGCCGGGGTGCAGCCTCAACCCGGTGGTCTCCTGCGGCAGCGTCATGAAGAGCGACCAGGCCGCCGTGTTCGGCTTCCCCAACCCCATGCTGGGCCTGGTGGCCTACGGGGTCGTGGTCTGCGTGGGCGCGGGCCTGCTGGCCGGGGCCCGGTACCGCGGCTGGTTCTGGCTCGGCCTCAACGCCGGCCAGCTGTTCGGCGTCGCCTTCTGCTCCTGGCTGATGTTCCAGTCCCTGTACCGGATCAACGCGCTGTGCCTGTGGTGCTGCCTGGCCTGGGTCGCGACGCTCCTGATGTTCTGGGCCACCACCGCGCGCAACGTACGGGCCGGGGTGCTGCCGGTGCCGGCCCCGGTACGGGCGGCCGCGGCGGAGTTCGCCTGGCTGCCGCCGGTGCTGCACGTCGGGGTGATCGGGATGCTGGTGCTGACCCGCTGGTGGGAGTTCTGGACGAGCTGACGGCTTACGGGCCCGGTCCCCCGTACCGGGCCCGTACTCCCGCGAGGGGCGCGGCCGTTCACGACGAGACCCCCGGCAGCTGGAGGCTGCCGGGGGTCTCGTCACATCGCTCCACGGGCGTCAGCCCGGACGGAAGGAGGAGCGGGGTCAGCTGCCGACGGCACCGTTGCCGGAGAGCGCCGAGATGTCGTCCAGGATGTGCGAGAGCGGCTCGTCGCCCTTCGCCTGGGTGGAGTTCTCGGTGCACTGCTGGGTCTGCGGCGCGGACAGGACCGGGATGTCCTGGACGCCGACGTTGACCAGGGCGAGGATCGACTGGGCGTTGACCTTGGCCGGGATGCCGACGCAGGGCTTGTTCAGGGTGCCCTGGACCAGGCCGAGCTGCGGGCTCATGTCGCCGTGGGTCTTCTGGTTGCCGTAGACCTGCGAGGCGCCGTTGCCGTTGAAGGTGGTGGTGCCGTTGTCGTTGCCGATGGCCAGGGCCTGCGGAGCCAGGGCGGCGCCCGTGCCGATCACGGAGGCGGTGACCGCGGCAGTGGCCATAATCTTCTTGAGCATGTGATTGGTCCTTTTGTCGCACGAGTGCCCGCTAATGGAGCGTCCTGGTCAACTGCCCCTCCTGGGGGTTGGTTCCGCTGCTTCACTCAAACGGCCCGCGGGCGTTGCGCGGTGTGGACGCCGATCCCACGGTGGACGAGGGGGGTTGTCCCGGTCTTCGCACCCCACCGAAGGAAGTTCCATGCATCCCAAGAAGGCGCCCCGCGTCCTCGTCCCGGCCGCGCTGAGCGCCGCCCTGCTGTTCGGCGCGGCCGCACCCGCGAGCGCGCTGGTCCGCGACGACGACGCGGAGCTGCGGCAACGCGTCGCCGCCGTCCAGTCCGTGCGCGAGGAGGTCGAGGACCGGGCAGCCGCCGTACAGGCGGGCCCGATCGACGACCTGCTCGCGGGTCTGTCCGCCACGCTCAACGGCCTGCTCGGCTCGCTGACCGGCCTGCTGGGCGGCATCAAGCTGCCGCCCATCGAGCTGCCCAAGCTGCCGCCGCTCGAGCTGCCGAAGCTCCCGCCGATCGAGTTGCCCATCGAGCTGCCCAAGCTCCCGCCCGTCGAGCTCCCGGTGGACCCCCCGAAGGTCCCGCTGGAGCCCCCGGCCGTACCGCTGGAGCCCCCGGCCGTACCGCTGGAACCTCCGGCCGTCCCGCTGGAGCCCCCGGCGGTGGCGCCCGTGCAACTGCCCGCGGTGCCCGACCTCAAGCTCCCGTGAGCTGACTATTGGGCTGAACAGGGTGAGTTTCCCTCCCGGCCGTGTCGTCCTGGCCGGTGCGCCGTTCCCCTCGTTGTGAGCCCCGGATCGGGGCAGATCATCGAACAGAAGGTGCACTTCCCATGAACTCTGCCAAGAAGGCCGCCCTGGTCCTGGCCACCGCCGGTCTCGCCGCGGGCGCGGCCGCCGGCTCCGCCGTCGCCGACTCCTCGGCGGAGGGCGCCGCCGTGGGCTCCCCCGGCGTTCTGTCCGGCAACCTGGTCCAGGTTCCGGTGCACGTCCCGGTCAACGTCTGCGGCAACACCGTCAACGTGATCGCCCTGCTGAACCCCGCGTTCGGCAACCACTGCATCAACGACTGACGCCCGCACCGCGTTCTCAGTGGCGCCCCCGGCTCCGGCCGGGGGCGCCACGAGCGTTTTCCGGGGCGACGGGGGTGCTCCGGAAGGCGCGCGGGGGAGTGCGGGGAGGGCGGGGCGTGCGGGCGGAGACGCGTGCGCGGTTGCGTACCTACACGAAACCGCCCGCGCCGCGGGAGTCGGCGGCACGGGCGGTGCGGTGGGGCGGCGCGAACGTCGCCCGGCTCAACCGTGGTTGATGTTCAGACCGCCGAGCAGCTGGGGCGCGACAGGGGCGGTCTCGGTCGCGCTGGTCAGGGCCCCCAGGACCTTGTCCGGAGCGTGGTTGCGGAGGTGGTTGACGCCCTCGGCCGCTTCGACGGTGGAGTGCAGCGCGGAGCCCTGCTCCTCCAGCGCGTTCTCGAGGTGCAGCGGGAGGTTCTCCGACAGCGGCGCGGTCGCGGCGACCGCGTCCATCGCCCCGCCGTTCAGGCTCATGGGCTGCATGTCGTCGGCGGCGAACGCGGGGGTGACGGCACCGAGTGCGGCCACGGAACCGGCGACGACAGCGGCGACCTTCGAGAACTTCATTTGGGATCCCTTTCTCCAGCGGCGACCGTCGCGCCACTTCCGTCATGCACAACGATTCCTCGCGGCTGCGGAAACTCCGCGTCCACCGCTTTCTTGCGCGGCCGCTCGGACAAGTGATCGGCCGGAGAATCCTGACGGATTCTCCGGCCGATGTTTATTCACCTTTTTCGATTACCGGCCAAGCTGCGGCCGAATGCCCGGTCAGGCGATTCGGGAGCGCCGGTACAGGACGGCCCCGCCGAGCAGCAGCCCCGCGCTGAGGGCGGCCGCGGGGATGGTCGCTCCGGTCGCTCCGGTCGCCGCGAGGACGGGGACCTGGCGGGCGGGCGCCGCCGGGACGGACTCGGGGGCCGGAGCGGGAGCCGGGGCCGCCTCGTGGGGTGCGGGCGCCGGGGTCAGGTCGACCGGGCGGTCCTCCTCGGGGGCCGAGGGGGGCTGGTCGGCCCGGGGGACGTCCACGGCCGGGGCGGGCGCCGGGACCTCGGCGACGGGGGCGGGCGCCGCCGGGGGCGCGGGGACGGGCGCGGGCGCCGGCGCGGGAGCGGGTGCCGCCGGAGGGACGACGACGGGCGCCGGGGCGGGGACCTCTTCCTGGTGGCCGCGGCGGGGACGCGGCTCGGGCACCTCGACCGGGGCGGGGGCCGGCAGTGGCTTCGCCTCGTGGACCGGCTCGGGCTTGGGCTCCGGCCTGGGCTCGGGCTTGTGCTCGGGCTTCGGCTCCGGCTTCGGTGCGGGCTGGGCCTCCGGCCTGGGCTCGGGCTTCGCCTCCGGCGCGGGGGCCGGCGGTACGACCGGGGGCGGGGCGGGGACGGCCTGCTCGGGAACGGTCTCCGGGACGGGAGCCGGCTTGGGCTGCGGCTTCGGCTCGGGCTTGTGCTCGGGCTCCGGCCGCGGGGGTGCCTGGTGCGCGGGCGGGGTGCCGTGCTCCTCGTCGCACTCCTCCTCGGGGGCGCCGTACCCGGGCCCGTGCTCGTGCCCGTGGCCGGCCTGGGGGGCCGGGGCGGGCTTGCGGTGCTTGCCCGTGCCGGGGCCGGGCCGGTGGTCCTCGCGGCCGGGACCGGCACCGGGCCGCGCGTGCTGCGGCTCGTGCCGCTCGGGCGAGGGGCGGAGGTAGCGCTCGTAGTCGCGCGCCTCCGGCTCCAGGTACCGCTCGTAGTCGTACCCGCCCCCGTACGAGCCGCCGCCGTAGTAGTGGTGGTGTTGCTCGTGGGAGGCGCCGGTCTCGCAGTGGTTGCCCATCGAGGGGTTGAGCGCCGAGGCCGCGTCCGCCGAGTTGCCGCAGAGGTTCGGACTGACGGTCAGCGGTACCGAGACGCTGTTGCCGGACAGTACGCCCGGGGAGTGCGAGGCCTCGGCGGTCGCGCCCGGGTGCGCGTAGGCGGCGCCGGCGCCTAGGGACAGCAGGCTCGACGCCGCCGCGGCGGTGAGTACGCCCTTGCTCAGTACTTGTCGGCTCAGTACCTGTCGCATGGGTCCTTCCCTGTCTACCGGCGCTCGCCGCCGGTGCGGAGTAAGTCAAGGTGGCCCCGGAGTGCACCGCCGTGCACTCCGGGGCCACCCCGAGGAGGTTTGCCCTGGCGGGCGAGGACGCTTCGCGCGTCAGCGGTTGACGCAGACGTTGCCGAACGCGGGGTTCAGCAGGCCGATCACGTTCACCGAGTTGCCGCAGATGTTGATCGGGATGTTGATCGGCACCTGGACGTTGTTTCCGGAGCCGACACCGGGGGAGCCCACGGCCTTGCCGTAGGCCTCGGAGTCGGCCATGGCGGGGGTGGCGGCACCGGCGGCGATCAGGACGCCGGCGGTGACGGCGAAGGTCTTCGTGTACTTCATTTTCGATCCTTCCCGCAGGGGTGTTCCGCCGCATGCACGACCCTCGCGCTGCGTGCACAGATTTCTGTTCTTCAACACCGCTGCGAGTTGAACAACGAGCCGTCCGGGGAAAGGAAACCGAAAATCCGGGAGTGGCTCTTCCGATTTCACTCCGTTGCCGTCGGGGAAAGTCGGCGCCGGAATTTGGTCAGGTATTTCCGGCCGAATTGGCGCATGATTTCCCGCCCTGCAGACGACGAGGCCGCCGCGACCCGAAGGTGCGGCGGCCCCGTGGCACTGGGCGGTCCCGACTAGCTGTTGACCGCGCCGTTGCCGGAGAGCGCCGAGATGTCGTCCAGGATGTGCGAGAGCGGCTCGTCGCCCTTCGCCTGGGTGGAGTTCTCGGTGCACTGCTGGGTCTGCGGGGCGGACAGGATCGGGATGTCCTGGACACCGACGTTGAGCAGCGCGGCGACGGACTGGACGTTGCCCTTGACCGGCAGGGCCACGCAGGGCTTGTTGAGCGAGCCCTGGATCAGCGCCATCTGCGGGCTCATGGCGCCGTAGGTGGCCTGGTTGCCGTAGACCTGGGAGGCGTGGTTGCCGTTGACGGTGGTGACGCCGTTGTCGTTGCCGATCGCCATCGCCTGCGGGGCCATCGCCGCGCCGGCGCCCACGACCGAAGCCGCGACCGCTGCCGTGGCCATCATCTTCTTGATCACTGTCATCCCTTTTCTGAGGATTGCCCGGTACAGGAGCATCCGGATCAACGGCCCTTCCCAGGTTTGGGTTGCGAGCCTTCACCCGAACGGGCCCCTGGCGGCCCTACGCGTTGATGCAGGTGTTGCCGAAGGACGGGTTCAGCAGGGCGATCAGGTTCGCCGTGTTCCCGCACAGGTTGACCGGGACGTGGACGGGGACCTGGACCAGGTTCCCGGAGAGGACGCCCGGGGACTCGGCGGCGTAGCCGGCCGCGGAGGCGCCGCTGCCGTCCTTGCCGTGGGCGGCGGCGATGCCGGCGCCGCCCATCAGCACGGCAGCACCCGCGACCGCCGTCGTGGTGGTGCGGATCAGCGTCTTCTTCATCTCGGATTTCCCTTTCTGTTCGAACGTGGTGCACCCGCATAACGAGCACCGGACGGCAAGGGTGCGCACCTTCGCCCAAAAGGCCGTACGAGCGAGTCCGACGTGATTTCCAGCTGGGTTTCTGACAAAGTGCACTCCTGTTTTGACGCCTTGATCGGAAATGGGAGACCTGGTCATGCCGGAGGCTTCGAAGTCGACTGGGCGCAAGGCCTTCCGCACCCTCGGTGTGCTCTCCGGCCTGGGACTTTCGATGTCCCTTCCAGCTGCCGGCGCCTCCTCGGCCGTCAGGGAATTGCCGGAGATTCCTTTCACGCAGCGTTACCAGGCCGTGCAGCACGGCGGGTTCGCACGGGCGTCCAACTCCGGCATCAGCTGCGAGAAGCGGGCCGATGCCGAGGCGCAGCCGTGCGGGGACGTCAAGCGCGGAGCGGCGGGGGTGAACGGGGACTTCGAGATGCTCTACAGCGACCTCGACCGGGACCCGAACACGTACAACTCGACCCGGGCCGAGCTGGTGGTGCCGAAGGGGGCCCGGATCACGTACGCCCGGCTCTACTGGGGCGGGAACCTGCGGGTCGGTGAGCAGAAGCCCCCGGAGGACAACGGCCGCGTGCTGGTGGCCGAGCCGGGCGGCTCGTACAAGGACGTGCTGGCGGACACCCGGATCGCGCACCGCGACGCCGACGGCAGCGACGCCTACCAGGCCTCCGCGGACATCACCCCGCTCGTCCGGAAGTTCGGCGGGGGGATGTGGACGGTGGCGCAGCTGAACATCGCCAAGGGGCACTCGGACGTGGGTGCCTGGGGCGGCTGGACGCTCGTGGCGGCGTACGAGAAGCCGGACGAGCCGCTGCGCCAGCTGTCCCTGTGGGACGGCTTCGCGGCCCTGCGGGGCGGTGAGGACGCGGACGCCGACGGGGCCCGGGACACCGGGCGGACGGTCGAGCTGACCGGGTTCGAGGTGCCGGCCCGCGGGGCCGGCCGGGCCGGGGTGGTCGGGTACGACGGGGACCGCGGGGCGCTCGGCGACTCACTGACCGTGACGGCGGACAGCGGGCGCAGGCTGAACCTCAGCGATGCCGAAAACCCCTTCAACGATGTGATGAATTCTACGATCACAGAATTCGGCCGCCCCTCTTCCAGGCGACAGCCCGAACATGTGAACAATCTCGGATATGACGCGGACGTGTTCGATCTCGGCCCCGCGCTGTCCGAAGGCGCCCGAAGCCTGAAGTTCAGGTTCGAGGCGGAAAACCAGGGTCATTTCCTCGGCGTGCTCTTCGTACAGGCAGACGCGCGCCGCTGAAACGTACGGAGATCACTCCACGTGCAGTCAGACACCGCGACCGCCGGCCCCGCGCCGACGGTCCTCCACCTCGTCCAGCCCGTGGAGGGCGGAGTGGCCCGGGTCGTCACCGACCTGGTCCGCGCCCAGATCCGGGGCGGCCTGCGGAGCGTCGTCGCCTGCCCGCCCGGCGGGACGCTCGCCGACGGCGCGCGCGAGGCGGGCGCCGAGGTCCTCACCTGGCGTGCCGGCCGCGCCCCCGGCCCCGCCCTCGCCTCCGAGGCCCTGGCGGCCGCCCGGGTGGTCGGCCGGGTGCGTCCCGACCTGCTGCACGCGCACAGCGCCAAGGCGGGTCTGGCCGGCCGGCTGGCCGTACGCGGCTCCGTGCCCACCCTCTTCCAGCCGCACGCCTGGTCCTTCGACGCCGTCGGCGGCACCACCGCCGCGCTCGCCCTGCGCTGGGAGCGGCTCGCCGCCCGCTGGGCCGACCGGGTGCTCTGCGTCAGCGAGGCCGAACGGCGCGCCGGGGAGTCGGCCGGCATCGCCGCCCGCTGGGCCGTGATCCGCAACGGCGTGGACCTCGAACACTTCAGCCCGCGCGAGGGCGAGGACAAGGCGGCCGCCCGCGCCGGGCTGCCCCTGCTCTCCCGGTCCGCACCCCAGGGCCCGCTCGTGGTCTGCGTCGGCCGGCTGTGCCAGCAGAAGGGCCAGGACCTGCTGCTCAAGGCCTGGCCGGAGGTCACCGCGACCGCCGCCACCGCCCGCCTGGTCCTCGTGGGCGACGGCCCCGACGCACCCCGGCTGCGCCATTCGGCCCCCTCCGGGGTCCTCTTCGCGGGAGCGGCCGCCGACATCAGGCCGTGGCTTCGGGCCGCCGATCTCGTTGTATTGCCGTCGCGCTGGGAGGGCATGGCGCTCGCCCCGCTCGAAGCAATGGCCTGCGGCCGGCCGGTCGTGGTGTCCGACGTCAGCGGTGCCCGCGAGAGCCTGCCGCCCGGGCAGGCGCCCCTGTGCCTGGTACCGCCGGAGGACCCGACGGCGCTGGCCAAGGCGCTGGGCCGGCTGCTCTCGGAACCGGAGCTGCTCGACGAACTGGGGCGACAGGCCCAGGAACACGCGCGTACGGAGTTCGACGTGCGGCGGACCACGGCCGCGGTCACCGGCCTGTACCACGAACTGCTGGGCCTGCCCCGGCCCTCGAACCAGGAGCGCAACAGCCGATGACGATGGACAGCGCACACGCGCCACACACCGGGCGGAAGGGCGCCGGGACCACGGCCGTCCGCCGCTCGGTGACCTCCATCCACCCGCCCCGCGGGCCCAAGGCGGACGAGGCCCGGCCCGCCGTACGGCCCCAGCGGCACCGCCGCCACGAGGGCGCCGGCCCGCTGCTCACCGCCGACGCGGTCGCCGCGCTCGTCACCGCGGGCGCCCTGCCCGGCCTCGACTGGCCGCGCGAGGCGGCCGCCCCGATCGCCTTCGCGCTGGCCGCGCTGCACGCGCAGGCCGGGCTCTACCGGCCCCGGCTGTCGCCCTCCGCCCTGCTCGAACTGCCCGCGCTGCTCGGCCGCTCGCTCGCCGTCTGGTGCGGCGCGGCCGCCGTCGCCGCGGCGCTCGACCCCGGCCGGGCCCTGGGGTGGGCCGCGCTCGCCGCCGCCGTGTGCCTTCAGGTCGTACTGACGTGCGCGGGACGCGGGTTCGTCCACCAGCTGCGCCGCCGGTCCGCCGTACGCCGTCCCCGCTCCGCCCTCGTCGTGGGGCCCGCCGCCGGGGCCCGCCAGGTGGCCGCCGCGCTGCACGGCCGCCGCGAGTACGGGCTCCGGCCGGTCGGCCTCGCCGACCCCACCCAGGAGCCCGACCCCGCGGGCACCCTCGCCCTGCCCGTGCTCGGCACCCACGAGGACGTCCGCCGGGCCGTGATCCAGAACTCCGTCCGGCACGCCGTCTTCACCCGTCCGCCGGAGGCCGACGAGCGCACCGCCGCCCTGGTCCGGCTCTTCCGCGACCACGGCTGCCGGCTCTGGCTCGCCGACCCCGCCGGCACCGCCAAGGTCACCGGCATGCGCGTCGCCGAGCCCCACGACCACCTGTGGGGCTTCTCCGTGCAGCCGCTGCTGCCGCGCCCCGCCCGCCCCGTCGAGCGGGCCGTCAAGCGCCTGATCGACGGCGTGCTCGCGGCCGTGGCGCTGGTCTTCGCCGCACCCCTGATGGGCCTGTGCGCCCTCGCCGTACGCCTCGCCGACGGCCCGGGCGTGATCTTCCGGCAGGAGCGCGTGGGGCTGTACGGGCGGCCCTTCACCCTGCTGAAGTTCCGCACCCTGCGCCCCGCCGACGAGCACGAGTCCGCCACCCGCTGGACCGTTGCCAACGACAACCGGATGAGCAGGGTCGGCAGCCTGCTGCGCAAGTCCTCGCTCGACGAGCTGCCACAGTTGTGGAACGTGGTCCGCGGTGACATGAGCCTGGTCGGCCCGCGCCCCGAACGCCCCTTCTTCGTCGCGAAGTTCAGCACCGTCCACCCCGGCTACGAGGCCCGCCACCGGATGCCGGTCGGCATCACCGGCCTCGCCCAGATCAACGGCCTGCGCGGGGACACCTCCATCGAGGACCGGGCCCGCTTCGACAACCACTACATCGACACCTGGTCGCTCTGGCAGGACCTGTGGATCCTCGCCCGCACCGCCGCCTCCTTCTTCCGCTTCCGGCTGGGGGGCAGCTGACATGAGCGGCGCCGCCGTCCCGTCCGGCCTCCTCGCCGGGGGGAGTCCCCACGCCCCGCAGGGGCTTCCCGAACTGCTCCGGCGCCACTGGCCGCTGCTGCCGCTCGCCGCGACCGTGCTGCTGCTGGTCGTGCCGCTGCCGGCCGGTGACGCCACGGCCTCCGGCAAGGTCACCCCGGCCGACGCGGCCTCGCTGCTGCTCGTCTTCTGCTGCGCCGTGCAGGCCCTGCGGGGCGAGGTGCGGCGGCTGAGCCCGCTGGGCGCACTGCTGCTCGGCATGCCGGCCGTCGGCCTCGCCGCCGCCACGGTCACCGCCGGGGACCCGTACGCGGCGCTGACCGGCTTCGTGCGCTACCTCCAGGTCTTCGTGCTCGTGCCGGGCGCGATCGTGCTGCTCGTACGGGACGCCCGGGAGTTCCGGCTGGCCGCGGGGTGCTTCGTGGTGCTGGCGCTGGTGCAGGGCGCGGTGGGGGTGGTGCAGTACGCCACCCACACCGGCGCGTCGTACCAGGGCGAGGACATCAGGGCCGTGGGCACCTTCGGTCCCGGCGACGTGATGGGCATGGCCACGGTGGTCGCGTACGGGCTGGTGATCGCGGCGGCGCTGGCGCTGGCCCCGGGCACCCCGCGGAGGCTGCGCGGTCCGGCGGCGGTGAGCGCCCTCGCGCTGGTGGTGCCGCTGGTGCTGTCCTTCAGCCGGGGCGCGTGGATCGCGACCGCGGGCGCCCTCGCGGTGGTGATGCTGCTGGCCGGGGTGCGGCGGGCGCTCAGGACGCTGGCTGCCCTGGCCGCGGCCGGGGTGGTGCTGGTGGGCGGCTTCGGAGTCGGCTCCGAGATGATGGCCGAGCGGCTGACCAGCATCACCCAGGTGAGTTCGGCGCCGGACCAGTCGGTGACGGACCGGTACACGATGTGGGCCGCCGCCACGTCCATGTGGCAGGAGCGGCCCGCCGCCGGCGTGGGGCTCAAGGGCTTTCCGGCGCACCGCGACGGCCACTCCTCGCTGGGGCTGTCCTCGGGCAGCGACACCGCGGGCGCGGGCCAGGCGTACCTCCGCCAGCCCCTGCTGTCCCCGCACAACATGTACCTGCTGGTGCTCAGCGAGCAGGGGCTCATCGGGCTGACCGCACTGGCGGGCGGCTGGGCGGTGCTCCTGGTCGCGGGGCTGCGCCGGGCACTCCGGCCGGACCGCGCGTCCCGCCCGGTGCGGGACTGCGGGCTGGCGGCGATGGGCCTCCTGGTGTGGCAGCTGACGGACTTCCTGTACGCCGACATCGGCGGCCCGTCCACCGTGCTGACCGGCGTGATCATCGGCCTCGCGGCCTGGTGGGCCCTCGGCTCCGCCGCGGCCGGCGGCACCGGCGCGGGCGGCGGGGACACCTCCGGCGCGCGCGTCCCCGCACCCGCACGCGAAGGCGCGGCGGTCGCGTGACGGAAACCGCGGCGCCGCTCCCGGGGGCCCTGCCCCCGGAGCTCCCCCCTGCCTACGGCACCGGAAGTCCGGCCGCCCCGGGTGGTTTCGGCGCGGACGGCCGAGGGACGCTTCCCGGGGGCGCGGGGCCCGGTGGGGGACCGCCCGGGACCGAGGGGACCGACGTGCAGGGGGAGCCGCCCGGCGGGCCGCGGCTGGGCGGGTTCCTCGCCAAGGCCGCCGCCGTGACCGCGGGACTGACCGTGGCCGGGGCGGTGTTCGGGCTGCTGCGCGACCAGACCATCGCGCACCTCTTCGGCGCCGGCCACGACAGCGACGCCTTCCTCATCGCGTGGACCGTCCCCGAGATGGCCTCCACGCTGTTGATCGAGGACGCCATGGCCCTGCTCATGGTGCCCGCGTTCAGCCACGCGCTGGCCCGCCGGTCGGCCGCCCGGGCCGGGCTCACGCGCCGGGAGGCGCGCGCCCAGGACCCCGTACGGCTGCTGGTCGGCGCCACGCTGCCGCGGCTGGCCGTCACGCTGGCCGCCGTGGCGGCCGTACTGCTGGTCGCCGCGCCCCTCGTCGTGGGGCTGCTCGCGCCGGGCCTGCCCGACCCGGACCTCGCCGTCCAGTGCACCCGGCTGACCGCCCTGACCGTGCTGACCTTCGGCATCGCCGGGTACTTCAGCGCCGGGCTGCGGGCCCACCGGTCCTTCCTGCCGCCGGCCGCGATCTACGTCGCGTACAACGTCGGCATCATCGGCACGATGCTGACCCTGCACGCCACGCTCGGCGTCCGGGCCGCCGCGGCCGGGGTCGCGGTCGGCGGGCTGCTGATGGTCGCCGTCCAACTCCCCGCGTTCGTACGCCACGTGGGCTTCGGCAACCCCCGCCCGGGCCGCGCCCACCGGGCGCTGCGGGACCGCGACCGGCCCACCCTGCTGGCCCTGGGCACCCTCGCGCCGGTCATCTTCTTCGCCGTGTCCCGGCAGTCGCAGGTGCTGGTCGAGCGGTTCCTCGCCGCCTCCCTGCCGCCCGGCGCCATCTCGCACCTCAACTACGCGCAGAAGGTCGCGCAGATGCCGATGGTGCTGTCCCTGATGATCTGCACCGTCACCTTCCCCGTCGTCGCCCAGGCCATGGCCGGCGGCGAGCGGGAGAAGGCCAGGCGGCGCGTCGAGCAGGACCTCGCGCTGGCCTCCCTGGCCGTGCTGACGGGCACCGCGCTCGTCATCGGGTACGCGCCTCAGATCATCCAGGTGCTGTTCGAGCGCGGGGCGTTCACCCACGAGGACACCCTCGCCACGGCCGCCGTGATGCGCGTCTACGGCATCGGACTGCTGGGCCACTGCCTGGTCGGCGCGCTCAGCCGGCCGTTCTTCTCCACCGCCAGACCGATGTGGTTCCCGGCGGCCGCGATGGCCGCGGGACTCGGGGTGAACGTCGTGGCGGGGGCCTTCGCCGTGGGCTGGTGGGGCACGTACGGCATCGCCGCGGCCAACGCGGCGGGCATCTCCACCACCGCGGCCCTGCTGCTGTACGGCATCGGCTCGCGCGTGATCGCCATCCAGGTCCGCCGGGTGGCGGTCAGCCTCGGCCGGCTGTCCGTCGCGGCCGCCGCGGCCTGTTTCACCGGCTGGCTGGCCGGGCCGATGATCCCCAACCCCCTGCTCAGCGCCGCCCTCGGCTGCGTGCTGGTGCCGGCCATGTTCATCGCCGCCGGGATGGCCATACGGGCCCTCGACGTCAACGCCCTGCCCGCCACGATCACCCAGAGGTTCCGTCATGTCCGCTGACACGGCGACACCCAGCGCCTCGCGCCCCGCGCCGCGCCCCCGCGCGAAGCACGCACCCAGGACCCCCTGGGTGCTGATGTACCACTCGGTCGCCGAGTTCACCGACCCGGCCGAGGACCCGTACGGGATCACCGTCACGCCCACCGCCCTGGAGGAGCAGCTGCTGTGGCTGCGCTCGCGGGGGCTGCGGGGGGTCTCCGTCGCCGAACTGCGGGCCGCCCGCGCGGCCGGGCACGGCGCCGGGCTGGTCGGGCTGACCTTCGACGACGGGTACACCGACTTCCTCAGCGGGGCGCTGCCGCTGCTGCGCCGGTACGAGTGCACGGCGACCGTCTACGTGCTGCCCGGCCGGCTCGGCACCGACAACGTCTGGGACCCGCTGGGCCCGCGCAAGCCGCTGCTCACGGCCGAGGACGTGCGCCGGATCGCCGCGGCGGGCCAGGAGATCGGCTCGCACGGGCTCCTCCACCAAGACCTCACCGCCGCCCCGGACGACGTGCTGGAGCAGGAGCTGGGCGGCAGCCGCGAGGCGCTCCGTCAGATCACCGGCACCGCCCCCGAAGGCTTCTGCTACCCGTACGGGACCGTCGACCGCCGGGTCGTCGAGGCGGCCCGGGCCGCCGGGTACGCGTACGCCGTGGCCATCGACCCGGGCCGGCTGTGCGGCGCGCACGCCATGCCCCGCACCCACGTCAGCCAGGCCGACGGCGCCGCCCGGCTGCGGGTCAAGCGGCTCCGCCACCGCGCCAGGTACCTGCTGGGAGCCGCCTCGTGAAGGCCCTGCACATCATCACCGGCCTCGGGATCGGCGGCGCGGAGCAGCAGCTGCGGCTGCTGCTGCGGCACCTGCCGGTGCGCTGCGACGTGCTCACCCTGACCAACGACGGGCCGGTGGCCGAGGGACTGCGGGCCGACGGCGTGCGGGTGGTGCACCTCGGCATGACCGGCAACCGCGACCTGCGGGCCCTGCCGCGGCTGGTGCGGTTCATCCGCCGGGGCCGGTACGACCTGGTGCACACCCACCTGTACCGGGCGTGCGTGTACGGGCGTCTGGCGGCCCGCCTCGCGGGGGTGGGCGCCACCGTCGCGACCGAACACTCCCTGGGCGACGCGGAGATCGAGGGTCGGCCGCTGAGCGGCGGGGTGCGCGCGCTGTACCTGGCGAGCGAGCGCCTCGGCGGGGCGACCGTCGCCGTCTCCGACACGGTGGCCGCCCGGCTGCGCGGGTGGGGCGTGCCGGAGGCGCGGCTGCACGTCGTGCCCAACGGGATCGAGGCGGTGCGGTTCCGCTTCGACCCGGAGGCGCGGCGCACCGCCCGGGCCCGTACCGGACTGCCGGACGACGCCTTCGTGGTGGGCGGGGTCGGGCGGCTGGTGCCGGGCAAGCGGTTCGACGTACTGGTGCGGGCCGTGGCCGCGCTGCCGGGCGTACGGCTGGTGATCGCGGGGGAGGGGCCGGAGCGGGCCGCGCTGCGCGCCCTGGCCGCGGAGCTCGGCGCGGCCGACCGCGTGCACCTGCTCGGTGAGCGGGACGCGCTGGGCGACGGGCCCGACGGCCGTGCGCCCGGGGTCCCGGCCCTGCTGTCGGCGATGGACGTGTTCGTCTCGCCCTCCCGTGAGGAGGCGTTCGGGCTGGCGGTGGTCGAGGCGCTGGCCGCCGGGCTGCCCGTGCTGCACGTGACCTGTCCGGCCATCGACGACCTGCCCGCCTCCCAGGCCCCCGGCGCCCGCCGCATCGGGCCCGGCGTGGACGAACTGGTGGCGGCGCTGCGCGAGCACGCGGCGGCCGGCGGCCGGCGGCTGCCCGCGCCGCCCGTCGTGCACCGCTACGACATCGCCAACAGCGCCGAGGCCCTGCTCCGGGTGTACGCGCAGGTGCTCGCGCCCGTCCCGCTGCTTCCGGACGCCCCCCGGGCCCCGCACGTCCCGCAGTCCCCGTCCCCCTCGCAGACCTCCAAGACCACACCGTCCTCGAAGAAGTGAGTACGCACATGGCCGAGCCCGGCACCGCCAAGAACGACCGGAAGACCACGCACGCCGACGAGCCCGCCGGCCCGTCCCGCCGCGTCCGCAGAGCCCGCCGGCGCCTGCTCCCGCCGCCCGCGTGGTGGCCGCTGCCGGCCTGCGCCGTCCTCGGCCTGGCCGCCGGCGGCGCGTACGGGGTCCTCAAGGCCCCGGAGTACGCGGCCACCAGCTACGTGGTCGCCGTCCCGGACGAGACCACCGAGCCGGCCACCGCCCTCGGCTTCGCCCAGGCCTACGCGCGCATCGCGACCAGTGCCTCGACCCTCGCCTACGCGCAGCCGCGCGCCGGGATCCCGGCGCGGCAGCTGCGCACCCGGGTGCGCGCCGAGACCTCGCCCGAGTCGCCGATGATCGCGATCACCGGCACCTCCGGCAAGGCGTCCGAGGCCGCCGACATCGCCAACGCGGTGGCCGACGCGCTCTCCCTGAGCAGCAACCAGGCGGCCAAGAACACGGGTGTCCGGCTGCTGCTGTTCAACCAGGCCGTCGCCCCGGCCGAGCCCGCCTCGCCGTCGGCCACGGTCAGTGCCGCGGTGGGGCTGTGCGCGGGCGGCCTGATCGGCGGCCTGGTGCTGCTGACCCGGCCCAGGGGGCGGCGCCGGGACGGGTCCGCGCCGGCCGTGGAGGCGGCGCCGGTGCAGGTCACCGGGGTGACCTCGCTGCCCGGCCCGGCCCACGGCGGGGCCGCCGAGGCCGCCGCGGCCGCCGCGGTGAAGGAGAAGGAGCCGGTGCGATGACGGCCGGCTCCCCGGGGGGCCCGGCCGCACCGGGGTTCCGGGAGCTGTCGGTGACCCTGTGCCGGGACCCCCGCCAGTTCGCGGCGCTGGAGGCCGAGTGGAACCGGCTGCTGCGCGCCTGTCCCACCGCGACGCCCTTCCAGAGCCACGCCTGGCTGCACTCCTGGTGGCTGTCGTACGGCAGGGAGGGCCGCCTGCGGATCGTGCTGGTCCGGCGGGCCGGCGAGCTGGTCGGTGCGGCCCCGCTGATGCTGGTGCACCGGCCGCTGCCGCTGCTGGTGCCGCTGGGCGGGGGCATCACCGACTACTGCGACGTGCTGGTGGACGACGCGCACGCGGCGGAGGTCGTGCCCGCGCTGGCCCGGGGGCTGCACCGGGCCGCGCGCGGGGTGGTGGTGGACCTGCGGGAGGTGCGGCCGGGGGCCGCGGTGGAGCGGGTGGTGCGGGAGTGGGACGGCGCGCACGCGGTGCTGCCCGACTCGTCCTGCGCGGAGTTCCCGGTGCTCTCCTTCGATGACCTGGTCAAGCGGATGCCGTCGGCGGGCGCCCAGCGCACCCGGGCCAAGGTCCGCAAGATCGACGCGCTGCGGATCGAGGAGCACCAGGTGTCCGAGCACGAGGTGCCGGAGACGGTGCGCACGCTGCTGCGGCTGCACGAGGAGCAGTGGCGGGGGCGCGGGGTGACCCCGGAGCACGTGAAGCCGCGGTTCTCGGAGCACCTGATCAGGGCCGCGCGGCGGATGGTGCGGACCGGTGACGCCCGGCTGACGGAGTTCCGGCTGGAGGGCCGGGTGGTCGCCGCCAGCCTGACGCTGCTGTCGGCGGGGCTGACCGGCGGCTACCTGTACGGGGCCGATCCGGAGCTGCGGGCCCGGAAGGTGGACGTGGTCACCATGCTGCTGCGGCACGAGGCCCAGCACGCCCACGCGCGGGGGCGGGGTGTGCTGAGCCTGCTGCGCGGCAGCGAGCCGTACAAGAACCACTGGCGGCCCGAGACGGTGGTCAACCAGCGGTTCCTGCTGGCCCGTTCCTCGCACCTGCCGCTGCTGCGGCTGCACGAGTCACAGGTCTCCGGGCGCGAGCGGGCGGTCAGCGCCCTGCGGGAGGCGCTGCCCGCCGCCCGTGACTGGCGGGCCCGGATCAACGAGTGGCGGGTGGACGGGGTCCGGCGGTGAGGTGGGGGCTAGAACGGCCACCAGCCGCTGTCGTCGGGCTCGTTGGTCTCCCAGTCGTCCCTGCCGTTCCAGCCGTCCTCCTTGTCCCAGTCGTCTCCCTTGTTCCAGTCCTCGCGCTGGTCCCAGTCGTCCCTCTCGTCCCAGTCCCAGGACCAGCAGATCTTCTTGCTGCCGAACATCTCGTCGAACCAGTCGCCGAAGTCGAGCGGCATGCACCATTCGCGCTCGGCGGGCGGCGTGGGCTTCGGGGGTTCGGGCGACGGCTTGGGAGTCGGCTTCACCGGGCTCGGCTTCGGCGTGGGATTCACCGGGCTGGGCTTGGGCGAGGGGTTGAGGGGCGAGGGCTTGGGCGACGGCTCGACCGGGCTGGGCTTGGGCGTGACGACCGGCGGTGTGATGACCGGCGGTGTGATGACCGGGGGCGTGATGACCGGAGGCGTGATGACCGGAGGCGTGACGACCGGCGGGGTGATCACGGGCGGGGTGACGACCGGAGGCGTGACCACCGGCGGTGTCACGACCGGCGGGGTGACCACCGGGGGCGTGACCACGGGCGGCTTGTACGAGAGCGCCTCGCGGAACACCTGCGAGGAGCGCGGGTTCTGCCCGCACTGCCAGACGCCGTGCGGGCAGTAGTCGGTGATCGTGTGGTAGAGCGGCTTGTGCTGCTGGATCCACTGGAGCATGCGCCGCATGTACTCGGGGTTGTCGCCGTTGCGGAACAGCCCCCACTCCGGGTACGAGATGCGCTTGCCGTGCTCCTTCGCGAAGTCCACGTGCTGCTGCAGCCCGTACGGCTGGCTGATCTGCTCGTCGAAGGTGCGCCCCGGCGCCTGGTCGTACGAGTCCATGCCGATGATGTCGACCACGTCGTCGCCCGGGTAGCAGCGGGTCCACCCGATGGCGTCCGTCCCGCGGTTGGGGGCGAAGTCGAAGCGGAACTCCTGGCCGGGCACCGAGCGCATCGTGGTGACGATCCGCTTCCAGTACGCCTTCCAGTTCTCCGGGTCGGGCGCGCACCGGTGCGTGTACGTCACGCCGTTCATCTCCCAGCCGAGCACGATCACCGTGTCCGGCACGCCCAGGTCCACCAGGCGCTCGGCGAGCTTCCTGAAGTGGTGGTCGTACGCGCCCTGCGCGCCCGACCTGATCAGCTGGGCGACCTGGTGGTCGGGGACGCCGGCCTCGTTCCGCTCCTGCATCGGGACGTTGAGCACGAACAGCCGGTCGGCCTTGGCCCTGCGCCACTTCGCCCAGCTGTCCAGGAAGTCCGGGGCGCCCTCGATGTTCGACCACGCGTCGCCGGGCAAGTAGGTGTGCCCGACGCGGAGTTCGGTGCCGCCCAGCCACGTGGACAGCTGCGGGATGCGGTCCACGCCGGGTGCCCCGTAGTGGAGATAGGCGCCCATGGCGGTGTCGCCCGCCCCGCCCCGTTTCCCCGGTCCGTCGTCGGGGGCGGCGGCGAGGGCGGCACCGGTGGCGAGCAGGCCGGCCGTGACCGTCCCGAGGCAGGTGCTCGCCAGTCTGCGGCGGTGAGAGGACATGGCGGCTCCAGAGGCTTCCTGAATCGATGCGCTTAGCAAAGACGTTAGGCAGTCAATCCGACTAATGGCCTGTCTGATGACCCGTTGATGGGCCATTCGCGACTGCCAACCCCCTCCGCTTGCTCCGACTAGGTGAAAGACAGCGTTCCCATGGCCGTGTTCGCCACCGATGTGCCCGCACTTCTGCTCCGCCTCGACCGCAACCCCTTCCACCACGGCACCCTCGGCGCCGTCAGATCCCTGGGCCGCCAGGGCGTGGAGGTGCACGCCGTGGTCGAGGCGGACGGCGGACCGGTGGCCCGCTCGCGCCACCTGCGGGCGGCCCACCCGGCCCCCGAGGGCGACCTCGGCCCCGACGCCCTCCTGGACTGCCTCACCGGGGTGTCGGAACGCATCGGACGGCCCGCGGTGCTCTTCGCCATGGACGACCTCGGCGCCATCACGGTCTCCCGCATCGCCCCCCTGCTCGCCGGCCGCTACCTGCTGCCCTCCCAGCCCGGCGAACTCCCCGCCCGCGTGGCCGACAAGGCCGAACTCGCCGCCCTCTGCGCCCGCTGGGACGTCGGGCACCCCGAGACCGTCGTCCCCGCCAGCGGCGCCGAGGCCGCCGAGGCCGCCTGGCGCCTCGGCCTGCCCGCCGTCGCCAAGTGGAGCCGCCCCTGGCTGCTGCCGCCGGACAGCGGGCTGCGCAGCACCACCCTGGTCACCACCGCGGCCGAGGCACGGAGGCTGTACGAGCGGACCGCCGAAGCCGGCAGCCCCCTGCTGCTCCAGCGCTTCCTGCCCGGCGGCCCCGACACCGACTGGTTCTTCCACGGCGCCTTCGCCCGCGGCGGCCGGCCGCTGCTCACCGGCTCCGGCCGCAAGGAGCTGTCCTGGCCGGTGCGCACGGGCCTCACCGCCGTCGGCCGCTGGCTGCCCGACCCGGCCGCCGAGGAGGCCGGGCTGCGCCTCGCCGCCCGCCTCGGCTACCAGGGCATCCTCGACCTTGACTTCCGCCGGGACGAGCGCGGCCGCCTGCGGCTGCTGGACTTCAACCCCCGGCCCGGCGCCCAGTTCCGGCTCTTCACCGACACCGCGGGGCTGGACGTCGTACGCGCCCTTTACCTGGACCTCACCGGGCAGCCCGTGCCCGAGCGGGCGGGCGGCCCCGGCCGGGTGTTCGTCGCCGAGAACTACGCGCTGCTCGCCGCGCTGGCCACCCGCGGCGCCGCCCCGCGCCGGGCCGGCGCGCGGATCGAGCCCGCCTGGTTCGCCGCGGACGACCCGCTGCCCTTCCTCGCCATGGCCCGCGCCTTCCTGGGCCGGGGCCTGCACAAGGGCGGCCGCCGCCTGTGGGGGACGCTTCGGGGCGTGCCCGCCGGGGGCCGGCGGACGGCCCGCGCCGTCGTACGGGTGCCCCGCGCCTTCGTACGCGCGGCGCCCCGGGCCTTCGTACGGGCCCCGCGCGCCGTCGTACGGGCGCCCCGGCAGCGGGGCGGCGACCCGCTGCCCGCACCCGCGCACCCCCTGCGCGCGCCCGCCTCCGCCGACGCCGTCCGGGACCGCCCCGAGCGCGCCCCGGCGACCCGCTGACCCGGTACGGCCGATGGACCGGCACGACCGATGCCCCACCGACGAAAGGGCGTGATCCCATGAACCGCACGGACGATCTCGTGGTGATCGGAGCGGGCCCCTACGGGCTGTCGATCGGCGCCCACGCGGCGGCCGCCGGACTGGCCGTCCGGGTGCTCGGCCGCCCCATGGAGTCCTGGCGCGACCACATGCCCGGCGGCATGTACCTCAAGTCCGAGCCCTGGGCCTCCAACCTCTCCGACCCCGCCGGCCGCCACACCCTCGCCGACTACTGCGCCGGCCGCGGCCTGGTCGCCGAGCACGGCCGGCCGCTGCCGATCAGCGCCTTCAGCGAGTACGGGCTCTGGTTCGCCCGGCACGCCGTCCCCGAGGTGGAGGAGCGCACCGTCACCGCCGTCGCCCCGCACGGCACCGGCTTCCGAATCACCACCGACGAGGGTCCGCCGCTGCTGGCCAGGACCGTGGCCCTGGCGGTCGGCGTCATGCCCTTCCGGCACTACCCCCGGGCCCTGCGCGCCCTGCCCGGCGAGCACTGCTCGCACAGCAGCGGCCACCAGGACCTGGGCCGCTTCCGGGGCCAGGACGTGATCGTCGTCGGCGGGGGCCAGGCGGCGATGGAGACCGCCACGCTGCTGGCCGAGCTGGGCGCGCAGCCCCGGCTGGTGGCCCGGGCCGGGCGGCTCAACTGGAACACCCCGGCCAAGCCCCTGTCCCGCAGCCCGCTGCGGCGGATGCGGGACCCGCACAGCGGCCTCGGCACCGGCTGGCGGAACTGGGTGTACGCCGAGCTGCCCGGCGCCGTACGGCGGCTCCCGGCCGCCCGGCGCGAGCGGATCGCCGCCACCGCCCTGGGCCCCGCGGGGGCCTGGTGGCTCCGGGAGCGCTTCGAGGAGCGGGTGCCGGTCCTGCTGGGGCACCGGCTGCTCAGGGCGGTGCCCGCGGGGTCGCGGACCCGGCTCGGGCTGACCACCGCCGGGGGCGAGGACGTCGTACTGGAGGCCGGACACGTCATCGCGGCGACCGGGTTCGTACCGGACCTGGCGCGCCTGGACCTGCTGGACGACAGGCTGCGGGCCGGGCTGCGGCGGGTCGGGTCGGGCGGGACGCCCGAGCTCACCGCCGGCTTCGAGTCCTCGCACCCCGGACTGTTCTTCGCGGGACTGCTCACCGCTCCCTCATTCGGCCCTTCCATGCGATTCGTGCACGGCGCGGGCTTCGCTGCGGGGAGACTGGTGGGAGGAGTCAGGCGGCGCCTCGGAGGCCGGGGCCCGCTGCCCGGGTCTTCCCGCGCCCGCTCCGCCGGTCCGGGGCGGGGAGCCGGGTACCCGACGTCGTCCGTGCGGTGAGAGGGGTCGGCGATGAGCCCGGACCGAGCAGAGGGGCGGGGCTGGGTGCGCATCCCGGCCAGCCGGGTGGAAGCCCGGCCGTACGCCGGACCCGCCGCGCCCCCGGCGTACCCGGACCAGTCCACGATCTACCTGTCGCTCGTCAGACGGTGGCGGGAGGCTGGAAGGACCCTTCCCGGGCATCCTGACCCAGAATGGGAACGGCTGATCTCCCAGCCGTGCTGGCCCGGTCCGTAGCGTCCGACGTCCGTAGCGTCCGGAGGGAGTCCCATGGCGGAGGCTGAGTCGGGTGCGGAGGAACGGGGCCCGGTGGCGGTGCCCGCCGTCGGACCCGGGGAGCGGCTCGCCCTGAACAAGATGGGCAGCTTCGACTGGGACCTGGACAGCGGGCGGCTCGACCTCGACGCCGGCGCCCTGTCGGTCTTCGACCTGGAGCCGGAGGAGTTCGACCACACCTCCTCAGGCCTGGGCCTCCGCATCGCTCCGGAGGACGGGACGCGGCTCCAGGCCGTCGTGCAGGCCGCCCTCGACGCCGGCGACACCGAGTACGGCTCGTACTTCACCGTGCAGCGGCGCGACGGCACCGAGCAGTGGACCCACACCCAGGGCCGGATCATGCGCGACGGGGACGGCAAGGGCCGCCGGATCCTCGGGATCGTCCGCAACGCCACCGCCGAGCTCGCGCACTCCACGCTGCTGCGCAAGCTGGAGGCGGCCCGCGCCAAGCAGACCACCATCGTGCAGCGCACCACCGAGGCCCTCTCGCGTGCGGTCACGGTCGACGACGTCACCGCCGTGCTGACCGGCGCCGGCGC
This sequence comes from Streptomyces sp. NPDC101118, assembly GCF_044759445.1. Classification (NCBI taxonomy): domain Bacteria; kingdom Bacillati; phylum Actinomycetota; class Actinomycetes; order Kitasatosporales; family Streptomycetaceae; genus Streptomyces; species Streptomyces sp. NPDC101118. The sequence continues at coordinate 230,645 of NZ_JBIVZG010000006.1, read as the reverse complement.
GCTGGAGCGGCTGGGCGCGGACGGGCTGGCCCTGGGCCTCGCCGAGAACGGCACGATGAAGATCATCGCGCTGAGCGGCGAGTCCCTGGAGATCCTCGACGAGCGCCGCTACACCCGGCTGGACGGCTCGCTGCCCCTCTCGCAGGCGGTGCTCACCCGCAGGGCCCGCTTCGTGACCTCGCTGCACGCCCTCGCGGACGAGTTCCCGCTGCTCGGCGACTACCTGCGGCGGATCGAGTTCGACGCGGCCGCCTACCTGCCGCTGATCGCCCAGGACACCGCCATCGGCGGGCTGGTGCTCTTCTACCGCAGGCGCAGCGAGTTCAGCCCCGAGGAGCGCAACCTCTGCCTCGGCCTGGCCGGCATCGTCGCGCAGTCGCTCCAGCGGGCCCTGCTCTTCGACCAGGAGCGCGAGTTCGCCACCGGACTCCAGGCGGCCATGCTGCCCCGCCGGATCCCCGAGATCAGCGGCGGGGAGATCGCGGTCCGCTACCACTCCGCGTGGAGCGGCCGGGAGGTCGGCGGCGACTGGTACGACGTGATCGCCCTGCCCCGCGACCGGGTGGGGCTGGTCGTGGGCGACGTACAGGGCCACGACACCCACGCGGCCGCGATCATGGGCCAGCTGCGGATCGCCCTGCGCGCGTACGCGGGCGAGGGCCACCCGCCCTCGACGGTGCTGGCCAGGGCCTCGCGCTTCCTCGCGGAACTGGACACCGAGCGCTTCGCGACGTGCACGTACGCCCAGGTCGACCTGGAGACGGGCGGGGTGCGTGCGGTCCGCGCCGGCCACCTCGGCCCCCTGATCCGGCACACCGACGGTCGCACCGGCTGGCCGAACCTGCGCGGCGGGCTGCCCCTCGGGCTCGCCTCGGTCTTCGCGCAGGAGGAGTTCCCCGAGACCCGGCTCGACCTGGTGCCCGGCGAGACCCTGGTGCTCTGCACGGACGGCCTGGTGGAGGAGCCGGGCACCGCCATCACGGCCGGCATGGAGGCCCTGGCCCACGCGGTCAGGAGCGGCCCCCAGGAGGCCGGCGCGCTCGCCGACCACCTCTCCGACCGGCTCTGGGAGCGCTGGGGCTCGGGCGACGACGTGGCCCTGCTGGTGCTGCGCCGGGCGCCGGACCCGGGCACCCACCGGGCCCCGCGCATCCACCAGTACGTGCACCAGGCGGACCCGGAGGGGCTCTCCGAGGCCCGGTACGCGCTGCGCCAGGCGCTGCGGGACTGGGGCATGCCGGAGCTGGCCGACGACGTGGAACTCGCGGCCGGAGAACTGCTGGTCAACGCCCTGCTGCACACCGACGGCGGCGCGGTGCTCACCATGGAGGTGCTGCCGGAGCCGGTCCGGCGGATCCGGCTCTGGGTGAAGGACCGTTCCAGCGTCTGGCCGCGGCGGCGCTCGCCGGGAGAGGCGGCCACCACGGGACGCGGGCTGCTGCTGGTGGACGCGCTGGCCACGCACTGGGGAGTGGAGTCCCGGGGCGACGGCAAGGCCGTGTGGTGCGAGTTCGCGGGCCCGGCCGAGGGCACGTGAGACGGGCCCGGCGCGGCCGGTGACCGGCCGCGACGGATCGCTCGGCGTGCCCGGGCGGTCACGTCGAGTTGTGGGGCGGGCGGTGCCGGGTGACCATCGGCGTATGGAACGGATTCAGCCATGCGGTGGATGACCAAGGGGGCCCTGACGGGGCTGCTGCTCCTCGTGCTCGCGGTCGTCGCGCTGCCGCTCGCCGCCGCGCGGACGGCGGACCGGGCCCCGGAGGGACCCGGCTGCCGCACGGTGGCGTACATGTCGGTCGTGGGCGTCGGCGCCGAGTGCCCGTAGGTGCGGCGGCGCCGGCACCGCCGGCGCGGCCGGCGTCAGGACCGGTGGTCGACGAGGGCGACCCCCTCCTCGTGGCCGGCCAGCCCGCGGGGCAGCGGCAGCCAGCCGGAGTTCTCCAGGGTCATCAGCCGGGCCTGCACGCGTGCCGGACCCTCGCGGAAGCCCAGGTCGCCGCCCAGCGGCTCGACGGGTCCGCTGCTGGACCACGGGTGTTCGCCCCCGTCGCAGACCGCGTCGGTCGACCCGAAGCCGATCTGCCGGCCGTTCTGCTCCAGGCTGCTCGTCAGGAAGACCGCCCGGTCGGGTGACGCGCCGGAACAGCGGTAGGTGCCGGAAAGGGTGACCGTACCGTCGGGTGCGATGTGCACTTCGTCCCGTACGGAAATCTGACCGGAGAATGCGTCGGCCGCGGCGGGTGAGGTGAAAGTCGCCAGTGCGGCCAGGGTGGCGAGGGCGAGTCCGGTGATGCGCATGATGCCTTCCGGGGGTGGGGGGAACGGCGGCGGTGCGCCGCCGAATCGAATTGTGCTGATCGCGCGGGGCGAACTCACTCGCCGTGCCCCGTGTCGTTGGGTGCATTTGTCCGCGCGGCCGCGTGAGTATGGCGGGAATTCGAATCCCCGGAAGGGACCCCCCATGCGTCGAGCCGCGCCCCTCTCCCTGGCCCTCCTCCCCCTTCTGCTGCTCGGGTCCGCCGCGTGCCAGAGCGCCCAGGGGGGTGCGGGCGGCGCTCCCGCCGTCGCGCCGCCGCTGACCGGGCGCGACGACGCGCGGGGCGGCGCGGACGCGGAGGGTGCCGACGCCGCGGACGCGGTGGTCCGGGGGCAGGAGCGGGCCGGCAGCCGGGCCGGGGCGGCCCGGATCGGGGACACGGTGAACTTCCGGGGGCGTGAACTGGGCCGCCACCTCCAGGCCGTGCTGCACGCGTACGTCGACCCGGCGGTCAGTGCCGCCAGGGAGTACGCGCCCGCCGCGGGCAAGCGGTGGGTGGGTGCCGGGATGCGGTTCGTCAACGTCGGAGGTGCCTCGTACGGGGCGCTCGGGAGCATGTGGGCGATCGACGCCGAGGGGGTGCGCCACCCCTCCGTGCCCACGGGTGAACTGACCACCGGAAAACCGCTCCCCTTCGATTCCCTCGCCGTCGGCGAGCAGGCCGAAGGCTGGGTCGTGTTCGAAATTCCGGAGAACGTGCGCATCGTCCGTCTCCAGTACCGCGACGCGAACATGCAGGCGAATTCCGGAGAGGGTTTCTGGCAGGTCTAGTCCGAGGGGGTGAAGGGGCGGGAAAGGGCGCCGGAAAATGCCACTAGGGTGCCGCGCATGACTTCGACTCACACCGAATCCGCGGTACGCGGGAACCAGCTGGGCACCCTTTCCGTCCTCGCCTGGATCGGCGACCCGGAGGAGGGCCACGACATCCCCTACCTGCTCGCCTACTCCCTCGGCGACGGCGAGGGCGGGCCCGAGGCGGGCGAGGCGGCCGTGCGGGCGCTGCTGGAGAAGACGGGCCTGCCGATCGGCGACGTCGTCCTCGACGGCACGCGGATGCCGAGCCTCCCGGTCACGGTCCTGGTCGAGGCCGAGCAGGCGGTGCTCACGATGCCGGGCATGAACGTGCAGTGCCCCGCCCCGCCGGAGTGGGTGGCCGCCGCCGACGAACTCGGCCAGGTGTACTTCCTGTTCGCGACCCGCCCCTGGCCCGAGGCCACGCCGGGCCGCCCGGTCAGCCCCGAGCAGCTCCAGGCCTTCGCGGGCGACGAAGGGGTGCTGACCAGCAGCGCCCACTGCCTGCTGCCGGTGACCAAGCTCCGCAAGTGAGCGGGTAGTTCCCCGGTTCCTCCCCGGACGGGGGCGCGGGGAGGGCGGCCGCCGCCGGGCTCCCAGCCTGCCCGGTGGCGGCCCGTCCCCGGCACCGGGGGCGGGCCCCCGTACGCATGGCCCCCGTACGCATGGCCGCCGTACCGCCGTCGACGGCCTTACGGTCGGCGCTCGCCCGGGCAGGAGAACGCGAACCGCAGCGACCTGACCCGGTTGTCGAAGTTGGAGCCCGCGAGATCGGGCAGCCCGACCGCCCGCAGGCCCACCGGCCGGGTCAGCAGCTCGTGGAACAGCGCCTTCATCTCCACCTTCGCCAGGTGCGCGCCCAGGCAGAAGTGCGGGCCGCCGCCGCCGAACCCGAGGTGCGGGTTGGGGCTCCGGGTGATGTCGAAGGCGTCGGGGTCCGGAAAGACCGCCTCGTCGCGGTTGGCGGACGCGTAGTAGAGCACCACCTTGTCGCCCGGCCGGAAGGTGTGCCCGCCCAGCGTGTGCTCGGTGGTCACCGTCCGGCGGAACTGGATGATCGGCGTCGAGTGCCGGATCATCTCGTCCACCGTCCCGTCCGCGTACCGCTCGAAGTCCGAGAGCAGCAGCTCGCGCTGGTCCGGGAAGTCGGTGAGCAGGCTCAGCCCGTGGGTGATGGCGTTCCGCGTGGTCTCCACCCCCGCGACCATCAGCAGCGAGAAGAAGGCGCCCAGCTGGCGGGCGCCCAGCGCCTGCCCGTCGACGTTCGCGCACACGAGGGCCGAGATCAGGTCGTCGGTGGGGTGACGGCGTCGCTCGCGGCCGATGCCCGCGACCATCCGCTGCATCCGCGCCAGCGCCCGCAGGCCCCGGCCGGGCATCCGCAGGCGGGCCGCCAGGCCGCGCTCCACGCCGATGTTCTCGGAGGCGTGGTTGACGCGGTCCGCGATCTCCGGCCGGTACTCCTCCGGAATGCCCATCATGTTGCAGATGACCTCCAGCGGCAGCCGGGAGGACACGGCGGCGACGAACTCGTCCGGGCGCCGGTCGAGCATGTCGTCCACGATCCGCGCGGCCACCTTGTGGATGTCGCGCTCGGCCTCGGCCAGCAGCCGCGGGGTGAACGCCCGCGAGACGATCTTCCTGAGCCGGGCGTGGTCCGTGCCGTCCAGGTTGACCATCGAGTCGCCGAACAGGGCCCGTACCCAGCGCGCGGGTTCCGGGGTGGTGACCCCCGGCGCGCTGGCGAAGACCTTCGGCAGCCGGCTGGCCTCGGTCACGTCGGCGTGCCTGACCAGCGCCCAGTGGCCGCGCTCCGGCCCCCGCCACGAGGCCGGCCGCTCACGGAAGTAGGCCGGCCCGTCGAGGGCGCGCAGCCGCGCGAACTCCCTGAGGCGGTCGGCCGGGGCCAGTTGCCAGAACGCCGGATCGGCGAGGTTCCCTGTCACGGCCGTCATCCTCACGTGCCGCGGGGCGGGTTGCGGGCCCGTACGGCGGATGGGCGGCCAGATTCCACCCATCGTGTGAGGCGGGATGCGTTTACGTGGACACGGGCGCTCGTTACACGGACATCCGGGCGGGGGGACCGGTCCGCTCGGTCAGGACGACGCCCACGGCCACCGTCAGGGCCGACACCAGACCGGCCACCAGGACCGCGGCGTCGCCCGCGAACGAGCAGGCCAGCACGGCCAGCGCGGACACCGGCAGGACCAGCTGCTGCACCGCGCCGCGCTTGAAGTGGCGGGAGTGCAGCAGCCAGACGGTGATCAGGAAGACGGCGGTGGGCACGGTCACCGACAGGTTCGCGGCGAACTGCGAGATGTGCCCCTCGCCCGTCGCGTGCTCGACGGCCACCTCGATGCCGGCGCCGATCGCCGCGGCCGACCCGAAGATCACGTAATGGCCGTAACCCCAGGGGATGGCCTCGCGGTTGCTGGTGAGGATCTCGTGGCCGGGCACGGCGAAGTAGATCCACCAGGCCGCGAAGACGACCAGCAGACCGCCCGCCGCGATGGGCAGCAGCTCGTCCAGCGCCTCGTGCTCGTCGAGCGCGGACTGGACCGCCACGGTCGCCGCCGCGATGGTCTCGCCGAGCACGATGATGGTGAACAGCCCGTACCGCTCGGCGATGTGGTGCGCGTGCCAGGGCGTCTCGAAGCCGCGCTCGGCCACCATCGGCACGGCCAGCTCGGCCACCACCAGCACGAGGAACAGCCAGCGCCTGCTGCTCTCCGGAGCCGCCAGCAGGGCCACCCAGCCCACCTGGCAGATCACCAGCCCGACGGCGTACGTGAGGGCCGTGCGCCGGGCCGGGCCCTGCTCGCCGGCGGCGGCGCGCAGCCACTGGGTGGTGAGCGCCAGGCGCATCAGCACGTAGCCGAGGACCGCGACGGTCCAGTCGTTGTCGTTGAAGGCGCGCGGCACGCCGGCGGAGTAGACGAGCACGCCGGAGATCTGCACCAGGGTCGCGATCCGGTAGGGCACGTCGTCGACGTCGTAGGCGGAGGCGAACCACGAGAAGTTCATCCAGGCCCACCACACCCCGAAGAACACGAACAGGTAGCCGGTGATGCCGGCCGCCGCATGGTCCTCGATCAGGGCGTGCACCAGCTGTTTGCCGGCCTGCGCGACGGCGACGACGAAGCACAGGTCGAAGAAGAGCTCCAGCGGGGTGGCCGCGCGGTGTTCCTCGTCGCGGCTGCGGGCGGTCATCGGTTGGTACGCCATGCCGCCCAGCACACCAGAAGGGGCCCGTCCGGGCGGGCCGGACGCGCGGCGGGGCCGCCCGGCATGCCTCGGGTGGTCGCGGGGGGTGTGCCGGGGCGCGGCTCGGGTGCGGGGGAGTGGGCGAGGCCGCGGGTGCGGGGTGCCGTCAGGCGGCCCGTCCGGCCCCGGGGGCGTACGGGTGCCGGGCGCGCGTCTCCTCGTACCGGCGCAGCATCAGCCGGGCCGGCCGGGGGTGGTCCGCGAGCGGCGCGGTGACGGCCCAGGCCCCGGTGCCGGCCGGCGCCCGGATGAACCGGCCGGGGGCGAGCAGGTGGGCGGCGACGGCGGTCCGGTGGTGGCCTTCGGCGAGGGCCGGGGCCCGGTCGTCGAGGTGCCCGACGCGCGGCCGCCGGACGCGCAGGGCGGCGGTCAACCGGGACCCGGCCGGAGCTGCGGACCTGAGTACTGCAGGGCACGTGCCGACGGGCCGTGGGGCGACGGGACCTTTTCCGTTTCCCACGGTCCGTTCGCCTCTGATGTGAGGGCCCCCGCGGGGCGAATCCTGGAAAAGTCAGGCAACGTACCAACCTCCGGGAAGATCCGATGACTTCCGCTATCCAGGACGCGCGCACGACGCAGGGCGGACGTGCGCAATCGCCCGATCCCGAGCAGTACCGGCCAGGACGCACGATCACCGACTGGGCCCCGGAGGACCCCGCCTTCTGGCGGTCCACCGGCAAGAAGGTGGCCACCCGCAACCTCTGGATCGCGGTCCCCGCCTTGCTCGTGGCCTTCGTGGTCTGGCAGGTGTGGAGCATCACCGCGACCAACCTCAAGGACGTCGGCTTCGGCTTCAGCCAGTCCCAGCTGTTCTGGCTGACCGCCGTGCCCGGCATCACCGGCGGTACCGCCCGGATCTTCTACACCTTCCTCGGCCCGATGATCGGCCAGCGCCGGTTCACCGCCATCTCCACCGTGGTGCTCGTCGTCCCGCTGCTGTGGCTGGGCTTCGCGGTGCAGAACCCGGAGACCCCGTACGGCGTGATGGTCGCCATCGCCGCGCTCTGCGGCATCGGCGGCGCCAACTTCTCGTCCTCGCTGGCGAACATCGGCTTCTTCTACCCCAAGCAGGAGAAGGGCAACGCCACCGGCATCAACGGCGGCCTGGGCAACCTGGGCGTCTCCGTGGTGCAGCTGCTGACCCCGATCCTGATCACCTCCTCGGTGCTGGCGATCGGCGCGGGCCAGAAGAAGGCGAACGGCTCGGAGATCTACCTCCAGAACGCCGCCTTCGTGTGGGTGCCGGTGCTGGTGGTCCTGGCGGCCGTGGCCTGGTTCGGGCAGAACGACCTGAAGGTCGCCTCGACCCCCTTCAGCCAGCAGAAGATCATCTTCAAGCGCAAGCACAACTGGCTGATGACCTGGCTGTACGTCGGCACCTTCGGCTCGTTCATCGGCTTCGCGGCGGCCCTGCCGCTGCTGATCAAGACCACGTTCCCGGCCTACTCGGTCGCCACGTACGCCTGGATGGGCCCGGCGCTGGGCGCGCTCGCCCGGTGGGCGGGCGGCTGGATCGCCGACAAGCTGGGCGGCGCGCGGGTGACGATCCTGTCCTTCGTGGGCATGGCGCTCTCGATCATCGGAGTGATCAACTTCCTGCCGGCCGGCGGCGGTGAGGGCAACTTCTACGGCTTCTTCTTCTGCTTCCTGTCGGCGTTCTTCTTCTCCGGCATCGGCAACGGCTCGACCTTCCGGCAGATCCCGGTGATCTTCCGCGGGCAGCACCTGAAGGGCCTGACCGAGGGCACCCCGGAGTACGCCAAGGCACTGAAGCAGGCCGAGATCGAGTCCGGCGCCGTCACCGGCTTCACGGCCGCGATCGCCGCCTACGGCTTCTTCTTCATCCCGGCGATGTTCGCCAACTTCGCGGTGACCAGCGCGATGTGGGGCTTCGTCGGCTTCTACGCCAGCTGCATCGTGGTGGCCTGGTGGTTCTACGCCCGCAAGGGTGCCGAAGCGCCGAGCTGACCCCGCGCTCTCGGGGCTGCTCCAGCCGGGGGCGATGGTCGCGGCCATCGCCCCCGGCTCGCGCACGGGCGGGGCGGCCATGGGGCTGCGGGGCGCGGTCGGCATCCCTCCCCTGGCCGCCCAGATTCTTGTGAATGCATTCACAAGCTCACTAGGGCCCTAAGTCCCGACGAAAATCCCAGGTCAAAGAGGGTGTCGGAGGGAGTGCCGGGCGGCGGGTAGGACCTCCGGTCCGCAGCAGGGGACCAATGCGGCGCCAAATGATCGATCAAAAGGCGTGCAATGGAAGCAAGCAATGAGGCGAGATCGGAAGGTTGCGGGTCATGACTGCTGCTCGTACGGAGACGACCGTGAACGGCGGAGCCTGGGAGGGCTTCAAGGGCGGCCTGTGGCGCGACGCCATCGACGTCCGTGACTTCATCCAGCAGAACTACACCCCCTACGAGGGCGACGACGCGTTCCTCGCCGGCCCCACCGAGCGCACCACCGCCGTGTGGAAGGCGATCACGGACCGCTTCCCCGAGGAGCGGGAGAAGGGCGTCTACGACGTCGCCCACGACATCCCCTCCACCATCACCGCCCACGCCCCCGGCTACATCGACCGCGACAAGGACCTGATCGTCGGCCTCCAGACGGACGCCCCGCTGAAGCGGGCGATCATGCCGTACGGCGGCTGGCGCATGGTCGCCGGCGCCCTGGAGACCTACGGGTACCCGGTCTCGGCCGAGCTGGAGAAGGTCTTCACCGAGTACCGCAAGACCCACAACGCCGGTGTCTTCGACGCCTACACCCCCGAGATCCGCGCCGCCCGCAAGGCCGGCATCGTCACGGGCCTCCCGGACGCCTACGGCCGCGGCCGCATCATCGGCGACTACCGCCGCGTCGCGCTCTACGGCGTCGACCGCCTCATCGCCACCAAGAAGGACGAGAAGGACGAGCTCAACGCCCTCCCGCGGGACCCCGCCGCGGTCGAGGAGACCATCCGCCTCCGCGAAGAGCTGTCCGAGCAGATCAGGGCGCTCGGCGAGCTCAAGGCCATGGCCGCCTCGTACGGGTACGACATCTCCGGCCCGGCCGCCACCGGCCGCGAGGCCATCCAGTGGCTGTACTTCGCCTACCTGGCCGCCGTGAAGGAGCAGAACGGCGCAGCCATGTCGCTGGGCCGCACCTCCACCTTCGTCGACGTCTACCTCCAGCGCGACATCGAGGCCGGCCTCCTCACCGAGGAACAGGCCCAGGAACTGGTGGACGACTTCATCATCAAGCTCCGCATCGTCCGCTTCCTGCGCACCCCCGAGTACGACGAGCTGTTCTCCGGCGACCCGACCTGGGTCACCGAGTCCATCGCCGGCATGGGCGAGGACGGCCGCCCGCTCGTCACCAGGACCTCCTTCCGCTACCTCCAGACCCTCTACAACCTCGGCCCGGCCCCCGAGCCGAACATGACCGTCTTCTGGTCGCCCCGGCTCCCGCAGGGCTTCAAGGAGTTCTGCGCCAGGGTCTCGATCGACACCTCCTCCGTGCAGTACGAGTCGGACGAGCTGATGCGCCCCCGCTTCGGCGACGACACCGCCATCGCCTGCTGCGTCTCCGCGATGCCGGTCGGCAAGCAGATGCAGTTCTTCGGCGCCCGGGTGAACCTCGCCAAGACCCTGCTCTACGCGATCAACGGCGGCCGGGACGAGAAGTCCGGCGCCCAGGTCGGCCCGGAGACCGGGTCCATCACCGCCGAAGTCCTCGACTACGACGAGGTGATGGCGAAGTTCGACGAGCAGATGGAGTGGCTCGCGAACGTCTACGTCCACGCGCTGAACGTCATCCACTACATGCACGACAGGTACGCGTACGAGCGCATCGAGATGGCGCTCCACGACCGCGACGTGCGCCGCACCATGGCCTGCGGCATCGCCGGCCTCGCGGTGGCCGCCGACTCCCTCTCGGCCATCAAGCACGCCAAGGTCACCGTCCACCGCGACGACACGGGCCTCGCCACCGACTACACCGTCGAGGGCGACTACCCGGCCTACGGCAACAACGACGACCGCGTCGACGACATCGCCGTCTGGCTGGTCGAGGAGTTCATGAAGAAGGTGCGCAAGCACCCCACCTACCGCAACGCCGAACACACCCAGTCGGTCCTGACCATCACCTCCAACGTGGTCTACGGCAAGAAGACCGGCAACACCCCCGACGGCCGCCGGGCCGGCGAGCCCTTCTCCCCGGGGGCCAACCCGATGAACGGCCGCGACACCCACGGCTACGTCACCTCGGCGCTGTCGGTCGCCAAGCTCCCCTACGAGGACGCCGAGGACGGCATCTCGCTGACCAGCACCGTCACCCCCGACGGCCTGGGCCGCACCCCCGAGGAGCGGATCAGGAACCTGGCGGGTGTGCTCGACGGCTACACGGCCAGCGACGGCTTCCACATGAACGTCAACGTCCTCAACCGCGACGTGCTCGAGGACGCCATGGCACACCCGGAGAACTACCCGCAGCTCACCATCCGCGTCAGCGGCTACGCGGTGAACTTCGTCCGGCTGACCCGCGAGCAGCAGCTCGACGTCCTCAACCGCACCTTCCACGGCTCCCTCTAGAGCCCCCCCGACCGCGCGGCCCGGGGCCCGGCCCTCACCCCGGCCCCGGGACCGCGCGCCACCACCGGGCACCGCCGGCCGCAGCCTCCGGCGACCGGACCGTCCGAGACCAGACAGCCCGAGACCAGACAGTCCAGGAGCGCCTGCCATGACCATCCTGCTGGGCCAGAACCTCCCCCGTGCCACCGCCGGCCCCGCCGCCGTCACCCCCGCCGCGGCCGTCACCGGCCGCCCCAGCGAGGGCTCCGTGCACTCCTGGGACCTGTCGACCGGCGTCGACGGCCCGGGCACCCGCTTCGTCACCTTCCTCTCCGGCTGCCCCCTGACCTGTCTCTACTGCCACAACCCCGACACCTGGCGGATGCGGAACGGCAGGCGGACCTCCGCCGACGACGTCATCGCCGAGGCCGCGAAGTACACGCGCTTCATCGCCGCCTCCGGCGGGGGAGCCACGATCTCCGGCGGCGAACCGCTCCTCCAGCCCGTCTTCGCCGGCGAGCTGCTGCACCGCATGAAGCACGAACTCGGCCTGCACACCGCCCTGGACACCTCGGGTTTCCTCGGCGTGAGGGCCACCGACGCGCTCCTGCGCGACGTGGACCTCGTCCTCCTCGACATCAAGTCCTGGGACCCCGCCACCTACCGCAAGGTGACGGGCCGCCCGCCGGCACCCACCCTGGACTTCGCCCACCGTCTCGCGGACCTCGGCAAGGAGGTGCACGTGCGCTTCGTGCTCGTGCCCGGCCTCACCGACGCCCCGGCCAACATCGAGGGAGTGGCGTCCTTCGCCGCCTCCCTCGGCAACGTCTCCCGCGTGGACGTGCTGCCCTTCCACAAGCTGGGGGAGGGGAAGTGGCAGGCGCTCGGCATGGAGTTCACCCTCCACGACACCCCGTCCCCGACGGCCGGGCAGGTCGCGCACGCCCGGGGCGTATTCGCCGCCCAGGGCCTGGACGCCGTGTGAGCCCCGGGTCCCGTTGGGCCGTCCGCGGGACGCACGACAGGCCGAATATGGACATCCGACCTAGCGTGGACGAGTGTCCATACCGACCAGAACCACCCCGCGCTCGCACCGGGCGGAGACCTACAAGCCCGGATCGACCATCGTCGAGTGGCGTCCCGAGGACGATGCCTTCTGGCAGGCCACCGGCAAGCGGGTGGCCACCCGCAACCTGTGGATCTCGATCCCCGCACTCATGCTGGGCTTCGTCGTCTGGCAGGTCTGGTCCGTCACCGTCGTCCGGCTCGGGGACGTCGGCTTCGGCTTCTCCAAGTCGCAGCTCTTCTGGCTGACCGCCGTCCCCGGCATCACCGGCGGCACCTTCCGGATCCTCTACACCTTCATCGGCCCCATCTTCGGCGAGCGGAAGTTCACCGCCTTCAGCACGCTGATCCTGGTGGTCCCGATGCTCTGGCTCGGCTTCGCCCTCCAGGACACCGGCACCCCCTACTGGGAGATGGTCCTCATCGCGGCCGTCTGCGGCATCGGCGGCGCCAACTTCGCCTCGTCCATGGCGAACATCGGCTTCTTCTTCCCCAAGCGCGAGAAGGGCAACGCCAACGGCCTCAACGGCGGCCTGGGCAACCTCGGCGTGAGCGTCGTCCAGCTGGTCGCCCCGCTGGTCGTCACCGCCGCCGTCCTGGGCGCCCCCGCCGGCGGCCCCCAGCACGACACCAAGAAGGACACCGACGTCTGGCTCCAGAACGGCGCCTTCGTCTGGGTCCCGCTGCTCGTCGTCATGGCCCTGCTGGCGTGGTTCCTGATGAACGACCTCAAGGTCGCCGCCGCCCCCTTCAGCCAGCAGAAGATCATCTTCAAGCGCAAGCACAACTGGCTGATGACCTGGCTCTACGTCGGAACCTTCGGCTCCTTCATCGGCTTCGCCGCCGGCCTGCCGCTGCTCATCAAGGACAACTTCGAGTCCCAGGGCTACCAGGCCCTCACCTACGCCTGGGTCGGCCCGCTGGTCGGCGCGCTCACCCGCTGGGCCGGCGGCTGGCTCTCGGACCGGATGGGCGGCGCCAGGGTGACCATGCTGTCCTTCGTCGGCATGGCCGCCTCCCTCGTCGTGGTGATCTTCGCCCTGCCCCACGACGGCGACCAGGGCAGCTTCTGGACCTTCTACACCGGCTTCCTGGCCGCGTTCTTCTTCTCCGGCCTCGGCAACGGCTCGACCTTCCGGCAGATCCCGGTCATCTTCCGGGACCAGCACGCCAGGGCCGCGCAGGGCCAGGGCGAGCAGGCGCAGGCCGCCGCGCTGAAGCAGTCCGAGATGGAGGCGGGAGCGGTCACCGGCTTCTCCTCCGCCATCGCCGCCTACGGCTTCTTCTTCATCCCCGCCATGTTCGCGAACCTCCACGTGACCACAGCGCTGTGGATCTTCATCGGGTTCTACGCGACCTGCCTCGCGGTCTGCTGGTGGTTCTACGCCCGCAAGGGCGCCGAGGCGCCGAGCTGAGCCACCCGCACCCCGGCCGTACCCTGGAGCCATGAGCAGCACCGCCCCCACCCCCGAGCCCGCGCCCCGGCCGAAGCCCGCGCTGATCTTCGACGACCCCCTGGACCGGCAGTCCTCGGACGACACGGACCACGGGTGGGGCGAGCGGCCACCCGCCGACAGCGCCGCGGACCTCGCGCGCTTCCTCGACGAGAAGCCGCCCCACCACCTCTGAGCGGCCCGGACTAGTCCGCGACGGGGGCCCGGTGGGCGCCGGTGCCGCCCTCGCGCTGGGTGACCAGGTGGTCGCGGATCTCCTTCAGCACCTCCAGTTCGGTGATCTCGACGATCTCCTGCACGCCCTCGCGGGCCTTGCGCCGGTCCTCCTGGCGGGCCAGGTACTTCGACATGGGCAGCACCATCAGGAAGTACACGACCGCCGCGGTGATCACGAACGTCAGCGTGGCGTTCAGCACCGAGCCCCAGAGGAGGTTCACCCCCGTCGGGTTGCCCGCCCCGTCCACCCCACAGGGCTCCTTCAGGCAGGTCGCGTACACGTCCAGGTTCTTCGTGCCGACCGCGCCGACCAGGGGGCCGATGATCCCCTTCACCACGGAGTTCACGATGTTCGTGAACGCCGCGCCGATGACCACGGCCACCGCGAGGTCGACCACGTTGCCGCGCATCAGGAAGGCCTTGAACCCCGCCAGCACGCCGACCTTCTTCTCGCTCACCACTGAGCCTCTCTTCACGGGTGTCACAGGACACGGAGCCAACGGTTCCGAAAACTACGGCAGTCGGGCCGCGCAGTGTCCAATCGACGCACACCTCAAGGCGACTTGACCGGGCGTGTGTACGAATCAACACAGTGTCACCGCCAGTCGAGCCACCGCACCCGCCCCCACCAGCGCCCGCGCGGTCTCCCGCGGCACCGACAGGACCACCAGCGCCCCCGCGTCCCGGGCGCCCTCCTCCGGCACCGGAACGGCACTCACCCGCGCCGCTGCCGCCACCACCCGGGGCCGCTCCCGCTCCCGCCCGGGCTCGCCCGCGGCCACCACGTCCACCCGGTCCCCGGCCCGCAGCAGCCGGACCGTCGCCGCGTCCGCGATCCGCACCGGCGCGGACACCAGCGGCACCGCGGCCGGCGCCACCACGGGCCGCACCGGCGCCGGGTCCCCGCGCGAGGCCTCCGCCCGCGGACCGGCAGCCGCCAGCGCGGCCGCCACCACCGCCAGCCCGGCCGCGGTCGCCCGGCGTCTGCGCCGCAACGCCCTGCGCAGCCGGGCCGCGCCGCCTCCCCGTACCCGCAGGGGCTCGAACATCGGCACCGCGCGCGGCGGGGGACACGTAACGGAGGGGAAGGCATCGGATCCGGACATGACGAACACCGCCCATCGTGAGGCTCCAGCACCGGGCACTCCGCCCGGACAGCCCCCACGATCCGCCACCCGGCCCCCACCCCGCTCCGCCCTGTGGACCGCCCACAGCATGTGGAAAACCCCGCCACCCACACGGGTGACGGGGTTACGTTCCGACGGCGGCGCGGCGCCCTACGGCAGCTCGATCCCCAGGTCCCAGCCGTCGTGCGCGTGGGTGCACAGGCAGTCGCGCTCGTCCGTCTTCGGCAGCGCCTCCACGGCGTCGAAGAGCACCGACCGCAGCCGCCCGATGTTCTCGCCGAACACCCTCAGCACCTCGGTGTGCGAGACGCCCTCACCGGTCTCCGCGCCCGCGTCCAGGTCCGTGACCAGGGCCATCGAGGTGTAGCAGAGCCCGAGCTCGCGGGCCAGGACCGCCTCCGGGTGCCCGGTCATGCCGACCACCGACCAGCCCATGGCCGCGTGGAACTGCGACTCGGCGCGAGTCGAGAAGCGGGGCCCCTCGATGACCACCATCGTGCCGCCGTCCACCGGCTCCCAGGAGCGCCCGCGGGCGGCCGCCACGGCCACCCGGCGCCCGGCGGGGCAGTACGGGTCGGCGAACGTCGTGTGGACGACGTTCGGCCGGGTGCCGTCCGGCAGCGGCTCGCCGTCGAAGAAGGTCTGCTCGCGGCCCTTCGTACGGTCGACCAGCTGGTCCGGCACCAGCAGGGTCCCCGGCCCGTACTCGGCGCGCAGGCCGCCCACCGCGCAGGGGCCCAGCACCTGGCGGACGCCCACCGAGCGGAGCGCCCACAGGTTGGCCCGGTAGTTGATCCTGTGCGGCGGCAGGTGGTGGCTCCGGCCGTGCCGCGGGAGGAAGGCGACGGAGCGGTCCGCGATCCGCCCGATGTAGAGCGAGTCGCTGGGCTTTCCGTAGGGCGTCTCGACCGCCAGCTCCGAGACGTCCTCCAGGAAGGAGTAGAAGCCCGAGCCGCCGATGACACCGATCTCTGCATGCACCATGCCGTTCACCCTAGCGGGGGATGCCGAAGACCCCGCCGTCCGACAGGACGACGGGGTCTTCGCGCGAGCGGTGCAAGCAGGTGCGAGCGGTCCGCGGTCAGGCGGCGGAGCTGCTGCTCGACGAGGAAGCCGAGGAGGCCGGGGAAGAGGCCGAGGACGAAGCCGCCGGGGCGGACGACGTGCCGGACGACGAGCTCGACGAGGCGGGCTTCGAGGCGGGCGTGCTGCTCGAAGAGGCGCCACGGCTGTCGTTGCGGTAGAAGCCCGAGCCCTTGAACACGATGCCGACCGCGGAGAACACCTTCTTGAGGCGTCCCTTGCAGCTCGGGCACTCGGTCAGGGCGTCGTCGGTGAACTTCTGCACCGCCTCGAGGCCTTCGCCGCACTCGGTGCACTGGTACTGGTAGGTCGGCACGAATTTCCTCCTGGCACTCTGACTCGATGAGTGCTAACGAAACTCCATGGTGACGTATTCCGCCCGATCAGTCCACCGTCACCGGCACGCGGTGACCGACACCACGCTCGGCGGACCGCCCGCCCGCGGGCTTGGCCACGGTCGTGACCGGCGTCGTCGCCGAGGCGCTGACGATCCGGCTCGGGGCCTTCGGGGCGAGCTGCGAACGCAGCGCCACCAGGGTCACGAAGGCCAGCGCGGTGGCCGCCAGCGGGACCAGGAAGCCCGCGCCGGAGCCGTACGCGTCGGCCAGCCGGCCGGCGACGGTGACGGCGGCGGCCTGGCCCAGCGCCACGGCGCCGGTCAGCCAGGTGAAGGCCTCGGTACGGGTGGCGGCCGGGACCAGCTTCTCGACCAGCGTGTAGCCGGTGATCAGCGCCGGGGCGATGGACAGGCCCACCAGCAGGCCGAGGCCCGCGAGCAGGTAGACCGAGTGCGCGGCCCACAGCACCGAGGCGGCCACGGTCAGCGCGGCGTAGCCGAGGATCAGCCGGCGGCGCGGGCCGATCTTCCAGGCGATGGCGCCGCAGGCGATGCCCGCGATCATGTTGCCGGCGGCGAAGACGCCGTACAGGACGCCGTTGACGCCCGGGTTGCCGATCTCCTCGGAGAAGGCCGTCAGCGAGACCTGCATGCCGCCGAAGACGGCGCCGATGCCCAGGAACGCGACGATCAGGACGCGCACACCGGGGATGGACAGGGCCGAGGCGTGCCTCTCGCCCGCCGCGGCGGCGCGGCCGTGCGGCTTGGGCTGCGTGGCCCGCTGTGCGGCGAAGAGCAGACCGCCGAGCAGGGTCAGGGCGGCCTCGGTGACCAGGCCGGCGGCCGGGTGCACGCCGGTGCACAGCGCGGTGGCCAGCACGGGGCCCACGACGAAGGTGAACTCGTCCGTCACGGACTCGAAGGCCGCGGCGGTCGGCAGCAGCGGCGAGCCCTCCAGGCGGGCGGCCCAGCGGGCCCGCACCATCGGGCCGACCTGGGGTACGGAGGCACCGGCCGGGACGGCGGCCAGTGCCAGCGCCCACAGCGGCGCGCCGAGCAGCGCGAGGGCCGTCAGGCCGCTCACGGCGGCGGCGTGCGCCAGGACGACGGGGAACAGCACGGCGCTCTGGCCGAACCGGTCGGCCAGCTTGCCCATCTGCGGGGCGAAGAGGGCCATGGAGACACCGGTGACGGCGGCCACGATGCCGGCGCTGCCGTAGGAACCGGTGGTGTGCTGGACCAGGAGCACGATGCTGATGGTCAGCATGGCGAAGGGCTGCCGGGCGGCGAACCCCGGGAGCAGGAAGCTGATGGCGCCGGGCGTGCGCAGGAGCTGCCCGTAGCCCGGACGGGACTTCTCGGTCGTGACCGCGGATGCCACGGCCTTGCCTTTCTGCCGCCTGGTAGAGCCCCCGTCTGCGGACGGCGCGTGCTTTGTGGGCCGCGCCCGTACTACGGAGCCCCGAGAGCTGTCCTCATGCGCAGAACCGAGTGATACCTGGGCCACCCACTGCGGGAGGGGGCCACGGCCGCCGAGCGGTCGCGCCAGCTCTGCGTCAGGCAGAGTTGGTTCGATCTGGTGTCCTGCCATGATACAGGGGAGCGGCACTCCGTGCCCCGTGATTTCGCAGACAAGTTTGAGATTTCACCTGCGATTAACGGGACGTACGCGGTCCAGAGCCTCCGGAACCGTCCTGTCCGCGTGAAGATCCGCCGCCCCCGGTGCCCAGCCAGCCCGCCAGCTTGCCACCGCGTGCCACGGCGCGCAGCCGGGCCTCCGCGGCGTCCCGTACCGGATCCGTGGCCACCACGAGCAGGTCGTCCCCGCGCCGCAGCACCGTCGCGGGCAGCGGTACGAAGCTCTGCGCGTCCCGCACGACCAGGGTGACGGACGCCCCCGCGGGCAGCCGCAGCTCGCTGACCTCCACTCCGTGCATCCGGGAGCCCTCGGGGATGGAGAAGGAGAGCAGGTGGCCGCGGAGCCGCTCCAGCGGCGCGGACTCGATCCCGAGGTCGGTGGGGGCCCGGTCGGTGCCCAGGTCCAGCTTGCGGGCCAGCCACGGCAGCGTCGGACCCTGGACCAGGGTGTAGACGACCACCAGCACGAAGACGATGTTGAAGACCCGCTCGCTGCCCTCGATCCCGGACACCATCGGGATCGTGGCCAGGATGATCGGCACCGCGCCGCGCAGGCCGGCCCAGCTCATCAGGGCCTTCTCCCGCCAGGGCAGCCGGAAGGGCACCAGGCTGGCGAACACCTCCAGCGGCCGGGCCACCAGCGTCAGCACCAGGCCGACCAGCACCGCGGGCAGGATGTCGTCGGCCAGCTCGTGCGGCGTGACCAGCAGGCCGAGCAGGACGAACATGCCGATCTGGGCGATCCAGCCGAGTCCGTCGGCGAACCCGCGGGTGGCGGGCCAGTGCGGCAGCTTGGCGTTCCCCAGCACCATCGCCGCCAGATAGACGGCGAGGAAGCCCGAGCCGTGTGCCAGGGCGCCCGCCGCGTACGCGACCACGGCGATGGCCATCACGGCGATCGGGTAGAGGCCCGAGGCGGGCAGGGCCACGTGCCGCAGCCCGTACGCGCCGAGCCAGCCCACCGCCAGGCCGATGCCGGCGCCGATGGCCAGCTCCAGGGCGATCTTGCCGACCAGTACGTACCAGTCGTCCACCGGACCGACCGTGGAGAAGGCCACGACCAGGATCACGACGGGGGCGTCGTTGAAGCCGGACTCGGCCTCCAGCACACCCGTGACCCGCGAGGGCAGCGGCACCTTGCGCAGGACCGAGAAGACCGCCGCCGCGTCGGTCGAGGAGACGACCGCGCCGATCAGCAGCGCCTGCCGCCACTCCAGGCCGACCAGGTAGTGGGCGCCCGCGGCCGTCACGCCGACGCTGATCGCGACGCCGACCAGGGAGAGCGAGATCGCGGCGGGCAGGGCCGGCCTGATCTCCTTCCACTTCGTGCCGAGACCGCCCTCGGCGAGGATCACGACCAGTGCCGCGTAACCGATGACCTGCGTGAGCTCCGCGTTGTCGAAGGTGACCCCGCCGATCCCGTCCTGCCCGATGGCCACCCCGATGCCCAGGTAGATGAGCAGGCTGGGCAGGCCGCTGCGCGAGGAGACGCGCACCGCCGCGACGGCGATGAGCAGCACGAGCGAGGAAACCAGGAGGAGCTCGTTGAGCTGGTGGACGGTCAGCGGGCGGTCCTTTCGCGGATCGCCTTACCGGATCGTTTCTCCGGCAGACGGATGGCACGGTTACTTCGTTACCTTACCTAATCTTTGACGATTCCTTGACTGGATTGCCACATTGTGAAACGCCAGTTCGAGGAAGTGCCTGACACCGCGTCCGAATGGGGTGGACGCTGCGCCTATGGTTGCTCCCAGCACTCCAGGACCACCCTGCCCCCTCGAAGGACAGCGATGCCCGCGAACGAATCCGCCCCTTCCGCCAAGAAGAAGGGACGACGCGCCCGTCTGATCGTGCTCCTCCTGGTACTGGCGCTGCTCGCGGGCCTTGGCTACGGCGCCTACTGGACCGTCGACAGCGTCCGTGCCTCCTACCCCGAGACCACGGGCGAGATCCGGCTCAAGGGACTGGCCGGCCGGGTCGAGGTCAAGCGCGACGCCCACGGCATCCCGCAGCTGTACGCCGACAGCGACGAGGACCTGTTCCGCGCGCAGGGGTACGTACACGCGCAGGACCGGTTCTGGGAGATGGACGTCCGGCGTCACATGACCTCCGGTCGGCTGTCGGAGATGTTCGGCGGCGGCCAGGTCGAGACCGACGCCTTCCTGCGCACCCTCGGCTGGCGCCGCGTCGCCGAGACCGAGTACAACACCAAGCTCTCCCCCCAGACGAAGAAGTACCTCCAGGCGTACGCCGACGGGGTCAACGCCTGGCTGCAGGGCCGCTCCGGCAAGGACCTGTCCGTCGAGCACGCCGCCCTCAAGCTGACCGAGGACTACGCCCCCGAGCAGTGGACCCCGGTGGACTCCGTGGCCTGGCTCAAGGCCATGGCCTGGGACCTGCGCGGCAACATGCAGGACGAGATCGACCGCTCGCTGATGTCCAGCCGCCTCACCAAGGCGCAGATCGACGAGCTCTACCCGCCGTACCCCTTCGACCGTAACCGGCCGATCGTCACGGGCGGCGGCGTCGACTCCGCCACCGGCAAGTACGACCCCCAGGGCGCCTCCGGCTCCGGCTCCTCCTCCGGCAACGGCTCCGGCAGCAGCCTCCGAGGCGCCGGCCAGGGCCTGCGCACCCAGCTGACCGCCCTCTCCGAGACCCTGGACGAGATCCCGGCCATCCTGGGCCCGAACGGCTCCGGCATCGGCTCGAACTCCTGGGTCGTCTCCGGCCGCCACACCACCACCGGCAAGCCCCTGCTGGCCAACGACCCGCACCTGGCTCCGCAGCTGCCCTCCGTCTGGTACCAGATGGGCCTGCACTGCCGTACGGTCTCGGCCTCCTGCCAGTACGACGTCGCCGGCTTCACCTTCTCCGGCATGCCCGGCGTGGTCATCGGCCACAACCAGGACATCGCCTGGGGCATGACCAACCTCGGCGCCGACGTGACCGACCTCTACCTGGAGCAGGTCCGCCCCGAGGGCTACGTCTACGACGGGAAGACCCTCCCCTTCACCACCCGCGAAGAGGTCATCAAGGTGGCCGGCGGGGCCAGCAAGAAGATCACCGTCCGGACCACGAACAACGGTCCGCTGGTCTCCGACCGCAGCGACGAGCTGGCCACGGTCGGCGAGCGCGCGCCCGTCGCCGGGTCCGCCCCGGACCGCGGCACCGGCTACGCCGTGGCCCTGCGCTGGACCGCGCTGGACCCGGGCAGGTCGATGGACGCCGTCTTCAAGCTGAACCGGGCCAGGGACTTCAAGGAGTTCCGGGCGGCCGCCCGCGACTTCGAGGTCCCCTCGCAGAACCTGATCTACGCCGACAACAAGGGCGCCACCGGCAACATCGGCTACCAGGCCCCGGGCCGCATCCCGGTCCGCACCACGGGCGACGGCCGGATGCCGGCGCCGGGCTGGGACTCGAAGTACGCCTGGAAGAAGTTCGTCCCGCAGGACGAGCTGCCCTTCGACTACAACCCCAAGCGCGGCTTCATCGTGACCGCCAACCAGGCCGTCATCCAGAGCGGCGAGGACAAGTACCCGTACACCCTCACCACCGACTGGGGCTACGGCGCCCGCAGCCAGCGGATCAACGACCTCATCGAGGCGAAGATCAAGGACGGCGGCAAGGTCTCGACCGACGACATGCGCACCATGCAGACGGACAACAGCAGCGAGATCGCCACGCTGCTGACGCCCATCCTGTCGAAGATCCAGATCGACGACCCGGACGTGCGCGAGGCGCAGCGCCTGCTGGAGGGCTGGAACTACACCCAGGAGCCCGACTCGGCCGCCGCCGCCTACTTCAACGCGGTCTGGCGCAACATCCTCCAGCTGGCCTTCGGCGACAAGATGCCGAAGGAGCTGCGGATCGAGGGCCGCTGCCTGAACGTCCGCGCCGACGCCAGCGGCCCGGCGGACGACCTGAGCGAGCTGGTGCGCGAGTGCGGCCAGCGCGACGAGGACTCGGCGCAGCCGGACGGCGGCGACCGCTGGTTCGAGGTGGTCCGGAACCTCATCAAGGACGAGAAGTCCGCCTGGTGGCACTCGCCGGCGACCCGCCTCGACCCGGCGAGCACCACCCGTGACCAGCTCTTCGCCCGTGCCATGAAGGACGCGCGCTGGGAGCTGACCGCCAAGCTCGGCAAGGACACCGGCACCTGGAGCTGGGGCCGCCTGCACCGGCTGACCCTCAAGAACCAGACGATCGGCACCGAGGGCCCCGGCTTCATGCAGTGGCTGCTCAACCGCGGCCCCTGGAACCTGGGCGGCGGCGAGGCCACGGTCAACGCCACCGGCTGGAACGCGGCGAGCGGGTACTCGGTCACCTGGGTCCCGTCGATGCGGATGGTCGTGAACCTCAACGACCTGGACAAGTCCCGCTGGATCAACCTGACCGGAGCCTCCGGCCACGCCTACAACAGCCACTACACGGACCAGACGGACCTCTGGGCCAAGGGCGAGCTGCTGGACTGGGCGTTCAGCAAGGAGGCCGTGGACAAGGCGACCGAGGACACGCTGGTCCTCAAGCCGTAGGGGCCGAAGGGCCCGGTGCGGCCGGAGCCGAGGAGGGGGATCCCGCAAGGGGTCCCCCTCCCGGCGTTTCCGGGCGGGTTTCCGGGCGGGTTTCCGGGCGCGTCTTCAGGCCGTCCGGAAGCGCCGTACGCCCGAGGGCGTGGCCACGGCGTCCACGGGGTGGTCGTGGGGCTCCTCGGGCACCCGGTCCACCACCTCGGCGTCGTACAGCAGCACCACCAGGTCCGGGTGCGCCCGCGCCGCCTCCAGACGCGCGAGCACCCGGTCGTACGAGCCCCCGCCGCGCCCCAGCCGCATCCCGCGGACGTCGACGGCGAGCCCGGGCAGCAGCACCGCGTCGGCACCGGTCACGGCGGCCGGCCCCAGGCGCGGCCCGGCGGGCTCCAGCAGCCGCATCTTCCCCGCGTGGGCCACCTCGGCGAGGCTCTCCGGGCCCTCGTACAGGGCCCAGTCGAGGTCGTTGTCGGGCAGCAGCACGGGCAGCAGCACGCGCGTCCCGCGGGCCCGCAGCCCGTCGATCAGGGCGCGGGTGCCGGGCTCCGTGCCGACCGAGACGTACGCGGCGACGGTTCCCGCCCGGGCGAGTTCGGGCAGGTCGAGGGCCCGGACGGCCAGCCGTGCGGCGGCTTCCGCGACGGCCTCGGGCGTCAACGCGCGCCGCGAAGCGATAAGTTCGCGCCGAAGGTCCGATTTGGCGGATCTGTTCTCAGTCACAGCTGGCTCATAAACCCTTCTAAAACAGCCCGTATTAACCGGAAGCAAACCTTCTGCACAGGGTCAGCGGATATCGTGCCGCCCATGACTCAGTCGCACCAAGTGATCACCAAGGCTGTCATCCCGGCGGCCGGACTCGGCACCCGGTTCCTGCCGGCAACCAAGGCCACGCCCAAGGAAATGCTGCCCGTCGTCGACAAGCCGGCGATCCAGTACGTGGTGGAGGAGGCGGTCGCCGCGGGTCTGAGCGACGTCCTGATGATCACGGGCCGTAACAAGCGGCCGCTGGAGGACCACTTCGACCGCAACTACGAGCTGGAGTCCGCGCTCGTGGCCAAGGGCGACGACGACCGCCTGAAGAAGGTCCAGGAGTCCAGCGACCTGGCCACCATGCACTACGTCCGCCAGGGCGACCCCCGCGGCCTGGGCCACGCCGTCCTGTGCGCCGCCCCGCACGTCGGCGACCAGCCCTTCGCCGTCCTCCTCGGCGACGACCTGATCGACCCCCGCGACCCCCTGCTCGCGAAGATGGTCGAGGTCCAGCACCGCACCGGCGGCTCCGTCATCGCCCTCATGGAGGTCGAGCCCGCCCAGATCCACCTCTACGGCTGCGCCGCCGTGAAGGCCACCGAGGACGAGGACGTCGTCGTGGTGACCGACCTGGTCGAGAAGCCGGAGGCCGCCGAGGCCCCCTCGAACTACGCGATCATCGGACGGTACGTCCTCAACCCCGCGATCTTCGACATACTGCGTGAGACCGAGCCGGGCCGCGGTGGGGAGATCCAGCTCACCGACGCCCTGCAGAAGCTCGCCGCCGACGAGACCGTGGGCGGCCCGGTGCACGGCGTGGTCTTCAAGGGCCGCCGTTACGACACCGGGGACCGGGGAGACTACCTCCGGGCCATCGTCAGGCTCGCGTGCGAGCGCGAGGACCTCGGCCCCGAGTTCCGGACCTGGCTTCGCAGTTACGTCACCGAGGAGATGTAGCACCTTGAGCAGCACCGCACCCCAGGACACCGGCCGCCTCTGGTCGGTGGACGAGCACCTGGCGGACGTCCTCGCGGCCGTCCGTCCGCTGGAGCCGATCGAGCTGCAGTTGCTCGACGCCCAGGGCTGCGTCCTCGTCGAGGACGTCACCGTGCCCGTTGCCCTGCCGCCCTTCGACAACAGCTCGATGGACGGGTACGCCGTCCGCGTGGCCGACGTCTCGGGCGCCGGCGAGGAGTACCCCGCGGTGCTGACCGTCATCGGCGACGTCGCGGCGGGCAGCGGCGAGCTGCCCACCGTCGGCCCCGGGCAGGCCGCCCGCATCATGACGGGCGCCCCGCTCCCGCCGGGCGCCGAGGCCGTCGTACCCGTCGAGTGGACCGACGGCGGCACCGGCGGCGGCGCGGCCACCGGCATGACCGCCGCCAGCGCCGCCCCCGAGGGCGCCGGGGGCGAGGTCCGGGTCTACCGCGCCGCCGAGGCCCGCGCCCACGTGCGCTCCCGCGGCAGCGACGTCCAGGCCGGGGACCTCGCGCTGAGCGCGGGCACCGTCCTCGGCCCGCCGCAGATCGCCCTGCTCGCCGCCATCGGCCGTGGCACGGTCCGGGTCCGGCCCCGCCCCCGCGTGGTCGTCCTGTCCACCGGCAGCGAGCTCGTCCAGCCCGGCGAGCCGCTGACCGAGGGCCGGATCTACGACTCCAACAGCTTCGCCCTGGCCGCCGCCGCGCGGGACGCCGGCGCCATCGCCTACCGGGTGGGAGCGGTCGCGGATGACGCCGAGACCCTGCGCTCCACCATCGAGGACCAGCTGATCCGCGCGGACCTGCTGGTGACCACGGGCGGCGTCAGCGTCGGCGCGTACGACGTGGTCAAGGAGGCGCTGTCCTCCGTCGGGGACGAGGACGAGCCCGGCAGCGGCATCGACTTCCGCAAGCTCGCCATGCAGCCCGGCAAGCCCCAGGGCTTCGGCTCCATCGGCCCCGACCACACCCCGCTGATGGCCCTGCCGGGCAACCCGGTCTCCTCGTACGTCTCCTTCGAGCTCTTCGTGCGCCCCGCCATCCGCACCCTGATGGGCCTGGACGACGTCAGCCGGCCCAGCGTGCGGGCCGCCCTCAAGTCGGACAAGGCGCTGCGCTCCCCGGCCGCCCGCCGCCAGTTCCTCCGCGGGAAGTACGACGCGGAGAGCGGCACCGTCAGCCCGGTCGGCGGCTCCGGCTCCCACCTGATCGCCGCGCTGGCCCACGCCGACGCGCTGATCGTCGTACCGGAGGACGTCACCTCGGTGGAGCCGGGCACCGAGCTGGAAGTGGTCCTGCTCGGCTGAGGAGGGGCCGGTGCGGGTACCGTGTCGCCCACACAGGCCCTTGCGGGGCCCGGAACGGGAGCGGCACAGCACATGAGCAGCAACAGCAGGCTGACC
Source organism: Streptomyces sp. NPDC101118 (assembly GCF_044759445.1). Classification (NCBI taxonomy): domain Bacteria; kingdom Bacillati; phylum Actinomycetota; class Actinomycetes; order Kitasatosporales; family Streptomycetaceae; genus Streptomyces; species Streptomyces sp. NPDC101118. Next base: position 205,152 of record NZ_JBIVZG010000006.1, on the reverse strand, counting down.
CACATCGACGAGGCGGGCGCGGCCCGGATGGTGGACGTCTCCGAGAAGGACGTGACCACCCGGACCGCCCGCGCCACTGGACGGGTGCTGGTCGCGCCCCGCGTCATCGAACTGCTCCGCGGCGAGGGCGTGCCCAAGGGCGACGCCCTCGCCACCGCGCGCATCGCGGGGATCATGGGCGCCAAGAAGACCCCGGACCTGATCCCGCTCTGCCACCCGCTCGCCGTCTCCGGCGTCAAGGTCGACCTCACGGTCGCGGACGACGCCGTGGAGATCCTCGCCACCGTCAGGACCACGGACCGCACGGGCGTGGAGATGGAGGCGCTGACCGCCGTCGCCGTGGCCGGCCTCACCGTGATCGACATGGTCAAGGCCGTCGACAAGGGCGCGGTCATCACCGACGTCCGGGTGGAGGAGAAGACCGGCGGCAAGTCCGGCGACTGGAGCCGGTCGTGACCCCCCGCGGCGGCGAGGCGCACAGCCACAGCCACGGTCCGGGTCCCGCGGCCGGCGAGGCCCGGGCGGCCCAGCCGCCCGCCACGGACACCCCCGGCCTGCGCGCCCTGGTCGTCACGTGCTCCAACCGGGCGTCGGCCGGCGTGTACGAGGACAAGGGCGGCCCGCTGCTCGCGGACGGCCTGACCCGGCTCGGCTTCGAGGTCGCGGGCCCGCGCGTGGTGCCGGACGGCGACCCGGTGGAGCAGGCGCTGCGCGAGGGCGTGGCCGAGGGCTTCGACGTCATTGTGACCACCGGCGGCACGGGCATCTCGCCCACCGACCGGACCCCCGACATGACCGCCCGCGTGCTGGACTACGAGGTCCCGGGCATCCCGCAGGCCGTCCGCGCCGAATCGCTGGCGAAGGTGCCGACCGCGGCCCTCTCCCGCGGCCTGGCCGGCGTGGCGGGCCGCACCCTGATCGTGAACCTGCCGGGCTCGACCGGCGGCGTACGGGACGGGCTCGCCGTACTGGAGCGGATCCTGGTGCACGCCGTGGACCAGATCCGGGGCGGCGACCACCCGCGGCCCGAGGGGAGCCCGAGCTGAACCGACCCTCCTGGCCCGTGGTGCTGGCGGACGGCGATGTGGTCCTCCGGCCCATCAGGCTGCGCGACCAGCGGCCCTGGCGCGAGGTGAACCGGCGCAACCGCGACTGGCTGCGCCCGTGGGAGGCGACGATCCCGCCGCCCGCGCCGTGGGGGCCGGTGATCCACCGCCCGACGTACCGGCAGATGGTCCGGCACCTGCGGTCGGAGGCGAACGCGGGCCGGATGCTGCCGTTCGTCATCGAGTACCAGGGCCGGCTGGCCGGCCAGCTCACGGTGGCCGGCATCACCTGGGGCTCGATGTGCGCCGGTCACGTGGGCTACTGGGTCGACCGCGACGTCGCGGGCCGGGGCGTGATGCCGACGGCCGTGGCGCTGGCGGTGGACCACTGTTTCCGCACCGTCGGACTGCACCGCATCGAGGTGTGCATCCGCCCGGAGAACGGGCCGAGCCGGCGGGTCGTGGAGAAACTCGGATTCCGCGAGGAGGGCCTGCGGCCGCGCTACCTCCACATCGACGGCGCGTGGCGCGACCACCTGGTTTTCGCCCTGACCGCGGAGGAGGTGCCGGAGGGGCTGCTGAGCCGCTGGCACCGGGCCCGGCCGGGCACTCCGCAGAAATAACAAATCTGTTCGAATAATTTCGGCCGGGGATGTGTCCAGGGTCAGGGCTTGAATCCGATTCATCCATAAACTGATCCGAAGAATCACAAAAAAAGTCCGTGATATCAGCCAGATCGTGCGACACACCGGCCCAATTGGCCGATGTCGCCGCCCCAACCCCTCTACGGTGTGGGGTGTGAGCAGCAGCGGCCTCATCTACGCAGTCATTGTCGGGGCCTGGGCCGCCTACTTGGTGCCGATGTGGCTCCGCAGGCAGGACGAGCTGAACGAGGCCCGTCCGACGGAACGCTTCTCCACCGCCATCCGGCTGTTGTCCGGCCGGGCGGGTATGGAGCGCCGTTACGCCAAGGGTCTGCGTGAGCGCGGTGTCGAGGAGGCGGAGCCCCACTCGGACCCGGACGCCGGGACGGAAGCGATCCCTTCCGCCGACGCCCGGGCCGTCGTCGTGCCCCCGACCCGGCCCGAACCGGCCGTCGTCACGGCCGAGCGCGCCCGGCGCCAGCAGCGCACCAAGGTGCTGGCCCGGCGGCGCCGTACCACCGCCGTCCTCTTCCTCGCCTTCACGCTGGGGGCCGTCGTCGCGGCCGTCGGCGGCCTGGGCTTCCTGTGGGCCCCGGGCGTCCCGGCCGTCCTGCTGAGCGCGTACATCGTCCACCTGCGGGTGCAGGAGCGGCGGCGGTTCACGTTCACGATGGACCGGCGCAGGGCCGAGGCCGCCGCGCAGCGGCTGCGGGAGACCGGTCAGCGGCGGCGCGAGCCGGAGGCGGCGGAGCCGCGTACGGAACCCGAGCCCGCGCCCGTCGTCTCCCCGCAGGAGGCCGGGCGCCGCGCGCTGGTCGAGCAGACCGACCACGCCGAGTGGGTGGACCAGCAGCGCGAGCGCGAGCGGGGACCGGCGCGCGGCGACAGCTGGGAGCCGGTGCCGGTGCCGCTGCCGACGTACGTGACGGCACCCGTGGCCCCCCGGGCCACCGGGCCGGCGGTGACGGACGGCTGGAGCGCGGCGCGGTCGTCCACCGCCGAGCCGACGGACCCGCGCCTGAAGGCGCGCCCGCAGGAACCGAAGGCGGACGCGAAGCCGGACCGGGACGCCGCCCCCGGCCAGCCGGGGGGCCGCCCCCAGAACGGCCAGCGCCCGGCCCCGCAGCGCCGCCCGCGCGAGCGCGGCCGCACGCCGCTCTTCGACCAGTACGAGGACGGCGACCGCCCCCGCGCCGCGAACGAGTGACCCGGCGCGGCCCCGCCCGCACCCCGCGCGATGACCTGCACGAAGACGCCCGGGGAACGGATTTTGGAGCCGCCCGGATCACCTGCTAATGTTTCACACGTCGCAAGGGCCTGTGGCGCAGTCTGGTAGCGCACCTCGTTCGCATCGAGGGGGTCTGGGGTTCAAATCCCCACAGGTCCACAAACGACAGTTCTCGGATAGCCACCGAGAATCGTCATGAGATCCCGACCGGTCGAAAGACCGGCCGGGATCTCTGCGTTTCAGGACCTGTTCGCTCTTGTGCTCCCTGCGGCCCGAGCATCCGGACGGGTTGTCGGGCCGAGGGTGGCTCAGGCTGACGGGGCAGCGACGGGGTGGCCCAGGGCCTGGGCCGTGGCGGCGATCGCCTCGAAGTTCGCCGTGGCGGAGAGCGCTGCGACCGTTTCGCGGGTCAGGGGGGCGCCTGTCAGTACGTCCTGCACGGCCGCCAGGTCGACGGGCTGTTCGTAGTAGTCCTCGGCGAAGCGGGCGTACGCCTCCGGGCTGCCGTCGGCGAGGAGGTCGAACAGCCAGTCCGCGCCGTCGGACTCTGTGGCGTCGAACTCGACCGGCCCGCACTCCCACCGGGCGGCGCCAGTCTCGCGCCACGCGCACACCGTCGCGTCGAAGAACCCGTCGAACCGGAACTCCGGAGCGGAGGCGTAGTGGGCGATTGGTTCCGGGAGACCGTCGAGCAGCCCGGGCCAGTGCGATCGGGGCTCTTCCCGCCAGGGCGTGGCGTCGCACTCGTGGTCGAACCCGTAGAGGAAGACGCCGGCTGGGTCGAAGACGACGGCGTACTGGTCGCCGGAGCCGTTCTCCATGGTTGCCAGGTCGACTCCCGCGCGCCAGCCGCGCACGAACGAGTGGGTGGGCAGCCCGTCGTCGAGGATGCTGTCGAGCAGTGAGAACGCCCGGCACCGGGCGACCAGGACGGCGGGGTCGGGGAGCCTGGGCAGCAAGTCGTGAACGGTCATGGGGCGTATTCAACCGCCGGGTGCTGACAGCCCGTCGCGGGGTGGGCCGAGGTTCGGACGGGTCCGGTGTCGGTGGTGGGGTCTAGGTTCCGGGGATGGGGATCTACTTGTGTGGTGTTGATGCCGGGGACTGGGCCGACCCGGAGGTTTACGGGGGGCTGGCGGGGGCGCTGGGTGTGGAGTTGGGGCGGCGGGGGGTGCCGGTCTTCGGGGCATGGGCCGAGCCGGCGGTGGGGTTCGAGGAGAAGATGAGCCGGCCCATCGAGGGGTTCGAGGCGCTGTGCCGGGCTCAGCCCGGTGGGGCCGGCGTCGTTGATGCGCTGCTCGGGTGGGAGCTGCTCGTACCGGCCGGGTTCAGCGGTGTGTTCGAGCTGTCCGTGCCGGGGCCCTACAGCGACGTCACCACGGTCGGCAGCGCGCGGGGGGCCCTGGAGGCGGCTCGGGGACTGGCGGTGCGGCTCGGGCTTCCCCCGCAGGTTCCCCGGGACGGCGGCAGCCTGGCGCTGACCAACTGGTTCGACAGCACGGAGGCCGCGGCGGCTGCCGTCAGCCATCCGGGGCCGTGGGCCGAGGACCCGGACACCGCCTTCTACGCCGCCGTCCACCTCCGGGCGGCGGAGCACTCGGTGCGGTGGTCGTGCCCGATGACCTACTCCTGACCCGCCGTGAGCCGACGGTACGCGTCCGCCCCGGCGGTCGCTGTGCCCTCGTGGGGCCGCCGGGGCGGGTTCGGGTAGCCACGCGCCCGGCAGCAATCGGGTGTGTGGGTCGATGCAGCCACGTTAGGGGCGGGCACTGACAGCGGGGTGGGCGCGGAGGTGTTCGGCGAGGACCTCCGCGAAGGCCGCGACGTGGGGCGGGAGGGGGCCCCGGCGGGTGGCGCAGGACCAGGTGCGGGTCAGGGGGGCGGGGGCCGGGCGGACCAGGGCCAGGCCGTGCGTCGCGACGTACGGGGCCGCGGCCCAGTTCGGCAGGACCGTCACGCCCTGGCCGCCCGCCACCATCTCGATCACCAGGTCCGTGACCACCGGCATGGTGGTGATCCGGGCCGGCCGCGCGCCGTGGGGGAGCGGCAGGGGGACCGACGGGATGCGGGTCTGGTCGTACGCGTCGAAGAGGATCAGGTGGGCTTCGGCGAAGTCCTCCGCGGTGAGGTGCGGGCGGGCGGCCCACGGGTGGTCCCGCGGCACCACGGCCACCATCTCGTCGTCGAAGAGGCGGGTGAGGGCGACCCGGTCGGCCTCCCGGTCCGGCTTGGTGACGAGGGCCACGTCGACGAGGTCGGCCAGCAGGGCGGGAACCGGGGCGTCGTCGGGGACGGTCTCCAGACGGACCTCGGCCTCCGGGTGCCGCTCCCGGAACGCGCGGATCACCGGCGGCAGCCACGGCAGGGTGGTGCTGCACTGGGCGGTGAACCGGACCCGCCGGTCGCGGCCCTCGCGCATCTCCCGCAGGTCGCGGGTGGCGGAGCGGATCTCGCCCAGCACCCGGTGGGCCGTCACCAGCAGCCGCTTTCCCGCGGCGTTCGGGACCAGCCGCCGGCCGCTGCGGTCGAAGAGCGGCATGCCCAGCCGGTCCTCCAGGCGGGTCAGCCGCTGCGAGAGGGCGGGCTGGCTGACGTACAGGAGCTCGGCGGCGGCCGTGAGGGAGCCGGACTCGGCGGTGGCGGCGAGGAGTTCGAGGTCCCGCAGGTCCAGGTCCTGGTTCATAAGGCCACGTTATCGGTCGCTTCTTTTTCCGTCGTGGTGTGATCGGCCGGCCGCTCGTAGCGTCGGGGTGCGCGTTCCGGTGAGTTCCTCCTGGGTTCTCGTGAGTTCTCGCGACCTGCGACGAGAGGCGGCAGACATGGCCACGGAAGTGATCACCGGCGCATCGGACGCGCCCGGCGCGGCGGGGCGGGACGCCGCCGTCCGCGAGGTGCTCGGCCGGTACTTCGACGGGCTCTACACCGGCGACACAGAGCTGCTCGCGGGGGTGTTCCATCCCGGGGCCGTGTACGCCACCGCCGGCGGGGGCGAGTTGCTGCGGCTGGACATGGACGCGTACTTCCCGGTGGTGGCGCGGCGCGAGCCGCCCGCGGCGCGGGGCGAGGGGCGCCGCGACCGGATCGTGTCGGTCGACTTCGCCGGGCCGGTGACGGCCCTGGCGCGGGTGGAGTGTGCGCTCGGCCCCCGCTTCTGCACCGACTTCCTGACCCTGGTCCACGTGGAGGGGCGCTGGCAGATCGTGGCCAAGGTCTTCCACTACGAGACCTCCGCCCCCGAGAACGCCGGAGGCTGACGTGCCGTACGTCAACGTGAAGGTCACGCGCGAGGGGGTCACCCGCGCACAGAAGGCCGAGATCATCGGCAGGGTCACCCGGCTCCTGGCCGAGGTGCTCGGCAAGGACCCCGCGACCACCTTCGTGGTCATCGACGAGGTCGAGCCGGAGGACTGGGGCATCGGCGGGCTGCCGGTCGCGGAGTACCGGCGCCCGGCGGCCGGCTGAGGCGCCGCCGCGGGAACGTGTGGTGGTCCCGCCCGGGCCTCGCAAACCGGGCGGGACCACCTGTCAGGGGGTGTGGCGGGGAACGGGAAAGAGGGCCGGGGTGCCGGTCAGCAGGTGCGGCCCACGTACCAGGCGCCGTCGATCTTGCTCGCGGAGCCCAGCCAGGTGTCGCCGGGGCCCACGCAGCGCTCGTAGTTGGGGCCCCACACCTCGACCTCGATGATGACGCGCGTGTCGGTCGCGCAGTGGTTGTACCAGGCGTCGCTGTGCGTCTCGTAGAAGCCGCAGGGGTTGGCCGCGGCGGGCGAGGCGACCGCGGTGGACAGTCCGAAGAGCAGGGCCGTGGCGGCGAGCGTGCTGGTCAGGGCTCGGTACTTGGGCATGGCGAAAGCTCCCGTCGAGGAGTGGAAGAAGGCCCCCGGTCGATCACCGGTGCCGCTACCGAGTGTGGCCAGTGTCACTGTCCGTGGTCACGCCGGTTCGCTCGGGCGAGCGAAACTGTTCACCGGTTCGAGTGGCATGAGGTTTCGACCGTGCGACGTGACGAACTGCACGGTCTCCACCCGCCGTCGGCGTGGCATGAATGGATCATGACGACAACACGGGGAGACGAGACCACCGCGCAGGCCTGGGCCGCGCTGGGTGGCGACGCGGCGGCGGCCGGACGCGTGGAGTACCGGGGCGGCAGCGCCCTCGGCACCGGTCGGCTGCCGGTGCGCGAACTCGCCAGGGCCACCGTCGGGGCCTGCTCGCTCGCCGCCGACGAACTCGCGGCGGTCCGCGCGGGCCGCCGGCCCGGGTCAGGCGACGGCCCGCTCACCGTGGACGAGGGTGCGGTCTCCACGGCCTTCGTCAGCGAGCGCCACCTGCTCGTCGAGGGCCGCGCACCGGTCAGTTTCGCGCCCCTCTCCGGCTTCTGGCGGACGGCCGACGGCTGGCTTCGGACGCACGCCAACTACCCGCACCACCGCGGCCCGCTGCTCACCGCCCTGGGCATCCCCGACGACGACCGGGCCCCCGAGGTGATGCGCAAGCAGCTCGAAGGGCTGCGCGCGGCCGAGGTCCAGGAGCGGGTGTACGCGGCCGGCGGACTGGCGGTCGCGGTGGCGCAGCCTTACGGGGACCCGCAGCCCCTGGTCACCTGGGGGCCCCGGTCCGGCGGGGGACGGGAGCTCGGGCCCGCCGCCACGGCCCCGGACGGCGCGGTGCTGCCCGCCTCCGGCGTACGCGTGCTCGACCTCACCCGGGTGATCGCGGGCCCCGTCGCCACGCGCACCCTCGGACTGCTGGGCGCCGACGTGCTGCGGGTGGACCCGCCGCAGCTGCCCGAGGCGGACGACGCGCACGCCGACACCGGCTTCGGGAAGCGCTCGGCGCGGCTGGACCTGACCGCCGCCGGGGACCGGGCGGTGTTCGAGGAACTGCTGGCCACCGCCGACGTGGTGGTCTCGGGGTACCGGCCGGGGGCGCTGGACCGGCTCGGACTGTCCGCGGAGGCCCTGCTGGAGCGGCGGCCGGGACTGGTCGTGGCCGAGCTGTGCGCATGGGGCTGGACCGGCGACTGGTCGGGCCGCCGGGGCTTCGACTCGCTGGTCCAGGCCGGTTACGGGATCTCCGCCGCGGAGGCGGACGCGGAGGGGCGCCCCGGGGTGCTGCCCGCGCAGGCGCTCGACCACGGTACGGGGTACCTGACGGCCGGTGCCGTGATGCGGGCGCTCGCCGGGGGCGGGGGCCGCACGGTGCGGCTCTCCCTCGCGGGGACGGCCTCCTGGCTGGTGCGGGAGGTCGCGCCGGTGGCGCCGGGCGAGGAACCGTACGCGGCCGGGGACTGGCTGCGCCCGGCGCCCTCCGGGTACGGGGAGCTGCGCCACGCGCTGCCGCCCGTGGCCGTCGGCCCCGCCGACTGGTCCCGTACGCCGTCCCGCTGGGGCACGGACGCGCCGGTCTGGCTGTCGTGACGGCGGCTGACCTGCGGGCCTGAGGAAGGCGGCCCGGGCACACCCGCCCGGGCCCCGCGGCACGGCTCAGTACGATGTTCGAATGCCTCACGGGACCACGGACGGGACCGCCCGCCGCACCGACCACGGGATCATCGAGATCCGGCCCACGCCGTACGACCACCCGGACGCGGTGGAGCTGAACGACCGCGTGCAGATCGAGTACCGGCAGCGGTACGACGGCGAGGGCGACGCGACCCCGCTCGACCCCGGCATGTTCACCCCGCCGAACGGCCTGTACCTGCTGGCGTACAACGCCGCGGGCGAGCCGGTGGCCAGTGGCGGCTGGCGCGCCCAGGACGAGAACGAAGAGGGCTACGCGGACGGCGACGCCGAGCTCAAGCGCATGTACGTCGTCCCGGAGGCCCGCGGCCTCGGGCTGGCCCGGCGCATCCTCGCGGAGCTGGAGGACTCGGCGCGCGCGGCGGGGCGGCTGCGGATGGCCCTGGAGACCGGCGACCAGCAGCCGGAGGCGATCAAGCTCTACCTGTCCGAGGGGTACGCACACGTGACCCGGAAGTTCGGCCTGTACCGGGAGTACGACTCCAGCCGCTGCATGGCCAAGCCGCTCAACCCCTGAGCGCCGCCCCGGGCACGCCCGGCACGCCCCGGCACACCCGGGCACGCCCCGGGCACGGGCCGGGCACCCCGGGGCGCCGCGCCGCCCCGGGGAATGAGACGCGGAGCCGCCGCGGGGGCGGCTCCGGTTAGGCTCTCCACGTTTTGTCCGATCTGGGGAGCCCGCTTTGATCACCGTGACCTCCGTGAACGTCAACGGCATCCGTGCCGCGTCCAAGAAGGGCCTGGTGCCCTGGCTGGCCGGCACCGACGCCGACGTGGTCTGCATGCAGGAGGTGCGGGCCGAGGCGCACCAGATCCCCGACGAGCTGCGCGAGCCCGAGGGCTGGCACACCCTGCACGCCCCCGCCGCGGCCAAGGGCCGGGCCGGCGTCTCGCTGTACACGCGCCGCGCCCCCGAGCGCGTGCAGGTCGGCTTCGGCAGCGAGGAGTTCGATGGCAGCGGCCGGTACGTCGAGGCCGACCTGCCCGGCGTGACGGTCGCGAGCCTCTACCTGCCCTCGGGCGAGGCGGGCACCGCGAAGCAGGACGAGAAGTACCGGTTCATGGCCGAGTTCCTGCCCTACCTCGCCGAGCTGAAGGTCCGCTCGGCCGCCGAGGGGCGCGAGGTGCTGGTCTGCGGCGACTGGAACATCTGCCACAACGAGGCGGACCTCAAGAACTGGAAGACCAACCGCAAGAGCGCCGGCTTCCTCCCCGAGGAGCGCGAGTGGCTCGGCAAGGTCTACGGCGACGAGGGCGGGTACGTCGACGTGGTGCGCGCCCTGCACCCCGAGCAGCCCGGTCCGTACTCCTGGTGGTCCTACCGCGGCCGCGCCTTCGACAACGACGCCGGCTGGCGGATCGACCTGCACGTGGCCACGCCCGGACTGGCCGAGAAGGCCGTCAAGGGCTTCGTCGAGCGCGCCGAGACCCACCCCGAGCGCTGGTCCGACCACGCGCCGGTCACCGTGGTCTACGACCTCTGACAGGCCTCGGGCACGCCCCGGGCAGGCTCCGGCCGGCCCCCGGAGGGGACCGCGCCGGTCACTGCCCCCGCAGCCGCCGGTCCATGGCCATCGAGAGTTCCGCCTCCACCACGCTCTTCGCGAGCGGGCGGAGGCGGTCCACGGCCTTGGCCAGCACTTCCGGGTCCACCGGGCCGGCCGTGTCCTCCGGCTCCGCCGACACGTGCGCCGCGATCAGGTCCGTGAAGAGGCCGGCCAGCGCCTCCGCGTGCTCCCGCACCCGCCGTCCCGTCTCCAGGACGGCCGCCAGCGGCACGCCCTCGCGCACCAGCGCCGAGGACACGTCCAGCAGCCGCCGGCTGACGTGCACGATCTCGTCGCCGTCCACTGCCAGGTAGCCGAGGTCCAGCGAGGCGGCCAGGTTCTCCGGGGTGACCTCGCCCTCGAAGTAGTCGGCCAGCTCCTCGGGGGTGAGCCGGACCGGCGTCTCCTCCGACCAGCCCAGGCCGCCGCCCTCGCCCAGCCCCAGCAGCTCGCCGAGCTGGTTCACGTCCCGGCCGTTCTCGAAGGCGGCCGTCAGCTCCGCGATGCCGCCCAGGGTGTGCCCGCGCTCCAGCAGGGCCGCGATGGTCCGCAGCCGGGCCAGGTGGTGGTCGTCGTACCAGGCGATCCGGCCCTCGCGGCGCGGCGGCGGCAGCAGCTTCCGCTCACGGTAGAAGCGCAGGGTGCGCACCGTGATCCCGGCCGCATCCGCCAGCTCCTCCGTGCGGTATTCGCGTACCGTGCCCTGGGGTTCCGCCTCGTGTTCCGACACACCCGCAGCCTAAGCGCTCGCGGGTCCGGCGAGGGGACCGGCCGGGCGACGGCCCGTACCGGCGGTAACTTTCCCCGCGGACCCCCTACCCATGAGTACGGAGCTGCTCTACGCTCCACCGTGCCAGTGATTGCTGGCAGAGTCGCGAACTGCGGGAGGGCGGCGGCATGGCCGAGCGCGAGCACGTACGAGTGGCGGTGGTCGGATCCGGATTCGGCGGCCTGGGGGCGGCCGTCCGGCTGCGCCGCGAGGGGATCACCGACTTCGTGGTGCTGGAGCGCGCCGGCTCCGTGGGCGGCACCTGGCGGGACAACAGCTACCCGGGCTGCGCCTGCGACGTCCCCTCCCACCTCTACTCCTTCTCCTTCGCCCCCAACCCCGACTGGCCCCGCACCTTCTCCGGCCAGCCGCACATCCGCGCCTACCTGGAGCACGTGGCCGACACCTTCGGCCTGCGCCCGCACATCCGCCTGGACCACGAGGTCCGGATGATGCGCTGGGACGCCGAGGAGCTGCACTGGGAGATCGAGACCTCGGGCGGCAGCCTCACCGCCGACGTGGTGGTCTCCGCGACCGGACCGCTCTCCGACCCGAAGATGCCCGAGATCCCCGGCCTCGCGGACTTCCCCGGCAAGGTCTTCCACTCGGCCCGCTGGGACCACGACTACGACCTGCGCGGCAAGCGCGTCGCGATGGTCGGCACCGGCGCCTCGGCCATCCAGATCGTCCCGGCCATCGCGCCCGACGTCGAGCGGCTGACGCTCTTCCAGCGCACCCCGCCGTGGGTCCTGCCGCGCACCGACCGCGCCATCACCGGCGTCGAGAAGTGGCTGCACCGGCAGCTCCCCTTCACCCGCGCCGCCCGCCGCGGACTGCTGTGGGGCATCCGGGAGCTCCAGGTCAGCGCCTTCACCAAGCGCCCCAACCAGCTCGGCTTCATCGAGACCCTGGCCAAGTCCAACATGGCCAGGGCGATCAAGGACCCGCAGCTGCGGGCCAAGCTGACCCCCGACTACCGCATCGGCTGCAAGCGGATCCTGCTGTCCAGCGAGTACTACCCGGCGCTCGCCCGGCCCAACGTCGACCTGGTCGCCTCGGGCCTGAAGGAGATCCGGGGCTCGGTGCTCGTGGCCGCGGACGGCACGGAGACCGAGGTCGACGCGATCGTCTTCGGCACCGGCTTCCACGTCACCGACATGCCGATCGCCGACCGCGTCGTCGGCGCCGAGGGCCGCACCCTCGCCGAGGAGTGGAAGGACGGCATGCAGTCGCTGCGCGGCGCCACCGCGGCCGGCTTCCCGAACTGGATGACGATCATCGGCCCCAACACCGGGCTCGGGAACAGCTCGATGATCCTCATGATCGAGTCCCAGCTGAACTACATGGCCGACTACCTGCGCCAGCTCGGCGTGCTGGGCGGGCGCGTGGCGCTCGCCGCCCGCCCCTCCGCCGTGCACACCTGGAACCGCAAGGTCCAGGACCGCATGAAGCGGACCGTGTGGAACACCGGCGGCTGCACCAGCTGGTACCTCGACGCCGCGGGCCGCAACACCACCGTCTGGCCCGGTACGACGGGCGAGTTCCGCCGCGAGACGCGGACCGTCGACCTGGCCGAGTACGAGATCGTGCGCGTCGGCAAGCGGGTCCCGGCCCAGGCGGCAGCGTCGGCGAAGACCGCCGCGAAGTCCCCGGCCAGGACCGCCAAGACCACCGGGGAGGCCTCCGCATGAGCCGCCTCATGCACGTCACCGCCGGTCCCTACGCGCCCCCCGCCGCCCGCCGCGAGCTGGTGGTCACCTCCCGCGACGGCGCCCGGCTGCACGCCGAGGTGCACGGTCCCGAGGACGCCCCGGCCGTCGTGCTGGCCCACGGCTGGACCTGCTCCACGGCCTTCTGGGCGGCGCAGGTGCGGGCCCTGTCGGCCACCCACCGGGTGGTCGCCTACGACCAGCGGGGCCACGGCCGCAGCCCCGCGTCCCCGGGCCGGTACGGCACGGAGGCGCTGGCGGACGACCTGGCCGCCGTCCTCGCGGCCACCCTCGCGCCGGGCGAGAAGGCCGTGCTCGCCGGCCACTCCATGGGCGGCATGACCCTGATGGCCGCCGCGGACCGCCCGGAGTTCGCCGAGCACGCCGCCGCGGCCCTGCTCTGCAGCACCGGCAGCTCCCGGCTGACCGCCGAGGCACTGGTGCTGCCCATCAGGGCCGGCGCCCTGCGCACCCGCGTCACCCGGGCCGTGCTCGGCGCCCGCGCTCCGCTCGGGCCCGTCACGCCGGTCGCCAGAAAGGTGCTCAGGTACGCCACGATGGGCCCGGGCTCCTCGCCGGACAAGGTCGAGGCCTGCGCGCGCATCGTGCACGCCTGCCCGACGGGCGTCCGCCACGGCTGGTCCCAGGTGCTCGCCACCCTCGACCTGGACGCGGGGGTACGGGCGCTCCGCGTGCCCACGGCCGTGCTCGGCGGCACCGCCGACCGGCTCACCCCCATCACCCACGCCCGCTCCCTCGCGGAACGCCTCCCGGACTGCGCGGGCCTCACCGAACTCGCCGGCATGGGCCACATGACCCCCGTGGAGGCCCCCGAGGCCGTCACCGGCCGGATAGCCGAACTCGCGAAGCTGTACGTACCCGCCAAGGAGGAGACGCCGTGAGCGCACGCAGGAGTCTGGAAGGCCAGGTCGCCGTCGTCACCGGAGCCGCCCGCGGCGTCGGCGAGCTGCTGGCCCGCAAGCTGTCGGCGCGCGGCGCGAAGGTCGCGCTGGTGGGCCTGGAGCCCGCGGCGCTCAAGGAGGTCTCCGAGCGGCTGGCGACGGACAGCGACCACTGGCACGCCGACGTCACCGACCACGAGGCGATGGCCCGCGTGGCGCAGGAGGTCAAGCAGCGCTTCGGAAAGGTCGACATCGTGGTCGCCAACGCGGGCGTCGCCGCGGGCGGCCCGTTCGCCGACTCCGACCCCGACGCCTGGCGCCGGGTGATCGAGGTCAACCTGATCGGCGGGGCCGTCACCGCCCGCGCCTTCCTCCCCGTACTCATGGAGAGCCGCGGCTACTTCCTCCAGATCGCCTCGCTGGCCGCCATCACCCCGGCGCCCATGATGACGGCGTACTGCGCCTCCAAGTCCGGCGTCGAGGCCTTCGCGCACAGCCTGCGCGCCGAGGTCGGGTACAAGGGCGTCCGGGTCGGCGTGGGCTACCTGTCCTGGACCGACACCGACATGGTGCGCGGGGCGGACCAGGACGACGTGATGCGCGAGCTGCGCCAGCGGCTGCCCTGGCCGTCGAACCGCACGTACCCGCTGGGGCCGGCCGTGGACCGGATCGTCGCCGGCATCGAGCGGCGCTCCGCGCACGTGTACGCGCAGTGGTGGCTGCGCGGCATGCAGTCGGTGCGCGGCTACCTGCCGGGCATCATCGCCACCGTCGGGCAGCGGGAGATGCAGCGCTTCGAGCCGCGCCTGGGGAACGTGCGCAAGGGGCTGGTCGGTGCCGGGGGCGCGGCGGACGAGCAGGAACGCACCACCGCGCACTGAGCGCCGCCCGAGGGGCCCGTACGACACGAGCCACGGGGCGCGGACCGGATGCCGGTCCGCGCCCTTCGCGTTCCCTCCGTACGTCTCAGGACCGCGGCGGCAGCGCGGGCCGGCGGCGGTCCGGGACGTCGCTGTAGCCCGGCGGCACCGAGGCGGGGGTGCGCTCCAGCAGTTCCAGCGCCAGGTACACGGCGTCGTCGAGCTGCGCGTGCCGGCCCTCCGCCCAGTCGAGCGGGGTGCGCTGGATGGAGAGGTCCGGTTCGACGCCGTGGTTCTCCACGCCCCAGCCGTACTCGTCGAACCAGGCGGCGTTCATCGGCACCGTGATGACCGTGCCGTCGCCCAGGGTGTGCCGTCCGGTCATGCCGACCACGCCGCCCCAGGTCCGCTGGCCGACCACGGGGCCGAGCCCGAGCAGCCGGAAGGCCGCGGTGATCATGTCGCCGTCGGAGGAGGTGGCCTCGTCGGCGAGGGCGACGACCGGTCCCCGGGGCGAGTTGGAGGCGTACGAGACGGCCTGGGCGTCGCGGGTGAGGTCCCAGCCCAGGATGCGGCGGGTGAGCTTCTCGACCACCAGCTCGCTGATGTGGCCGCCGGCGTTGCCGCGCACGTCCACGATCAGCGCCGGCCGGGAGACCTCCATCCGCAGGTCGCGGTTGAACTGGGCCCAGCCCGAGCCGCCCATGTCCGGGATGTGGAGGTAGCCGCACTTGCCGCCGCTGACCTCGCGGACCACGGCCCGGCGCTTGGCCACCCAGTCCTGGTAGCGCAGCGGCCGCTCGTCGATCAGCGGCACGACCGCCACCCGCCGGGAGCGGCCCTCGCCCTCGGCCGGCTGGAAGGTCAGCTCGACGGTGGTGCCGCCGGCCGCGGCCAGCAGCGGGTACGGGCCGGTCACCGGGTCGACGGGGCGGCCGTCGACGTGGGTGAGGACGGCGCCCTCGCGGATGCCCGTACCGGCCAGCGGGGAACGGGCCTTGGAGTCCGAGGAGTCGCCGGGCAGGATCCGCGAGACCACCCAGCCCTCCTCGCGCGGCACGAGGTTGGCGCCGAGCAGGCCCATGGCCCGCTGGTAGTGCGGGGGGCCCTCGTTGCGGCGGGCGGCGGCCACGTACGCGTGCGAGGTGCCCAGTTCGCCGAGCACCTCCCGCAGCAGGTCGGCGAACTCGTCGGGGGAGGCGACGCGTTCGACCAGCGGACGGTACTGGGCGAGTACGCCGTCCCAGTCGATCCCGCACATCTTCGGGTCCCAGAAGTACGCCCGGATCAGCCGCCCGGCCTCCTCGTACGCCTGCCGCCACTCGGCGGCCGGGTCCACCTCGTGCAGGATCCGCCGCAGGTCGAGGTAGACGGTGGAGTCCCCGTCGCCGGACTCGGTGGCGGGCACGGCGCGCAGGTCGCCGTCGTCCACGACGACGAGGCGGGTGCCGTCGCCGCTGACCGCGAACCAGTCGAGGTCGCCGACGAGTTCGGTCTTGCGGGCCTTGGTGATGTCGAAGAACTCCAGCGAGGGCTTGCCGGAGGTGTCGGCCGGGTTGGCGAAGGTCTCGCCCAGCGCGCCCGAGATGGGCCACCGCATCCAGACCAGGCCGCCGCCGCTGACCGGGTACAGGGCCGAGTACTTGGAGGCGGTCACCGGGAAGGGGGTGACCCGGTTCTCCAGGCCCTCGACCTCGACCGTCACCGTACCGTCGCCTCCCTCGCTCTCGGTCGGGTCGAGCCCGCCCGCCGCCGGCCGGCCGTCGGGCAGCAGGGCGAAGGGGGAGGGCGTGGCGGAGGAGAGCGGGACGAGGTACGGGCGGCAGCCCAGCGGGAAGGAGAGGTCGCCGGTGTGCACGTCGTACACCGGGTCGAAGCCGCGCCAGGAGAGGAAGGCCAGGTAGCGGCCGTCCCGCGTGAAGACCGGGTTCTCGTCCTCGAAGCGGCCGTTGGTGACGTCCACGATGGTGCGGGCGCCGGGTCCGGCGATCCGGGCCATCTTGATCTGGCGCAGGGACCGGCCGATGCCGGGATGGGACCAGGTCAGCCAGGCGCCGTCGGGGGAGAACGCCAGATCCTTGACGGGGCCGTTGATCGACCGGATCAGCTCGGTCGCCTCGCCGGTGGACTCCTCCGTGGCGTCGAGGAGGAGCAGCCGTCCGTCGTGCGCGGCCACGGCCAGCCGCTCGCCTTCCGGGTCGGCGACGAGCTCCAGGACCCGGCCCAGCTCCCCGGAGGCCAGCCGCCGAGGTTCGCGGTGGCCGCTGGCCCGGGGCAGGTACGCGATCTCGATCGCGTCCTCGCCCTCGGCGTCCGTCACGTACGCGACCTGGCCGCCCGCGCCCAGCATCTCCGGCAGCCGCACCCGCACGCCCGGGGTGTCCGCGATGGTCCTGGCCGGCCCGTCGCGGTGGGTGAGCCAGTACAGCGAGCCGCGCACGACCACGGCGCTGGCCCGCCCGGTGGCGTCCACGGAGAGGGAGTCGACGTGGCTGGCGGCCGGCACCGAGTACGTACGCCGTCCCGTGCGCGCGCCGCCCAGCCGGACCGCCAGCCTGCGCGGCTCCGCGTCGGGTTCGAGGGAGTCGACCAGCCACAGGTCCCCGGCGCACTGGTAGACCACGCGCCGCCCGTCGCTGGAGGCGTGCCGGGCGTAGAACTCGTCGTGGTCGGTGTGGCGCCGCAGGTCGGTGCCGTCGGGCAGGCAGGAGTAGAGGTTGCCGATCCCCTCGTGGTCGGAGAGGAAGGCGATCCGCCCGGCGACGAACATCGCGCAGTCGAGGTGGCCGCCGAGGTCCGGCAGCAGCTGTTCGCCGTGCAGCCACAGCCGGCCCATGGCCCCGCCGCGGTAGCGCTTCCACGCGGCCGGCTCGTGCGGGGGCTTGCCGGTGAGGAGCAGCGTCTTCCGCTCGCCGTCCGTCTCGGCGACCGCGATGTCGGAGACGGGGCCCCAGGGCAGGCGCTTGCCCGGGCTGCCGTCGGTGGCCTGGGTGTAGGCCCAGGAGAAGTACGAGAAGGGCTGGCCGTGCGAGGAGACGGCGAGGATGTCGCTCCGGCCGTCCTTGTCCGGCGGGGTCCAGCCGCAGACCCGGGTGTCGGTGGAGCCCCAGTGGCTCAGCCGCCGGGCGGTGCCGCCGTCCACCGGCACCAGGTGGATCTCGGGGTCGAGGCTGCGCCAGGTGGTGAAGGCGATGTGGGACCCGTCCGGGGAGAACCGGGGATGGCCGATGCGGGTGCGGTCGACGGTGATCCGCCAGGCCCGGCCGGGGGTCTCGCCCTCGGGGACCAGGGGGGCGACCCACAGGTCGTCCTCGGCGGCGAAGCACAGGAGGTCGTCGTGCAGGTGCGGGAACCGGAGGTACGCGACGTCGTGACTCACCCCCCAATGCTTTCCGCGCCAGAGGGGCCCGGCAACTCGTACAGACGAACGCGTGGTGCGAACGCGCGTGTGGTCCGGGTGGGGCGGGGGTGTGGTCGGGCCGGCGTCGGCGCGGCGTCGGGGCGGCGTCGGGGCGGCGTCGAGGCGTGACGGAGCCCACCTCGAAAGCGAAACGAAACGGTTTCGTTTCGCCCGGCGCGGGGGTATGGTCTTAACAGTACGGAACGGTTTCGTTTGGATGGGAGTCCGGAACGATGGCGGACACGAGCGCCTCACGGCGCAGCCGGATCACCCCCGAGCGGGAGGCCGAGCTGCACGAGGCGGTACTGGACCTCCTGCGCGAGGTCGGGTACGAGGCGCTCACCATGGACGCCGTCGCCGCACGTACGAAGTCCAGCAAGGCCACCCTCTACCGCCAGTGGGGGAGCAAGCCGGAGCTGGTCGCGAAGGCACTGCGCTGCACCCAGCCGGTCTCCCTCCGGGAGATCGACACGGGCTCGCTGCGCGGCGACTTCGCGGTGATGGTCGAGAAGTCCGACGACGCGCAGATGGCCAAGGACACCGCCCTGCTGCGGGGCCTGGCCCACGCGGTGCACGAGAGCCCCGAGCTCCACACCGCACTGCGCGAACTGCTCATCGAGCCCGAGATCACCGGCCTGGACGCGATGCTGCGCCGGGCCGTGGACCGGGGCGAGGTGGCCGCGGACTGTCCCGCCCTGAGGTTCGTACCGCACATGCTCATCGGCGCGTTCATCGCGCTGCCGCTGATGGAGGACCGCACGCCGGACCGCGCGTTCCTCGCCGATTTCATCGACTCCGTGGTGTTCCCCGCCCTCGGCGTCTGACCCAGCACCTTCCCCTGAGGACCACCTGACACGCCGCTCTCGTCGTCGGGCCGGCTTCCGCATGCCCTGATCCGCACCACGACCTGAACGGGAGAACCACCTCGTGGCCACCTTCCTCTACCGCCTCGGCAGGGGCGCCTTCCGGCGCCGCCGCCTCGTCGCCCTCGTCTGGGTGGCGCTGCTGGTGCTCGCCGGCTTCGGCGCCGCCTCGGCCGCCACCCCGACGTCCAGCTCCTTCTCGATACCCGGCACGGAGGCCCAGAAGGCCTTCGACCTGCTGGAGAAGCGTTTCCCCGGCTCCCGCGCCGACGGCGCCACCGCCCGGGTCGTCTTCAAGGCCCCCGACGGCAAGAAGATCACCGACCCGGCCGCCAAGGCCGAGGTGGAGAAGGTCGTCGCCGACCTGAAGTCCGGCTCGGACCAGGTCGAGCGCGTCGTGGACCCGTACCAGGGCCACGCCGTCAGCCAGGACGGCAAGACGGCCTACGCCCAGGTGACGTACAAGGTCAGCGGCATGGAGCTGACCGACGACACCCGTGAGGCCCTCAAGGAGTCCGGCAAGGAGGCCCAGGCCGCCGGCCTGAAGGTGGAGATCGGCGGCGACGCGCTGATGTCCGTGCCGGAGAGCGGTCCGGGCGAGGTCGTCGGCGTCGTCGTGGCCGGCATCGTCCTCGTCATCACCTTCGGCTCGCTGGTCGCGGCCGGACTGCCGCTGCTCACCGCGCTGCTCGGCGTCGGCATCGGCGTCTCGTCCATCACCGCCCTGGCGAACGTGCTGGACCTCGGCAGCACCACCTCCACCCTCGCGATGATGATCGGCCTCGCGGTCGGCATCGACTACGCGCTCTTCATCGTCTCCCGCTACCGCGCGGAGCTGGCCGAGGGCCGCGAGCGCGACGAGGCCGCCGGCCGCGCGGTCGGCACCGCCGGCTCGGCCGTGGTCTTCGCCGGCCTGACCGTGGTCATCGCCCTGGTGGGCCTGGCCGTGGTGAACATCCCGATGCTCAGCAAGATGGGCTTCGCCGCCGCCGGCACCGTGGTCATCGCCGTCCTGGTCGCCCTCACCCTGATCCCCGCGATGCTGGGCTTCGCGGGCCGCCGCGTGCTGCCCATGGGCACCAAGAGCCGGCTCTTCGGGGGCGGCAGGGAGAAGTCCGCGGCCGCCGCGGAGAAGCCCAACATGGGCACCCGCTGGGCCCGCTTCGTGCTGCGCCGCCCGGTGATGGTGCTGCTGGCCGGCGTCATCGGCCTCGGCGTCATCGCCGTACCGGCGAGCAAGCTGGAGATGGGCCTGCCGGACGACGGCGCGCAGCCGGTCTCCACCACCCAGCGCAAGGCCTACGACATGCTGTCCGACGGCTTCGGCCCCGGCTTCAACGGCCCGCTGCTGGTGGTCGTGGACGGCAACAAGGCCGCCGCCGACCGCACGGTCGAGCAGATCAAGGATCTGAAGGGCGTCGTCGCGGTCATGCCGCCGACCCTCAACAAGGCCGGCGACACCGCGATGATCACCGTGGTGCCGAAGGACCGTCCGTCCTCCGCCGAGACCGAGGACCTGGTCCACACGATCCGCGACGCCAGCGGCGACGACGTCCTCGTCACCGGTCAGACCGCGATGAACATCGACTTCTCGCAGAAGATGAACGACGCGCTGCTGCCCTACCTGGCGCTCGTCGTCGGCCTCGCCTTCCTGCTGCTGATGGTGGTCTTCCGCTCGGTGCTGGTCCCGCTCAAGGCGGCCCTCGGCTTCCTGCTCTCCGTGGTCGCCGCCCTCGGTGCCGTGGTCGCGGTCTTCCAGTGGGGCTGGCTGGGCTCGGTGTTCGGCGTCGAGCAGACCGGCCCGATCATGAGCATGATGCCGATCTTCATGGTCGGCGTGGTGTTCGGCCTCGCGATGGACTACGAGGTCTTCCTGGTCACCCGGATGCGCGAGGCGTACGTCCACGGCGAGCGCCCGGGCCAGGCCATCGTGACCGGCTTCCAGCACGGCGCCCGGGTGGTCGTGGCCGCGGCGGTCATCATGATCGCGGTCTTCGCGGGCTTCATCGGCTCCAGCGAGCAGATGGTCAAGATGATCGGCTTCGGCCTCGCGGTGGCGGTCTTCTTCGACGCCTTCGTGGTCCGCATGGCCATCGTGCCGGCCGTGCTCGCGCTGCTCGGCCACAAGGCCTGGTGGCTGCCGGGCTGGCTGAACCGCCTGCTGCCGAACGTCGACGTCGAGGGCGAGGGGCTGCGCAAGCACCTCGGCGACGACGCCGCCCGGGGCCCGGGCGAGCCGGGCGCCGGCGCGGAGCGGGAGCTGGTCGGCGTCTAGCCGGCCCGGTTCCGGCGGCGGACTGCCGCCGCCGGAGCGCCCCCCTGCGGACGGCCCGGTCGCATCGGGTCACGGACGGCCCGGTCGCACCATCGCGGTGCGGCCGGGCCCCTTCGTCTGCGGGGCGGACGCCGCGCCGCCGGGGGACGCGGCGCCCGGCGCCGCGGGGCCGGCCGCACCGGCCCGCAGCGCGGACCTCGGCGCGCCGGCACCGGTCGGCGAGACGGCGTACGTCCGGCGCAGGAAGCGGCGCAGGGCGGACGTGTCGAACTGGACGACGGCCACGCCGTCGGGGGAGTGGAACTCGACGACCGCCTGCACCCGGCCGCACGGCCAGACCCGGACGTCACCGGTGCCGGTCGGGGCCTGGAGCCCGGTCTCCAGCAGGGTGCGGGCGAGCACCCACTCGTTCTCGGTGCCCTCGGGGGAGATGCCGGCGGGGAAGACGATGCGCACGGCGAGTGGCTCGTCGGGCAGGAACCGCAGGGCGACGGGGATCACCCGGTAGAGGGGATCGTCCGTCACGACCCGGCCGCGGACGCGCTCTTCGATCGGGGAACTCACGGCTCGGGCTCCTCACACTCGCGGCATTTATCCCCAATGTCGCATATTTCAGGGGAAACGTTCCCTCGCTTTTTGGTATGCGGACGCTCTTGCCAGTCATTTGCAAGTGGGCCCTATCATCAGACGTTGCCCACACGGAGGCAGAAGACACGCAGGAAGCGGAGCCCGACCATGCACGTCCCCGACGGATTCATCGACGCACCGGTCTCGGTGGCCGCGGGAGTAGTCGCGGCGGGAGCCGTGGCCGTCAGCCTGCGCGGTGCCCGCAACGAGCTGGGGGGCGCGCGGCTCGGAGACCTCGGCGGGGAGCGGACCGCCCCGCTGGCCGGCCTCGTCGCCGCCTTCGTCTTCGCCGTCCAGATGCTCAACTTCCCCGTCGCCGCGGGCACCAGCGGCCACCTGCTGGGCGGCGCCCTCGCCGCGATACTCGTCGGCCCGTACACCGGCGTGCTCTGCGTCTCCGTGGTCCTGCTGATGCAGGGCATCCTCTTCGCCGACGGCGGCCTCACCGCACTCGGCGTCAACATCACCACCATGGGCGTCGTGACCGTCGTGGTCTCCTACGCCGTCTTCAAGCTGCTGGTGAAGGTGCTGCCCAAGGGCCGCCGCTCGGTCACCGCGGCCGCCTTCGTCGGCGCCCTCGTCTCCGTCCCGGCCTCCGCGGCCTTCTTCACCCTGCTCTACGCCATCGGGGGGACCACCGACGTCCCGATCGGCAAGGTGCTCACCGCCATGGTCGGCGTCCACGTGCTGATCGGCATCGGCGAGGCCGCGATCACCGCCGCCACGGTCGGCGCCGTGCTCGCCGTACGCCCCGACCTGGTGCACGGCGCCCGCGGCCTGACCACGCGCCTCAAGCTCCGCGTCGGCGGCGAGCTGGTGGACGCGCCCGCCGCGGCCCCCGTCGCCGTGGCCGCCCGCCCGGCCCGGAAGGTGTGGGCCGCCGGCCTGGTCACCTCCCTCGTCCTGGCCGGCTTCGTCTCCTACTACGCCTCCGCCAGCCCCGACGGCCTGGAGAAGGTCGCCGCCGACCAGGGCATCGACCGCAAGGTCGAGGAGCACGCCGCCGCGGACTCCCCGCTCGCCGACTACGGCGTCAAGGCCGTCTCCGACGCCCGGCTCTCCGGCGGCCTCGCCGGCGTGATCGGCGTCGGCGCCACCGTGGCCTTCGGCACCGGCGTCTTCTGGGTCGTCCGGCGCCGCCGCACCGCCGAAGCCCCGGCGGTCTGACATGGCCGCGGGCCACGCCCACAAGCTCTACCGGCACGGGCACTCCGCCGTCCACGCCCTGCCGCCGCACTGCAAGCTCGTCGCCGTCCTCGGCTTCGTCGTGGTCGTCGTCGCCACCCCGCGGGAGGCGGTGTGGGCCTTCACCCTGTACGCCGTGCTGCTCGCGGGCGTGGCCGCGGTGGCCCGCGTACCGGCCGGCTTCCTGCTGCGCCGGCTGCTGATCGAGGTGCCCTTCGTCCTCTTCGCCGTCCTGATGCCCTTCGTGGCCCAGGGCGAGCGGGTCGAGGTGCTCGGCATGTCCCTGAGCGTCTCCGGCCTGTGGGGCGCCTGGAACGTACTGGCCAAGGGCACCCTCGGCGTCGCCGCCTCGGTGCTGCTGGCGGCCACCACCGAACTGCGCGAGCTGCTGCTCGGGCTCCAGCGGCTGAAGCTGCCGCCGCTGCTGGTGCAGATCGCCTCGTTCATGATCCGCTACGGCGACGTGATCACCGACGAGCTGCGCCGGATGTCCGTCGCCCGCCGCTCGCGCGGCTTCGAGGCGCGGGGCCCCCGGCACTGGGGGGTGCTGGCCAAGACGGCCGGCGCGCTCTTCATCCGCTCGTACGAGCGCGGTGAGCGCGTTCACCTGGCGATGCTCAGCCGCGGGTACGCCGGGACCATGCCGGTGATCGACGAGGTCACCGCCTCGCGCACGCAGTGGGCCCACGCGGCCGCACTGCCGGTGACGGCCCTGGCCGTCTGTCTGATGGGATGGATGCTGTGACTGCCCCGACCTCCGCGACCGCGTCCTCACCCGCCACCGCGCCCTCCCTCGACGTGTCCGGCCTCGCCTTCGCCTACCCCGACGGCCACCAGGCCCTGTTCGGCGTAGAACTGAGCATCGGCAAGGGCGAACGCGTCGCGCTGCTCGGCCCCAACGGCGCCGGCAAGACCACCCTCGTCCTGCACCTCAACGGCATCCTCGGCGGCGGCGTCGGCACGGTCAGGGTGGCCGGACTGCCGGTGGAGAAGAAGAGCCTCGCCGAGATCAGGCGCCGGGTCGGCATCGTCTTCCAGGACCCCGACGACCAGCTCTTCATGCCGACCGTCCGCGAGGACGTGGCCTTCGGCCCGGCCGCCGCCGGCCTGCGCGGCGCCGAGCTGGAGGCCCGGGTGACCGCGGCGCTGGAGCGCGTGGGCATGGCGGAGTTCGCCGGCCGGCCCCCGCACCACCTGTCGTTCGGGCAGCGCCGGCGGGTCGCCGTGGCCACCGTGCTCGCCATGGAGCCGGAGATCCTGGTGCTGGACGAGCCCTCGTCCAACCTCGACCCCGCCTCCCGCCGCGAGCTGGCCGACATCCTGCGCTCCCTCGACGTGACGGTGCTGATGGTCACCCACGACCTGCCGTACGCGCTGGAGCTCTGCCCGCGCTCGGTCGTGCTGAGCCAGGGGGTGATCGCCGCCGACGGCCGCACCCAGGACCTGCTGTGCGACGAGGACCTGATGCGGGCGCACCGGCTGGAGCTGCCGTTCGGCTTCGACCCCCGGTCGGTCGCCGTTCCGTAGCCCGCCGCCCCCCGTCCACGGGGCCCGCGGATGTGACGTGTGACGTACTGCGGCCCCGGAAGCATCGCGGGTCGTTTCACGTTGCACCATGTTGGTCGGCACCACCCGGGTGCCGAGTGGCACCAGGGAGCGGGACGTGGACGTCGACGTCCAGGGCAGCGTGGCGGCGGGCTTCGAACCCGTCAGGGACGCCTTCGTACGCAACTTCACCGAGCGGGGCGACCGCGGCGCGGCCGTCACCGTCTACCGCGACGGGCGCCCGGTCGTGGACCTCTGGGCCGGCACCCGCGACGCCGACGGCGGCACCGAACCCTGGACCGCGGGCACCGCGCAGATCGTGCGCTCGGCCACCAAGGGCGTCGCGGCCTCCGTGCCGCTGCTCCTGCACCAGCGCGGGCTGCTGGACCTCGACGCGCCGGTGGGCGACCACTGGCCCGAGTTCAAGGCCGGCGGCAAGGAGCGGGCCCTGGTCCGGCACCTGCTGTCCCACCGGGCGGGCGTGCCGGCCCTCGACACCGGGCTCACCCCGGAGCAGGCCGCCGACGCCGAGCAGGCCGCGCGGGCCGTCGCGGCCCAGTCCGCCGCCTGGGAGCCGGGGGAGGCCCACGGGTACCACGCCCAGACCTTCAGCTGGCTGCTCGGCGAGCTGGTGCTGCGGGTCACGGGCCGCACCCTCGGCCGGTGGCTCGCCGAGGAGGTCACGGGCCCGCTGGGGCTGGACTTCTGGATAGGCCTGCCGGACGAGGAGGCCCACCGGGTGGGCCGGGTCGCGGCCGTGGCGCCGCCGCCCGTCGCCACGGGCGGGCTGAAGACCCGGCCGAAGCGGGACGTCTCCGCCGCGTACGACGACCCCGATTCCCTCACCCGGCGAGCCTTCGCCGCGATCGACCCGCTGCCGGACGAGAACGCCCCGGCCTACCGCGCCGCCGAACTGCCCGCCTCCAACGGCATCGCCACCGCCCGTGCCCTGGCCCGGTTCTACGCGGCCACCTTCGGGGAGGTCGAGGGCGGCACCCGGCTCTTCACGCCGGAGACCACGGCGCTGGCCGGCACCGAGGAGGCCGCCGGCCCGGACCGCGTACTGGTCGTGAACACCCGCTTCGGCCCGGGCTTCATGCTGCACGGCCCGGCCTCGCCGCTGCTCTCCCCGGCCTCGTACGGGCACCCGGGCCGCGGCGGCTCCCTCGGCTTCGCCGATCCCGATGCGGGCATCGGCTTCGGCTACGTCACCAACGCCCTGGCGAAGTCCGTCACCGCGGACCCGCGGGCCCAGGCCCTGGTCCGGGCCGTGAAGTCGGTGCTCTGAGGGAGGGGCCGGGCGGGGCCGGGCGGGGCCGAGCCGTGAAGTCGGGGCCCTGACGCCGGGGCCGGGCGGGGCCGGGCCGGGAGAGGGGCAGGCTCAGCCCGCCGCTGCGGCCGGTACCACCCCTGCGGCCGGTCCCGCCCGCAGCGGCCGAACGCCTCCTCCGCTCAGCCGGCGCGCAGCACCTGCGCCACCAGCGGGCCGGCCGCCTCCGCGCCGTGCCCGCCGCCCTGGACGAACGCGGCCGCGGCCACGTCACCGCTCCACCCGGTGAACCAGCTGTCCGGGTTCACCGCCCCGTCGACCTCCGCCGACCCCGTCTTCGCGCCCTTCGGGCCGCCGACGGACGCCATCGCGGAGGCCGCCGTACCACTGGCCGCGGTCTGCTGGAGCATCCGCTTCAGCTGCGCGGCGACGGCCGGCTTCATCTGCCGCTCCGCGGTCGCGATCCTCCGGTCGCCCAGTTCCGCCGGGACGACCAGCGGCTGGCGGAAGACGCCCGTCTTGGCGGTGGCGAGCATCGAGGCGATGGTCAGCGGGTTCATCCGGACCTTCCCCTGGCCGATGTACTCGGCCGCCGTCTCCGCGCCCGTCACCTCCGGCACGTCACCGTCGAAGCTGGCCACCCCGGTCTGCCAGTCCAGCCCGATGCCGAAGACCTCGCGCAGCTCCCGCGGGAGCGCCGCGTCGTCGTCCACCTGCTTGATCCGCTTGATGAAGGCCGTGTTGCAGGAGCGGGCGAAGGAGGTGGCGAAGGTCTTCCCGGTGAGCGAGAAGCCGCCCTGGTTGCGGAAGGGCTTGCCGTACCAGGACACCGTCCCCGGGCACTCCGCCACGCGGTCCGCCGCGACCAGGCCCCGGTCCAGCAGCATGGCGGCCGTACCGATCTTCAGCGTCGAGCCCGGAGCGGTGGTGCCGAGCATCGCCGCGTCGAAGCCGTCCTCGCGGTTGTTGGCCACGGCCAGCACATCGCCCGTGCTGGGCCGGAGCGCGACCACCGAGGACGACTCGTGCGCCTTGACCGCCCGCTCGGCGGCCGCCTGCACCGTGGCGTCGAGGCGGGTCCTGATCGACCCCGGCCGGCCGGGGTCGAGGGTCAGCACGGTCCGCTTCGGCTGCTCCGCGACGGCCGGCTCGATCCAGAGCTCGGCCCCGCCCTTGCCGCCGGCCCCCGCGGAATACCGGGCGCGCAGCTCGTCCAGGATCCGCCGCAGCGAGGGGTACTCCTCTGCGGTGAGCGGTCTGCCCTCGCGGTCCACGACGCGTACGGGCGGCAGAGCGGGCTCCCCGGCCCGCAGCTTCTCGCCCTCGCGCAGCCGGGGGTGGATGACCGAGGGCACCCAGTCCACCAGCGGCTCCTTGCTGGTCAGCCCCCGGACCACGGTCAGCGAGGAGGCGTACTCCAGGGGCTTGCCGACGCCGCCGTACGAGACCTGCGCCCGCACGGTGAACGGCACCGTGGTGCCGCTGGGCTTCCCGGGCGTGATCACGGCCCCGGTGACGTGAGCCTCCGCCGCGTAGTCCCGGACGGCGTACTGGGCGGCCTCGGGGTTGTTCGTCAGACTGGCCGCGGCGTGCTCGTCCCCGGCAGCCCAGGCGGCGAGGAAGGCCTTGGCGGTCTGCAGCGCCTCCCCTTCCCCGACCGGCCCGCTGCCCTTCGTGGCCTTCACCCCGGTCTCCGCGGCGGCATCACTCCCCACCAGGGAGTACACCCCCAGCCCCGCCCCGCCGACCATGACGAGGAACACCCCGCCGACGACCGCCGCCTTCCCAGAACCCCGCACCCCAAGCCCCTCCCCCAGACGCTCCGCGAACGCGCCCGACGCTACCCGCGGCCGTCGAAAAGGTCCTGAGTACGGCTACTCAGAAGTCACCAAGTCCCCGAGGTTCCCGCCGTGTTCAGGGACGGCCGCCCGCCTTACGATCTTGCGCATGCCGATCACATCCTCGATACCCGTCCTGCAGGGAAGCGGCGGCGCCGTGCTGAGCGCGGAACCGGACGGGCTGCTCCTCGACCGCCCCGGCCAGAAGGCGACGATCCCCGTCCGGGCGGTCGCCCGCGTCCACGCCGAGTCCCGGAGCGTCACCGTCGAGCTGCGGGCCCTCCCCGGGGCCACCCCGTCCGTCCACCTGATCGAGGGCGTGAGTGAGGCTGCGGGTGCCGCCTTCGCCGAGGCCGTGAACGCCCTGCTGCCCGCGCCGGCCGAGGACGTCGACGGCGCAGCCCTCGTCGACCTGCGCACCTTCACCAAGACCTGGCTGGAGGGGTACCGGCGCAGACTGGGCCGGGTCGTCCTCGGCTATCTGGGCGCGATCCTCGCCCTGGCCCTCGTCACCGCCATCGCGGGCCCCGGGGAGACCGGCGTGGCCGGTGCCGTGTTCATCGTGCCGCTGGGCCTCCTCGCGGCCGTGATGCTGTGGCTCGGCGGGGTGTGCGTGGTGCCGTGGTTCCACGAGACCCGGCTGCGCAGGCACGGAGTGACCGTCGACGCGGAGCCGGCGGACGACCCGGGTACGTACCGCTACACGGACACCACCGGCACGACGCACGTCTTCGCCCACCAGAGCACCGCCCCGTCCGTCCGGGTCGCCTACCCCCCGCGGGATCCGTCGAGCGTGCTCGTGCTCCAGGCCAGGAACGACCGCATCCTCGAAATCGTCCTGGGCCCCGGCTTCATCTTCTCCGGGCTGGTCGTCACCGCGTTCCCGATCTGGCTGGCGACCAGCGTGCTCCAGGGCAAGCAGCTCCCCTAGCCCCCCGCACGCGAACCCGGAAGAGCCCCGGCGCCGTCACCGACGCCGGGGCTCCGCGTCCGCCCCGCCCTAGACCCAGGTGTCGAACCACATGCGGTTGCGCCAGGCGTCCATCGGGAGGGTCTGGCCCGTGTAGATGGGCCAGAAGTAGATGAAGTTCCAGAGGATCAGGAGGACCAGGACGCCGGTGGCTACGGCGCCTACGGTGCGGCGGCGTTCCGTGGCGCCCGGGGGGCCCAGGAGGGCGCCGGCCAGCATGGCGACCGCCAGGCACAGGTACGGGACGAAGACCACCGCGTAGAAGTAGAAGATGGTCCGCTCCTGGTAGTTGAACCAGGGCAGGTAGCCGGCGGCCAGGGCGCAGGCGATCGCGCCGGCCCGCCAGTCGCGGCGGAAGAACCAGCGCCACAGGACGTAGAGGAGCGCGAAGCAGCCCGCCCACCACAGCAGCGGGGTGCCGAGGGCCAGGACCTCGCGGGCGCACTTGGAGGCCTCGGTGGCGGGGCAGCCGTCGGTGCCGGGGGCGGGGGACTCGTAGAAGTAGGAGACGGGGCGGCCGAGGACCAGCCAGCTCCAGGGGTTCGATTCGTACGTGTGGCCCGAGGTCAGGCCGACGTGGAACTTGTAGACCTCGGTCTCGTAGTGCCAGAGGCTGCTCAGCCAGTCCGGCGCCCACCAGACCCCGCCCTGTTTGGCGGACCAGTCGCGGAAGTAGCCGCCCTTGCCGTTGTCCGGGCTGAGGATCCAGCCCGTCCAGGACAGTACGTACACGGCGAACGCCACCGGGACCGTGGCCAGGAACGCCTTCGCCGCGTCCCAGAGCATGCGCCAGTACAGGGTGCCCGCGCCCGCCACCCGGCGGGCGGCCACGTCCCACAGCACCGTCAGGATGCCGAAGAAGGCCAGGACGACCGCGCCGTTCCACTTCGTCCCGAAGGCCAGGCCCAGGCACACGCCCGCGACCAGCCGCCAGGGCCGCCACCCCAGCGGCAGCGTCTCGGCGATGTGCGCGTCCGGCCGCGTCCGGCCCTCGTCGTCCACCGGCAGCGCGTCCGCGAGCCGGGCCCGTGCCCGGTCCCGGTCGATGAGCAGCGCCCCGAAGGCCGCCAGTACGAAGAACATCAGCACCAGGTCCAGCAGTGCCGTGCGGCTCATCACCAGGTGCAGGCCGTCCACGGCCAGCAGCGCGCCCGCCAGGCAGCCGAGGAAGGTGGAGCGGAAGAGACGGCGCCCGATCCGGCAGAGCATCAGCACCGAGAGCGTGCCGAGCAGGGCGGTCATGAACCGCCAGCCGAAGGGCGTGAAGCCGAACATCCACTCGCCGAGGCCGATGACCCACTTGCCGACCGGCGGGTGCACGACGTAGCCCGGGTCGAGCGGCAGCGCGACGCCCGTCGGGTCCTTGATGATCAGCTTGTCGACGTCCTTGGGCCAGCTGGCCTCGTAGCCCTGCCGGATGACCGCCCAGGCGTCCTTGGCGTAGTACGTCTCGTCGAATATCACCGCCTTGGGGCTGCCCAGGTGCCAGAACCGAAGGGCTCCGGCGACCAGCGCGACCAGCAGCGGACCCACCCACGCCATGGCCCGGGCGATCCGCTCGCCGAGTGCGAGCGGCACGCCGACCGCCTGCCACAGCCCGGGCGAGGGCTGTGCGTACGGCGGTACCAGCCGGGTGCGCGCGTCGGCGGCGGCCGCGGGCGCGGGCACGTAGCCGAACCGGCGCAGGCGCCGCGGCCAGGAGGGCGTCTCGTCGCACACCGGCGGGCCGGGCGGGGCCCCCGCGGGGCTGGGCTGAGGCGTCGCGGTACTGGTCACCGGGTCATCGTAGGGAACACATCTGTGTGAGACCCCCGATCGGGCCTGCGAGGATGGAGTGGTGACAGATCAGCAGCCTCCCGCCAGCCGTCCCCAGCCGTCGTCCGCCGGTGTCCTGGTGCTCGCCGGCACCCCCATCGGGGACGTGGCAGACGCGCCGCCGCGGCTCTCCGCCGAGCTGGAGACCGCGGACGTGATCGCCGCGGAGGACACCCGCCGGCTGCGCGGCCTCACCAGGGCGCTGGGCATCCACACCACCGGGCGCGTCGTGTCGTACTTCGAGGGCAACGAGTCGGCCCGTACGCCCGAACTGGTCGAGGCGCTGGAGGGCGGGGCCCGCGTGCTGCTGGTCACCGACGCCGGGATGCCGTCGGTCTCCGACCCCGGCTACCGGCTGGTCGCGGCGGCCGTGGAGAAGGACATCAAGGTCACGGCGGTGCCCGGGCCGTCCGCGGTGCTGACCGCGCTCGCCCTGTCGGGCCTGCCGGTGGACCGCTTCTGCTTCGAGGGCTTCCTGCCCCGCAAGGCCGGCGAGCGCCTGGGCCGGCTGCGCGAGGTGGCCGGCGAGCGCCGGACGCTCGTCTACTTCGAGGCACCGCACCGGCTCGACGACGCCCTGGCCGCCATGGCAGAGGTCTTCGGCCCGGACCGCCGCGCGGCCGTGTGCCGCGAGCTGACCAAGACGTACGAGGAGGTCAGGCGCGGCGGCCTCGGGGAGCTGGCGGCCTGGGCGGCGGAGGGCGTGCGCGGCGAGATCACGGTGGTGGTCGAGGGCGCCCCCGAGACCGGACCCGAGGAACTCGACGCGGAGGAGCTGGTGCGCCGGGTGCAGGTGCGCGAGGAGGCGGGGGAGCGGCGCAAGGAGGCCATCGCGGCCGTGGCGGCCGAGGCGGGCCTACCCAAGCGGGAGGTCTTCGACGCGGTGGTGGCGGCAAAGAATGCGGCTCAGAAGGTGCCGTAAACGGGTAAAGGGCTAACCTGAAAAGCAAAGCTTAGGCCGCGCACCGGGCAGTTTGGGCATGAACGCCCCAAAGTCCGTCCATAACTCGACAGGGCCTGATGCGCTCCCGCCGGAACAGGCGTCCACTGGCTAGTGCCACCAGCGGACCAGAGGAGCTGGCATGAGTGAGATCGCAGACACCCCCGTCCCCGCAGCGGCCCCGGCCGCGGCACCTTCCGCCGGCGCCGGAATACACACGGTCCGCGAGGCCTACGCCTTCGCCTGCATGAAGTGCGGGTACGGCTGGGAACAGTCGTACGAGATCGAGCACCACGTCGACGGCAAGGGCCAGCCGTTCATCATGTACACGGTGAACGGGGAGCGGGTGCCCTCGCCGCTCTCCAACCCCACCTGCATGAACTGCGGCGGGCACGTGGTGCGGATCATGCGGGAGGGGCAGGTCTCCTCGGTCCTCGGCATGCTCGACCAGCTCTACCACCACCGCCGCATCGCGCCCGGCATCGCCGGACCGGTGCCCGCGACCCTCGACGAGCACGACCACGGCCACGCCGCCGGGCGTCGGGTGAAGGAAGCCAAGGCGGCCAAGGCGGCCAGGGAAGCCAAGCCGCCGCGGCAGGCCCGGGCCGCGGCCACCCACGACGCCCCGGGACCCGTGGCGCTCACGCCCGAGGACCGCGGTGAGCGCGGCGGCCTCCTGGCCCGGCTCAAGAGGCTCTTCCGCTCCTCATAAGATCGGCCGTATGAGCCCCAAGGACGCGATGCCCCCGCTGCCCGAGCCGCTTCGGGTGGCGGTGGCCGATTCGCACACCCACCTGGACATGCAGAAGGACGGCACCGTCGACGAGGCCCTCGCGAAGGCCGCCTCGGTCGGTGTGACCACCGTCGTGCAGGTGGGCTGCGACGTGAAGGGCTCGATCTGGGCCGCCGAGACGGCCGCGCGGTACGAGAACGTCCACGCGGCGGTGGCCCTGCACCCCAACGAGGCGCCGCGCATCGTCCTGGGCGACCCCGACGGATGGTCGCGGCAGGGTGCCCGGCAGCCGGGCGGCGAGGCCGCCCTCGACGAGGCGCTGGCCGAGATCGAGCGGCTGGCCGCCCTCCCGCACGTCAAGGCGGTCGGCGAGACCGGTCTGGACTACTTCCGCACCGGCCCCGAGGGCATGGCCGCGCAGGAGCGTTCCTTCCGCGCCCACATCGAGATCGCCAAGCGGCAGGGCAAGGCCCTCGTCATCCACGACCGCGAGGCACACGCGGACGTCCTGCGGGTGCTGCGCGAGGAGGGTGCTCCGGAGCACACCGTCTTCCACTGCTACTCCGGGGACGCGGAGATGGCGAAGGAGTGCGCGGAGGCCGGCTACTACATGTCCTTCGCCGGCAACATGACCTTCAAGAACGCGCAGCACCTGCGCGACGCCCTCGCCGTCGCCCCGCTCGACCTCGTGCTGGTCGAGACCGACGCGCCGTTCCTCACCCCCGCGCCCTACCGCGGACGGCCCAACGCCCCCTATCTCATTCCGGTCACGGTGCGCGCCATGGCCGAGGTGAAGGGCATCTCCGAGGACGACCTGGCCGGAGCCCTCGCCGCCAACACCGCGCGCGCCTTCGACTACTGAACAGGCGTGCGTGACACTCCGTGGTTGCGCCGCTTTGTTGAGTGACGAACCCTCCGCTAGTCTCCCGTGCCCGTCCCCAGCGGTGGGACCTGGACCGGTGGGAGCGCGTCGTGACGGATGGGCAGGGCAGTCACCGATCCCCCGCGGGGGGCACGGGAGTGGACCCCTTCGGGACGGGTGACCCCTACGGGACCGCCGGCCCGTACGGGCCGGGTGATCCCTACGGCGCCCCTGCGGCCTTCGGGGCGGAGGACGCCCGCGCGGCCGGGGAAGCCCAGGGGCCGGGGGATCCCTTCGGGCCGGGCGGCCCGTACGGGGCGCCCGACGGCCCCGCGCCGGGTACGCCGTACCCGCCGGCCGGCCCGTACCTGCCCGCCGGCCCCTACGCGCCGCCCGCCACGGCACCGGCCGGCTGGGGCGCGTACCCCGGGCCCCCGGTGGACCCGGCCGCCGACACGCAGACGGCCGTCTATCCCGGGCTGTACCCGGGCGACCCCTACGCAGCCGCCCCCTACCCCCCGGGCACCTACCCGGGGACGGACACGTACGCCCCCGCCTATGCCGCCTCCGCGCCCCCGCCCGCCACCGGCACCTCCTGGAGCCCGCCGGAACCGCCCGCGGGAACGTACGGGACGGCCGAGGCCTACGAAGCGGGAGCCGGGTACGCGGAGCCGGGCGGGTACGCCGAGCCCGCGCCGTACGCGGCGGACCCCGCCCCGTACCCCGAGCCGGCCCCCTACGCCGAACCGGGACTCGGCGACCCCGGCGCCCCCGACGACCCGCCCCCCGCCGCCCACGACCCGGCGTACGAGACCGCCCTCGCGCCCGGCACCGGCCGGCGCCGCCGCGCCCCCGCCGTCCCCGCCCCCCGAGACGGCGAACCGGACTCGGGCCCCGAGCGGCGGGCGGCCCGGCGCCGCAAGGCGAACCGCACCGGCCGCACGGGCAGGGGGGCAGGCACCGCGGCCCCCGGCACCGGCCGGGAAGCCGCCCCCGGCACCGCCCCCACCCCCGGCCTGACCCCACCGGAAACCGGCAGCCCCGGCGACCCCAGCAGCCTCTACAGCACCGGCGACCCCACCAGCCCCAGCACCCCCAGCACCCCCAGAGCCGCCAAGAAAACCAGGACCGGCAGGTCGTCGCGCCGCCCCGGTGCCGGCCCCGACGGCTGGCGCAAGATCGTCCCCCAGGCCCTGGTCGTGGCCTTCCTCGCCGGCGGCACCTCCGCCTTCGTGGCCAGCGACAAGGCCGTCCGCCTCACGGTCGACGGCGTCCCCCGCACCATGCACACCTTCGCCGACGACGTCGGCGAACTCCTCGCCGACGAGGGCGTCGGCATCGGCGCCCACGACCTCGTCGCCCCCGGCCCCGGCAGCGCCCTCGGCGACGGCGACGAGATCGTCGTCCGGTACGGCCGCCCGGTCGTCCTCACCCTCGACGGCTCGCGCCGCCAGGTGTGGACCACCGCCCGCACCGTCGAGGCCGCCCTGCGCCAGCTCGGCGTCCGTGCGGAGGGCGCGTACCTCTCCGCCTCCCGCACCACCCCCATCGGCCGCCGCGGCATGACCCTCAGCGTGCGCACCGAGCGCAGCGTCACCTTCCTCGCCGACGGCAACGAGCGCACCATCCGCACCAACGCCGCCACCGTCCGGGAGGCCCTCGACCAGGCCGGCATCACCCTCCACGGCCAGGACACCACCTCCGTGCCGCCCGCCTCCTTCCCGCGCGACGGCCAGACCGTCACCGTCCTGCGCATCACCGGCACCCGCGAGGTGCGCGAGGAGGTCATCCCGTACGAGACCGAGAAGGTCCGGGACGACACGCTGTTCGCCGGCACCGAGGTCGTCGAGCGCGCCGGCAGGCAGGGCGCCCGCCGGGTCACGTACACCCTCCGCACCGTCAACGGCGTCCGGCAGAAGCCGCGGCGCGTCGCCGAGGAGGTCGTGCGCGAGCCCGTCACCCAGCGGATCAGGGTCGGCACCCGGCCCCTGCCCACCTCCGTGGCCGGCGCCGACGGCCTGGACTGGGGCGCCCTCGCGCACTGCGAGTCCGGCGGCCGGCCCGGCGCCACCGACCCCTCGGGCACCTACGGCGGGCTCTACCAGTTCGACGTCCGCACCTGGCAGGGCCTCGGCGGCAGCGGCCGGCCGCAGGACGCGAGCGCCTCGGAGCAGACGTACCGGGCCAAGAAGCTCTACGTGCAGCGGGGGGCGAGTCCGTGGCCGCACTGCGGCCGTAGGCTTTACCGGTGAGCACCGCAGAGCAGCACGACAGCAACGACGCCCTCCTGGGGCCGGCCGACATCCGGCACCTGGCCGAGGTACTCGGCGTCCGCCCGACGAAGCAGAAGGGCCAGAACTTCGTCATCGACGCCAACACCGTCCGCCGGATCGTGCGCACCGCAGAGGTGCGCCCCGAGGACACGGTCGTCGAGGTGGGGCCGGGACTCGGCTCGCTGACGCTGGCCCTGCTGGAGGCCGCCGACCACGTCACCGCCGTGGAGATCGACGACATCCTGGCCGCCGCGCTGCCCGCCACCATCGAGGCACGGCTGCCCGCCAAGGCCGCCCGCTTCGCGCTCGTCCACTCCGACGCGATGCACGTCCAGGAGCTGCCCGGCCCGGCGCCGACCGCGCTGGTCGCCAACCTCCCGTACAACGTCGCCGTGCCCGTGCTGCTGCACATGCTCGACCGCTTCCCGACCATCGAGCGCACCCTCGTCATGGTGCAGTCCGAGGTCGCGGACCGGCTCGCCGCCCGCCCGGGCAACAAGGTCTACGGCGTGCCGTCGGTCAAGGCCAACTGGTACTGCGACGTCAAGCGCGCCGGCGCCATCGGCCGGAACGTCTTCTGGCCCGCGCCCAACGTCGACTCCGGCCTGGTCTCGCTCGTCCGCCGCGCCGAGCCGGTGAAGACCACCGCCACCAAGGCCGAGGTCTTCGCGGTCGTCGACGCGGCCTTCGCGCAGCGCCGCAAGACCCTGCGCGCCGCCCTCGCCGGCTGGGCCGGCTCGGCCGCCGCGGCCGAGGAGGCGCTGGTCGCCGCAGGGATCTCCCCGCAGGCGCGCGGCGAGGCCCTGACCGTCGAGGAGTTCGCCGCGATCGCCGAGCACAAGCCGGCCGCCGAGAGGCCCGCCCTGTGAGCGTCACCGTACGGGTCCCCGCCAAGGTCAACGTCCAGCTGGCCGTCGGTGCCGCCCGCCCCGACGGGTACCACGGCCTCGCCAACGTCTTCCTCGCCGTCTCGCTGTACGACGAGGTGACGGTGACCCCGGCCGCCCGGCTGACCGTCACCTGCACCGGCCCCGGCGCCGACCAGGTCCCGCTGGACCGCACCAACCTGGCCGCCCGGGCCGCGGAGCTGCTCGCCGCCCGGTACGGCCTGGAGCCGGACGTCCACATCCACATCGCCAAGGACATCCCGGTGGCCGGCGGCATGGCGGGCGGCAGCGCCGACGGCGCGGGCGCGCTGCTGGCCTGCGACGCGCTGTGGGGCACCGGCGCGAGCCGCGAGGAACTCCTCGACATCTGCGCCGAGCTGGGCAGCGACGTGCCGTTCAGCCTGATCGGCGAGGCGGCGCTGGGCGTGGGGCGGGGCGAGCAGCTCACCCCGCTGGAGGTCGGCGGCACCTTCCACTGGGTGTTCGCGATGGCCGACGGGGGCCTCTCCACCCCGGCCGTGTTCCGGGAGTTCGACCGGCTGGCCGAGGGCCGGGAGGTCCCCGAGCCCACCGCCTCGCCGGAACTGCTGGCCGCCCTGCGCAAGGGCGACACCGGCGCCCTCGCCGAAGCCCTGGCCAACGACCTCCAGCCGGCCGCGCTCTCCCTGCGCCCGGCCCTGGCGGACACCCTCGCCGCCGGCACCGCCGCCGGCGCCCTGGCCGCACTGGTCTCCGGCTCCGGCCCCACCACGGCCTTCCTGGCCGCCGACGCGGAGTCCGCGGCCCGGATCGCCGCCGCCCTGGAGGCCTCCGGCACCTGCCGCACGACCCGCACGACCACGTCCCCGGCCCCGGGCGCGACGGTCCTCTAGGACCCCGGAGCACCACGGGACCCGTCCGCCGGGGCGGGTCCCCCCGGGCAGGCCCGTGACTCGGCCCCCGCCCCACCCCCGCGTACTCAGCGCGCATCTGAGTACCTGTGCGCTGACGGACGGGGCCCCGTGGGCGGGAGCGTGGGGGCATGTCGTACTCCGTCGCCCAACTGGCCGCCGCCACACCGGGGAACCGGGACCGCTACGTCGACCTGCTGCGGGTCGCCTCGCTCGGGACGGTCGTGTCCGGGCACTGGCTCATGGCCGCCGTCACGCCCGACGGCATCGGCAACCTCCTCGCCGTCGTGCCCGGCCTCCAGGTGCTCACCTGGGTCTTCCAGGTCATGCCGGTGTTCTTCTTCGTGGGCGGCTTCTCCCACGCGCTGTCGTACCGCTCGCTGAGCCGCCGCGAGCCCGGCCGGCCCGTGTACGCGGCCTTCCTGCGCGCCAGGCTGCGTCGGCTGCTGCGGCCCACCCTCGCCTTCGTCGTGGCGTGGGGCGCGGCCGCGCTCGCGGTGCAGCTGGCCGGCGGCGGAGGCGGGCTCACCGGAGTCGCCCTGCGGCTGGTGACGCAGCCGCTGTGGTTCATCGGGATCTACCTCGCCATGGTGGCCTTCACCCCGCCCCTGCTGCGGCTGCACGAGCGGTACGGCTGGGGGGCCTTCGGGGCGCTCGTGGCCGCCGCCGGCGCCGTGGACGTGCTGCGGTTCGCCCTCGGGGTGCCGTACGTCGAGTTCCTGAACTTCGCCTTCGTCTGGCTCGCCGTGCACCAGCTGGGCTTCCTGCGGGCCGACGCCCGCGCCTCCGGCGGGGGCTGGGGCCGGGTGCCCGCGCTGCTGGCCGCGGCCGGGCTCGGCGCCGCCGCCCTGCTGGTCGCCGTGGGCCCGTACCCGCTCTCCATGGTCGGGATGCCCGGCGAGAAGGTCTCCAACATGGCCCCGCCGACCTTCGCGCTGCTGTGCCACGGCCTCTGGCTGGTGGGCGCGGTCGAGCTGCTGCGCCGACCCGCCACCCGCCTGCTCGCCGCCCCGCGGGCCTGGCGCGCCGTCGTCGCCGCCAACGGCGTGGCCATGACCGCCTTCCTCTGGCACCTCACCGCGATGCTCGGTGTGTACGGCGCCCAGCTCGCCCTGGGCCTGGACCTGCCCCGCCCCGCGACCGCCGCCTGGTGGGCCCAGGTACCCGTACGGCTGGCCGCCGCCGCCCTCCTCACGGCCCTGCTCGTCGCGGTGTTCCGCACCTTCGAACGGCCCGCTCCGGCCGGTCCGGCCCCGGCCGTCGGATCCGGCCCGCTCGCCGCGGGCGGGATCACCCTCTGCCTGCTGGGCGTCCTCGGGCTCTCCCTCACCGGCTTCGGCGGCCTGCTGGAGGGCCACACCGCCGTCCTGATAGCCGTGCCCGTCAGCGCACCCGTCGCCGTGGCCATGGTGCTCGCCGGCTGGCTGCTGGTGGAGCGCGCCCCGGCACCGGTGCGGACGCCCGCGCCGTCCGCCACCCGGGACGCAGCCTGAAGGCCCTCCCGGAGGAGGTTAGGCTGAGGGGCTGATCGATCCCCTTCCCTGGAGCGCGTGGATGGCCGTCAATCTGGTCAATGTCGAGGCAGTCAGCAAGGTGTACGGAACCCGCACCCTGCTCGACGGCATCTCCCTCGGCGTGTCCGAGGGAGACCGGATCGGCGTGGTGGGGCGCAACGGCGACGGCAAGACCACCCTCATCC
The DNA here is from genome assembly GCF_044759445.1 of Streptomyces sp. NPDC101118. Classification (NCBI taxonomy): domain Bacteria; kingdom Bacillati; phylum Actinomycetota; class Actinomycetes; order Kitasatosporales; family Streptomycetaceae; genus Streptomyces; species Streptomyces sp. NPDC101118. The sequence goes on along the minus strand of NZ_JBIVZG010000006.1, from coordinate 166,853 downwards.
GGATGCTGGTCCGCCTGGAGGAGCCCGACACCGGGCGCGTCACCCTCAGCGGCGGCCTCCGGATGGGCGTACTGACCCAGCACGATTCGCTGGACCCCAAGGCCACCGTCCGCCAGGAGATCATCGGTGACCTGGCCGACCACGAGTGGGCCGGCAACGCCAAGGTCCGCGACGTGCTCACCGGCCTCTTCGGCGGCCTGGACCTGCCCGGCTTCGACCAGGGCCTCGACACCGTCATCGGCCCGCTGTCCGGCGGCGAGCGCCGCCGCATCGCCCTCGCCAAGCTCCTCATGGCCGAGCAGGACCTGCTCGTCCTCGACGAGCCCACCAACCACCTCGACGTCGAGGGCATCTCCTGGCTGGCCCAGCACCTCCAGGCCCGCCGCTCCGCGCTCGTCTGCGTCACCCACGACCGCTGGTTCCTCGACCAGGTCTGCACCCGCATGTGGGACGTGCAGCGCGGCGACGTCCACGAGTACGAGGGCGGCTACAGCGACTACGTCTTCGCCCGCGCCGAGCGCGAGCGCATCGCCGCCACCGAAGAGGCCAAGCGGCAGAACCTCATCCGCAAGGAGCTGGCCTGGCTGCGCCGCGGCGCCCCGGCCCGTACGTCCAAGCCGCGCTTCCGCATCGAGGCCGCCAACGCCCTCATCGCCGACGTGCCGCCGCCCCGCGACACCAGCGAGCTGATGAAGTTCGCCAACTCGCGCCTCGGCAAGACCGTGTTCGAGCTGGAGAACGTCACGGTCGAGGCCGGTCCGAAGACGCTGCTCAAGCACCTCACCTGGCAGCTCGGCCCCGGCGACCGCATCGGCCTGGTCGGCGTCAACGGCGCCGGCAAGACCTCGCTGCTGCGCGCCCTGGCCGAGGCCGCCCGCACCGAGGGCGAGACCCAGCCCGCCGCAGGCAGGATCACCGTCGGCAAGACCGTACGGCTGGCCTACCTCTCCCAGGAGGTCGGCGAACTCGACCCGTCCCTGCGGGTCCTGGAGGCCGTCCAGCGCGTCCGCGACCGCGTCGACCTCGGCAAGGGCCGCGAGATGACGGCCGGCCAGCTCTGCGAGCAGTTCGGCTTCACCAAGGAGAAGCAGTGGACGCCGGTCGGCGACCTCTCCGGCGGTGAGCGCCGCCGCCTCCAGCTGCTGCGCCTGCTGATGGACGAGCCCAACGTGCTCTTCCTCGACGAGCCCACCAACGACCTCGACATCGAGACCCTGACCCAGCTGGAGGACCTCCTCGACGGCTGGCCCGGCTCGATGGTCGTCATCAGCCACGACCGGTACTTCATCGAGCGCACCACGGACACCGTCTGGGCGCTGCTCGGCGACGCCGCGCTGCGGATGCTGCCGCGCGGCCTGGACGAGTACCTGGAGCGCCGCGCCCGGATGGTCGAGGCCGCCGCCCCGGCGCCCGCGGCCGCCCCCGTCAAGGAGAAGACGGCGGGTGACTCCCGCGCGGCGAAGAAGGAGCTCCAGAAGATCGAGCGCCAGCTCAACAAGATCTCGGACCGCGAGAGCAACCTGCACGCGCAGATCGCCGACAACGCCACCGATTTCGAGAAGGTCGCCAAGCTCGACGCGGAGCTGCGCGAACTGCTCTCCGAGCGTGACGAGTTGGAGATGCGCTGGCTGGAGCTGGCCGAGGACGCGTAGGACCCCGGAGGCAGTTGCGCGGGCCGCCGGCCCGATAACAGCGGTGTCACGGGCCGGTTCGCCCTTGGGAACAAGCGAGCGAACCGGCCCGTGGCGTGTCGTAAGCGGGTGGTAAAAAGAGGAACCCGACCGCCGACGCAGAGGTATGCGCTGATGACCACGCCGCCCCACCAGCCCCCCGGCGGCTACGGCGCCCCGCAGCAGCCGAACCAGCCGCCGCAGCCGCCGAACCAGCCGCCGCAGCAGCCCGCTTACGGGTACCCGGGCCAGCAGCCCGCCCCCGGCCAGCCCCAGCCGGGCTACGGCTACCCGGCCGGCCCCAACCCGTACCAGCAGGCGCCCGGCACGCCGAACCCGTACCAGCAGGCACCGGGCACGCCCAACCCGTACCAGCAGCCCGGCCCGTACGCGCAGCCGCAGCCGGGACACGGCTACCCGCCCCCGGTCCCGCCGGGCGCCGGCGGCAGCGGCACCCCGCCGAAGAAGAAGCTGACGGCGCTGATCGCCGCCTCCGTGGCCGGCGTCCTGCTCCTCGGCGCGGGCGCCTGGTTCGTCTTCCGGGACGGCGACGACCCGGAGAAGAAGCCCGTCGCCCAGCAGAGCGGCGACGCCAAGCCCTCCGGTTCCCCCTCGGTCGACACCGGGGACGGCAACGGCGACGGCGCCCAGAACAACCAGGACTACAACGCCGCCCGCAAGCCCGGCGAGGACAAGGTCCTCTGGCTCAAGATGAACGAGCAGGACGTGCCCGGCGACGGCGCAGACGCCCCCGCCATGTGGGTCGTCGGCGACACCGTGGCCAAGGTCGTCTACAAGACCGTCACCGGTTACGGCGTCAAGGACGGCCAGCGCAAGTGGTCCGTGCCGTTCGACGCGGAGATCTGCGGCACGCCCCGCCAGACCACCGCCGACGGCAAGGTGGTCATCGGCTTCAAGAGCGGCGTCTCCAAGAACGCCACGTGCAACCAGCTCCGCCAGATCGACCTCAAGTCCGGCACCGCCGGCTGGACCAAGGAGGTGCCGGAGGAGGGTCCGTTCGACATCATGACCCGACTCCAGCTGGCCATCAGCGGAGACGTCGTCACCGTCAGCCGGCTGGGCCCCTCCAGCGCCTTCAAGGTCAGCGACGGCACCCGGCTCTGGGCCCAGACCAGCGGCCAGTGCCTGCCCGACGCCTACGCGGCGGGCGGCGGCCGGCTCGTCGGCGTCGGCACCTGCACCGACAAGGACCGGATCGGCCACGTCGAGGACGTGGACCCCGCCACCGGCAAGCCCCGGTGGACCTACAAGCTCCCCAAGGGCTGGCGCGCCAACCGGATCTACTCGCTCGACCCGGTCATCGTCGACATGGACAACGACGCCGAGAAGAAGCGCGCCATCGTCGTGCTCGGCTCCGACGGCAAGATGCGCACCCAGTTCATCAGCAAGTCCCAGTTCGCGCCCCGCTGCGAGTGGTCCGTCCTCACCCGCGACCCGCAGAGCTGCATCGGCGCGGTCGCCGACGGCAGCCGCTTCTACTTCCCGACCGCGGGCAAGGGCAACGAGATCGTCGCCTTCAGCCTCACCACGGGCAAGGAGATGTGGCGCGCCACCGCCGGGTCCGACCGCACGGTGCTGCCGCTGTCCGTCGAGAACGGCAGGATCCTCGCCTACGTCGAGCCCACCTACGACAAGGGCGGCGAGATCGTCTCCTTCGCCACGACCGGCGGCAAGCCCACCACCGTGCTGCGCAACCCCGCCTCCGCCCGGGACGTCGAGGACTCGTTCATCGACCCCCAGATCGCCTACGCCGACGGCCGCCTCTTCCTCTCCGTCTCTCGCCTCCTGGGCAAGGACAACACCCAGGAGAAGCTGATGATGGTGTACGGCAAGTGACGGTCCTCCCGGACGAGACGGAATCCCCCCACGTGAGCGCCGACCACCGAGAGGCAAACACCCCATGAGCACCCCGCCCCAGCCCCCCAACGAGGGCTTCGGCGCCCCGCAGGAGCCCCCGGCCGGCGGCTTCGGCGCGCCCACGCCGCCGCAGCAGCCGCCCGCCGGCGCCCCCGGCTACGGCTACCCGCAGCAGACCCCGGGCCCGTACGGCCAGCCGCCGCAGGCCCCCGGCCCGTACGGCCAGCCGCAGCCCGGGCCGTACGCGCAGCCGCAGCCGCAGCCCCAGCCCGGCCCGTACGCCCAGCCGGGCCCGTACGCGCAGCCCCAGCCGGGCCCCTACGCCCAGCCCCAGCCCGTCACGCAGCCGATGTACGGCCCCGGGGCGCCCGCACCCAAGGCCCCGGGCGGCGGCAGCGGCAAGAAGGCGCAGGCCGGCATCGTCGTCGCGGCCGTGGTGGCCGTGGCGGCCATCGTCGGCGGAGGCCTCTGGTACGTGGCCGGCGACAAGGACGCCGACGGGGGCGGCGGGAAGGAAGGGGCGAAGAACAGCGCGTCGGCCACCCCCGGCGGCGCCACGGCCGGCGGCACGCCCGTCCAGACCGAGGCGCTGGAGAAGGCCCCGGCCGACCCCAAGTCGAAGACGCTCGTCAACATCGAGCACCCGAAGGTCACCGACCTGGTGAACGTGGTCGGCTCCTGGCTGACGGACTCCGTCTACGCCAAGACCGACGTGCAGAAGATCGTCGGCTACGACGCGGCCACCGGCACCCCCAAGTGGACCCTGCCGCTGCCCGGCCAGGTCTGCGGCGCCAGCCGCCACACGACCCCCGACGGCAAGACCGCCTTCCTCTACGAGGCCTCCAAGCGCACCCCGGCGAACAAGTACCCGCAGTGCACCGAGGTCGGCGTCCTCGACGTCAACTCCGGCAAGATGGTGTGGAACGGCTCGGTCACCACCACGGCCGGCGGGGACGCGAAGGTCGCCTTCAAGGAGATCACCATCAGCGGCCAGACCGTGGCCGCCGGCGGCCTCCGGGGCGGCGCCGCCTGGAACCTCAACGACGGCAAGAACCTCTGGAAGCCCAGGGCGGACGACCCCGACCGCTGCTACGACATGGGCTACGCGGGCGGTCCCGGCCTCGCCACCATCCGCAAGTGCGGCGACTACGACAACCGCTACCTGGTGGTGCAGTCGCTGAACCCGACCACCGGCGCGCCCGTCAGCTCCTACAAGATGTCCCCGGGCATCGAGTGGGCCAGCATCGTCTCCAGCAGCCCGCTGGTCGTGGCCGCGGACGTCGGCGACGCCGCGGGCGACGGCAGCGGCATCTCGGACCTCTTCTCCATCGACGAGAAGACCGGGCAGCTGCGCCAGCGCATCCCGCTCAAGTCCGACCTGTACGCGGCCCGCTGCGAGGGCACCTCGGTCGAGTCCTGCCAGAAGATCGTCGTGGGCAACGGCCGGGTCTACGTGCCCAGCGAGGAGCGCGAGGTCAAGTCCGGCACCTTCGAGCGGACCAACGAGATCCACTCGTTCGACCTGATGACCGGCAAGCAGACCACGGACCGGGCGTCGGCGGGCGCGAAGTACAAGATCTTCCCGCTGCGGATGGACGGCCCGAACCTGATCGCCTACAAGTGGCCCCCGTACTCCTCGGGCGGCCAGGTGGTCAGCCTGGACGGGAAGACCTTCAAGGAGACCGTCCTGATGCAGAACCCGGGTCACAAGTCCTTCGACGACCCGGAGACCAGCTTCTCCGACAGCTACTCCGAGTACCGCTACGGCAAGGGCCGGCTGTTCATCTCGGAGACCATGATCAGCAAGCCGTACTCGTCCTCCAAGGACAAGGACTGGCTGATCGCCTCCTTCACCACCGGCTGACCCTGGCTCCGAACGGTCCGGAATCGTCCGGCAGTTCACCAGGAGGGCGCCTTTCCGACAAGGGAGGGCGCCCTCTTCGGCCTTCCGGGGGCTTCTCGCCGGTAACCGGCACGCTGCGTCGAACAAGCGTGTAGCTTGCCGGGGCAGAGGGGTAGGGGGCACCTAATGGGCGTCAGGGTCATGGTGGTGGACGAGCACCGGCTGCTAGCCGAGGCTCTCGCCTCCGCGCTCAAACTGCGCGGGCACCGCGTGCTCGCCGCGGCCGCCCCGGCCGCCGGAGCGGCCGAACTGGTCATCAGCCGCGCCCCCGAGGTCTGCCTGCTGGGCACCGCCGCACCCGCCGAGCCCGGCGTCTTCGACCCCGTGGTCCGCATCAAGCGCGAACGCCCCCAGATCGCCGTCGTCGTGCTCGGGCCGGTGCCCAGCCCGCGCGGGATCGCCGCCGCGTTCGCCGCCGGCGCCTCGGGCTACGTACGCCACGACGAGCGCATCGAGGGCGTCGAACGCGCCCTGGCCAAGGCCCGCGCCGGGGAGGCCGCCGTCGCCCCCCAGCTGCTCCAGGGCGCCTTCGCCGAACTCCTCAACCCCGTCCCCGCACCCGACGACGAGGGCAGCAGACTGCTCCAGCTCCTCACCCCGCGCGAGGTCGAGGTGCTGGTCAGGGTCGCCGAGGGCGAGGACACCCGGGTGATCGCCGCCGGGATGAGCATCGCGCCGAGCACCGCACGGACCCACGTACAGCGGGTACTCATGAAACTGGGCGTCGGCTCCCGCCTGGAGGCCGCCGCCCTGGCCGCACGCACCGGCCTGCTGGACCGCGTCTCCATCCCGGTCCAGCCGGGCCCCCGCGCGTAATCCGGCGAACAGCTCCGCGAACGCGCCGCCCGAGACCGCCCGACCGCCTTCCCTCCCCCACCCGCGCGGGTGACGGCCACAGAACACGCACAGCCCGGTCTGGCATTGTGGCGCCGCGGTTCCAGTACGGAGCAACGACTGCGAGAGGGAGCGAGCGAGTGAAGAAGTACCTGGTCACCGGCGGCGCCGGATACGTCGGGAGCGTCGTCGCCGCGCATCTTCTGGAGGCGGGCCACGAAGTGACCGTCCTCGACGACCTGTCCACCGGCCACCGCGAGGGCGTCCCCGCGGGCGCCACCCTGATCGACGGCCGGATCCAGGACGCCGCCCGGCACCTGGACGGCTCTTTCGACGCGGTCCTGCACTTCGCCGCCTCCTCGCAGGTCGGCGAGTCCGTCGTCAATCCCTCCAAGTACTGGGAGAACAACGTCGGCGGCACGCTGGAGCTGCTCTCCGCGATGCGCACGGCGGGCGTCCGCACGCTGGTGTTCTCCTCCACGGCGGCGACGTACGGCGAACCCGCCGACGGGCTGCTCACCGAGACCTCGGTCACCGCGCCCACCAACCCCTACGGGGCCTCCAAGCTCGCCGTCGACCACATGATCGCGGGGGAGTGCGCGGCACACGGCCTGGCCGCGGTCTCGCTGCGCTACTTCAACGTCGCGGGTGCGTACGGGCCGTACGGCGAGCGCCACGACCCCGAGAGCCACCTGATCCCGCTGGTCCTCCAGGTCGCCCTCGGGCAGCGCGGGTCGATCTCCGTGTTCGGCGACGACTACCCGACCCCGGACGGCACCTGCGTACGCGACTACATCCACGTCGCCGACCTCGCGGAGGCCCATCTGGCCGCCCTGGAGACGGCCACGCCGGGTGAGCACCTGGTGTGCAACCTGGGCAACGGCAGCGGGTTCTCCGTGCGCGAGGTCATCGAGACCGTCCGCAAGGTCACCGGCCACCCGGTGCCCGAGGTCATCGCCCCGCGCCGGCCCGGCGACCCGGCCGTCCTCGTCGCCTCCGCCGCCACCGCCCGCGACCGGCTCGGCTGGGAACCCACCCGCTCGGACCTCGCCGGAATCGTGACCGACGCATGGGAGTTCGCACGGCGGCGGGCGGCCGGGGACCCGGCCGGGGCTTGAGGGCGGCGCGGTGCGGCGGCGCGTACGCCGAGCAACGCGCCGCCCCGCGCGGAACGCGCGGGCGCCCGGCGCGTACACGCCGCGTGAAATGCACCACGTGCACCCACGCGTGACCGACCAGATGTTTTCGGCCACCTGCCAAAAGTGAATGCGCCGGGCCCGCGCGGGCGCACCACCCCATCTCCTCGGCGTAACGGCGGAGTTCGTCGTTTCCGTCCGGTAAATCCCACGGGAAAACTTCCGGGATTCGGCCAACTGCCGTGCGTCCCCGCCGTACGCTGATGCTCGACACCGGTGGGGGCCGGTGTTGTTTCAGGGGTCGAGACAGTCGGGTACGGCGTCCGGGTCGGGGTAGCAGTCCAGTTGCGGCGGCGGCCGTGGCGCCGGACTGCGGAACACCCGCTCCGCTTCGGGCGCCGTACCCGCGCCGGTCCGTTCCCCGTCCCTCTGGGGGTGTCTGTGGTTCGTATCCGGGTCCTCGTGGTCGACGATCACCGCATCTTCGCCGAATCGCTCGCCGCCGCGCTCGCGGCCGAGCCGGACGTCGAGGTGTCCGCGGCGGGCAGTGGCCCCGCCGCCCTGCGCTGTCTGGACCGCGCCGCGGCCGACGGCCGCAGGTTCGACGTCATGCTGGTCGACGCCGACCTCGGCGCCGGCACCGGTCCGGCGCGCTCCGTGTCAGAGGGGGGCGGCCCCTCCGACGGCATATCCGTGGTCGCCGCGGTGCGCGGCTCCCAGCCCGCGGTCCGGGCGGTCGTGCTCGCCGAGCGCGACGACCCGCGGCGGGCCGCGACGGCCCTCCAGGCCGGGGCCTGCGGCTGGGTGGCCAAGGACTGCTCGCTCTCGCGCCTGCTGGCCGTGATCCGGGGGGTGCTCCGCGAGGAGACCCACCTGCCCCCGGCGCTCCTGACGGGGGTGCTGAGGGAGCTCACGGCGGCCAGGAAGCACCGTACGGACAGCGAACGGCTGGTCGAGTCCCTCACCCCGCGCGAGCACGAGGTGCTGCGGTGCATGGTGGCCGGACTCAATCGCAAGGACGTCGCCGCCCGTCTCTTCCTCTCCCCGCACACCGTGCGTACCCACATGCAGAACGTGCTGGGGAAGCTGGGGGTGCACTCCACCCTCGCCGCCGTGGCGCTGGCCCGGAGGGCCGGGGTGCGGCCCGCGGAGCTACCCGGGGATGTTGTCGAACGGAGCGGTCAACTGGCGTAGCAGCCCCGCCAGTTCGGTCCGCTGCGCACGCGGCAGCTGGGCCAGGATCGCCCGCTCCTGGGCGAGCAGTCCGGCCAGTGCCTGGTCGGCGCGGTCACGGCCCTCGGGGGTCAGGCGGACCAGTACCCCCCGCCGGTCGCTGGGGTCGGGAAGGCGCTCGACCAGGCCCTTCTTGGCGAGCCGGTCGATGCGGTTGGTCATGGTGCCCGACGTGACGAGCGTCTGGGTGAGCAGCTGGCCGGGGGAGAGCTGGTACGGGGCGCCCGCGCGGCGCAGCGACGTCAGGACGTCGAACTCCCAGGGCTCCAGGCTGTGCTCGGAGAAGGCAAGGCGGCGCGCCCGGTCGAGGTGGCGGGCGAGCCTGCTGACCCGGCTGAGCACTTCGAGCGGTTCCACGTCGAGGTCAGGGCGCTCCCGACGCCATGCCGCGACCAGTCGGTCGACCTCGTCCTCCATGCTGATCAGTGTAAGGGGTCTGTCGATGTGAAGTCTCTTGACGTCAAGATATATTTCGCGCGACCATGGGGCATGGACGGGCGGGAACTGCTTCCGCTTCCGCTCACCCAGCCAGTAGGGAGGCTCGAACATGCATTCCGATACCGCGCCGTCCACGAGCTCCGCAGCCAACACCGCCACGACCCCGGCGACCCCCGTCTGGGACCCCCAGCAGTACCTGCGCCACGCGGACCACCGCACCCGGCCCTTCACGGACCTGCTGGCCCGCATACCGGAGCTCCCCGTCGACGGGCGCCCGGCACGCATCGCCGACCTCGGCTGCGGCCCCGGCAACGTCACGGCGCTCCTCGCCGACCGCTGGCCCACCGCCAAGATCACCGGCTTCGACCTCTCGCCCGAGATGCTCACCAGGGCCGACCAGGAGTACGCAGGCCCCACCGCGGGCGGCGGCAGCCTCGACTTCCGGCCCGCCGACCTCGCCCACTGGATGCCCGAAGAGCCGTACGACCTGATCGTCTCCAACGCCGCCCTCCAGTGGGTGCCCAGCCACCCGGGATCCTTCCCGGCCTGGATCAACGCCCTCACCCCGGGCGGCACCTTCGCCTTCCAGCTCCCCGGCAACTTCTCCGCCCCCAGCCACGCGCTGCTCGCCGCCCTGTGCGACACCCCGCGCTGGCGCGACCGGCTCGCCGGACACGGAGCCCGCTACATCCACCTCCTGGAACCCGCCGAGTACCTCGCCCGGCTCACCGAGCTGGGCTGCGACACGGACGTCTGGGAGTCCACCTACCACCAGCTGCTCCGAGGGCCGGACCCGGTCCTGGACTGGGTCAAGGGCACCGCCCTGCGGCCCGTGCTCACCGCCCTGAAGGACGATCCGAAGGCGGCCGGGGAATTCCTGGAGCAGTACCGGGACCTGCTGCGGGGGGCCTATCCGCCGGGCCCGCGGGGGACCGTCTTCCCCTTCCGCAGGATCTTCGCCGTCGCACGCAAGGAGGCATGAATGCTCGTCGCCGTGGACCACGTCCAGCTGGCAGCCCCGCCCGGTACCGAGGACCGGCTCCGGGAGTACTACACCGGAGTCCTGGGCATGGAGGAGATCCCCAAGCCCCCGGTCCTCGCCGCCCGCGGCGGCTGCTGGTTCGCGGCCGGCCCGGTCCAGCTCCACCTGGGCGTCGAGGCGGAGTTCCATCCGGCCCGCAAGGCGCACCCGGGCCTGAGAGTGCGCGACATCGAGGCGTACGCGCGGCGCCTGGAGGAGCGCGGGGCCGAGGTCGTCTGGGACGACAACCTGCCGGGCCACAAGCGGTTCTACTCCGAGGACCCGGTCGGCAACCGGCTGGAGTTCCTGGAGCCGGCCGCCTGACGGCCGGCCCGGCGCGCAAGGCGGCGGCCCGTCACCGGAACCTCCGGTGATGGGCCGCCGCCTTGCCGTGCCTCCTGCAACCCGGGTCAGACCAGGTTCTTGTACACGTTCCAGCCGCTGCCGATGCCCACCCGGGCCGCGAAGGTGGCGGTGCCGGAGTGGCCCGTGGCCGTGTAGCGGTACAGGTTGCCCGCGCCGTCCCGCGCGAGCAGGTCCGCGCGGCCGTCGCCGTTGATGTCACCGGGGGAGACCAGCTTGGTGTACCCCGACCAGCCGGTGCCGACCTTCACGCGGGAGCCGAACGGCGCCGAGGCCTTGCCGGTGCCCTTGTAGAGGTACAGCGTGCCGCCGTCGCGCGCGACCAGGTCCGCGCGTCCGTCGCCGGTGACGTCACCGCCGCCGACGAGCTCCTCGTACGAGCCCCAGCCCGAGCCCACCCTGACGCGGGAGCCGACCTTCTTGCCCGTACCGTCGCCCGGGTGGAGCCACAGCACGCCGGAGGTGTCGCGGCTGATCAGGTCGCCCCTGCCGTCGCCGTTGAGGTCGCCGGGGCCGGCGACCAGCTCGGTGGCGGACCAGTCGCCGGGGATCGCGCTGTCGTCCGAGTAGTTGTAGAGCTCGCCCTCGTGCAGCTCCAGCAGGGAGGCCCAGTCCCGCTCGGACAGGCCCGTGCCGTAGGTCAGGCGCGGCGAGCCCTGCCAGATGCCGGTGTCACTGGCCTGCCACTTGTCGCTGAGCTTCCCGCTCGCCGAGGCCGCGTACTGCCAGGTGGTGCCCGTCCCGTCGAGGCCCAGGACGCTGTGCTTGCCGTAGTTGGGCGTGATGCCCCCGCCGACGAGCAGCGTGGTGTACTGCCAGCCGGTGGCGCAGTTGCTGCGGGCGCTGAACTTGCCGGCGCTGGTGCCGAAGTAGCAGTACAGCGTGCCGCCGGCGGAGCGGGCGAGCAGGTCCGCGCGGCCGTCGCCGTTGATGTCGTCGTTCGAGAAGAGCGTGTTGTACGCGTTCCAGCCCGGCCCGATCTTCACGCGGGCGCGGAACGGCGACGAGGTGCTGCCGGTGCCCTTGTAGAAGAACAGGTTGCCGTAGGTGGTCCGGGCGACCAGGTCGCCGGTGCCGTCGCCGTCCACGTCGCCCGCGCCGACCAGCTGGTCGTAGACGCCCCAGCCGGTGCCGACCTTGACGGGAGCGGAGAACGGGTTGCCGCTGCTCGCGCCGTTGCCCCGGTAGAGGTAGAGCGTGCCGCCCGGGGTGCGGGCGAGCAGGTCCTGGCGGCCGTCCCGGTTCAGGTCGCCCGCACCGAAGACGCGGTTGTACATCTGCCAGCCGGTGCCCGTCCACAGGGGGGCGCTGGCGCTGGTGCCGTTGGTCGTCCTGAGCGACAGCCGGCCGGAGGGGGACAGCGTGAGCAGCTCGGGCGCCGCGGAGCCCCGCAGGTTGCCGACCTGGATGATGTCCTTCGCCTGCTGGGTGTCGCTGCCGGGAATGGTGAACTCGGGCGCCTCGCCGCCGCTCGAACCGGTCAGGAAGACCCAGGACTTCCCGGACAGGGTGCGGAACAGGAAGTCGCTGTAGCCGTCGCCGTCCAGGTCCAGCCGGGGCTTGGACCGCCCGGTCGCGTACGTGGACCGCTGCGCGCCCGACGGCTCGGCCTGCGGACGCTCCGGCGAGGCCGACGGCTCGGCCTGCGGGCGCTCCGCACCGACGACGGCGCTGGTGCCGGGCACCGGACCGGCCACGGCCGGGCCGGCGCCGAGCAGTGCTCCCGCGGACACGGCGAGGGCCGTGCAGGCGGCGAGGCGGGCGAGGCGCTTGGGACGTGCGTGAGACAAGATCCCCCCAGGGACGTCGTACGACAGGTGGTCGGAAGAGGGCGCGGGGACCCGCACCAGGCGGGCCCCCGCGGAAGGGCCTAGTACAGGCCCTCGAAGGTGTTCCACCCGGAGCCGAGCAGCACGCGCGCACCGAAGGTGGACGTGCCGGTCTTGCCGGTGGCCATGTAGCGGTAGAGGTTGCCGCCGGAGTCGCGGGCCACCAGGTCGGCGCGGCCGTCACCGGTCAGGTCGCCGGGCGAGGCGATCTGGTTGTACGTGTTCCAGCCGGTGCCGACCGTCACGCGCGAGCCGAACGGCGCCGAGGCGTTGCCGGTGCCCGGGTACAGGTACAGCGTGCCGCCCGAGGTGCGGGCGATCAGGTCGGGACGGCCGTCGCCGGTGAAGTCGCCGCCGCCGACGAGCTTGTTGTAGGTGCCCCAGCCGGAGCCGACGCGGACGGCGGTCTTGTACGCCTTGCCGGTGCCGTCGCCCGCGTAGAGGTCCAGATAGCCGGTGGACGTCACGTTGAGCAGGTCGCCGCGGCCGTCTCCGGTGAGGTCGCCGGGGCCGGTGATGTTGACGGCGTTGCCGGGGATGCCGGCGGCCAGCTGGGAGACGTTGCCGCGGTGGACGTACAGCCCGCCGACGGTGATCTCGACCGGGGACACCCAGTTGACCTTGTCCAGGCCGGCGGCGCCGGTCATCTTGGCGGTCGGGATCTGGAATCCGGTGTCGTCCTTCTCGTAGAAGGAGCCGTTCGCCTTCGTGAGGTACTGGTAGATCTTGCCGTCGGTGCCCCGGGCGAGCAGGCTGTGCCTGCCGTAGTTGGCGGTGATGCCCGAGCCGAGGAAGAACTCGGTGTCCTCCCAGCCCGACTGCCAGAAGTGACGGGTGCTGAAGCGGCCGCTGCCGGTCGAGAGGTAGACGTAGACGCTGCCGGCGTAGGTGCGGGCCATGATGTCCGCCCGGCCGTCGCCGCTGAGGTCGTCGGTGGCGACGATCTGGTTGTACGCCCCCCAGCCCGGGCCGACCTTCACACGGGCCTTGAACGGCGTGCTGGAGCTGCCGGTGCCCTTGTAGAACCACAGGTCGCCCGCGGTAGTCCGGGCGAGCAGGTCGCCGATGCCGTCGCGGTCCAGGTCGTTGGTGCCGATGATCTGGTCGTACGAGCCCCAGCCGGTGCCCACGTGGATGCGGGTGCCGAAGGGGTTGCCGGAGGTGGCGCCGTTCCCCTTGTACAGGTACAGCGAGCCGCCCGGCGTACGGGCCAGGACGTCCATGCGGCCGTCCTTCGTGAGATCGCCCGCGGCGATCACCCGGTTGTAGATCTGCCAGCCGTAGCCGGACCAGATCGCGGCGCCCGCGCCCGACTTGCCGGCCGGGTGCAGCGACAGGCGGCCGTCGAAGGACAGCGTCAGCACCTCGGGCGCGGCGGTGCCGCGCACGTTGCCGACTGGGATGACGTCCTTCACCGTCTCGACATCGTCACCGTCGATGGTGAACCTCTCGGAGGTGTCGCTGGTCGAGGACGTCATGAACGACTGGGAGGTGCCGGAAACGTGGCGCCAGACCAGGTCCGGGAGCCCGTCGCGGTCGTAGTCCATGCGGGACTTCGCCGGGGTCGTCGCGTACGTGGACTTCGCGCTGCCCAGCCACGGCATGGCGGGCCGTGACTTCGCGGCGCCCGCCGGCGCGGACGGCTTGTCCGCGGCCAGCGCGGGCGAGGCCCCCAGCGTGCCGGCGGACAGCGCGAGGGCGGTGCACGCGGCGAGACGGGCGAGGCGCTTGGGGCGCGAGATCGGGGTGGGACGGGAGATGGACATGGGTGCCCCCTGGGGACGAGAGGTGGTGCTGGTGGAGAGGAAGAAGAAAAATCGTTTCGCCGCCCGGGCCGCAGACCGCGCGTCGCGTTCTGCGGGCGGCGACGAGGCCGGGGCCGCCGTCAGCCGAGGTACGTGTAGCCGCCCCAGCCGGTCGCGATCCTGGTCCGGGAGGAGAGGGCGGCGGTGCCCGCCTGGCCCGTGCCCGTGTACCGCCAGACGTCGCCCGCGGCGTCCCGGGCGACCAGGTCGGCCCGCCCGTCGCCGTTGAGGTCACCGGTCGCGGCGAACTCGCCGTACGCACCCCAGCCGGGGCCGATCAGGACCCGCGCCGCGAACGGCGCGCCCGCCGACCCGGTGCCCGGGTAGAGGTACAGCCGGCCGCCCGTGTCCCGGGCGAGCAGGTCGGTGCGGCCGTCGCCGGTGACGTCGCCCGCGCCGAAGATCCGGTCGTAGCCGCTCCAGCCGGGGCCCACGGCGACCGGGGCCGAGACCGCCAGCCCCTTGCCGTCGCCCGCGTGCAGGGACAGGACGCCCGAGCCGTTGCGGGTCAGCAGGTCGCCCTTGCCGTCCCCGGTCAGGTCACCCGGGCCGACCAGCAGCCTGGCGCCGGTCCACGTGCCCGTCACCGGCAGGTCCGTGTCGAGGTTGCGGACCGTCTCCGAGGAGAGCTTCAGCAGGTGCGCGTCGTCGCGGGTGTCGAGGCCCGAGGCGAACACGGGCCGGCCCGACCAGCCGCCCGGGTACCCGGCGTCGGTACGCGGCCGGAACTTCCCGTTGGCCAGCTCGCCGTACTCGTACAGCCCGCCGCCCGCGGCCGAGGCCAGCACGCTGTGCCGGCCGTAGTCCGGCACGCTGCCGTGCCCGGCCAGGAAGCGCAGCGCCTCGCCGCCGGTACCGTACTTCGCCCGCGCGGCGAAGGTGCCGGAGCCGGTGGAGCGGTAGGACCACAGGGTGCCGTCGAAGGCGCGGCCGACCAGGTCGGCCCGGCCGTCGCCGTCGATGTCGTCGGCGCCCACGAGCTGGTTGTACGCGTTCCAGCCCGGGCCGACCTTCACCCGGGTCTTGAACGGCGCCGACGAGCTGCCGGTGCCCTTGTAGAACCACAGGTCGCCGTTGAGCGACCTGGCCACCAGGTCGGCGATGCCGTCCCGGTCCAGGTCGTTCGCGCCGACCAGCTGGTCGTACGACTGCCAGCCGCCGCCCACCCGCACGCGGGACGCGAACGGCTCACCGGTCAGCGCACCCGTCGCCCGGTACAGGAAGAGGTCGCCCGACGGGGTGCGGGCCAGCAGGTCGGTGCGGCCGTCGCGGGTCAGGTCACCCGGGGCGATCACCTTGTTGTACGCGTTCCAGCCGCCGCCCGCCCAGCTGCGCCGGGTCGTGCCGTACGGGCCGTCCGCGCTGTACAGCGAGAGGACGCCCCAGGCCGACACGGTCAGCAGCTCCGGCGCGGAGGTGCCGCCCAGGTTGCCCGCCGCCAGGACGTCCTTGAACACCTCGGCCATGTCGACGGCCTGGATGTTGAAGTCCACCTGCTGCCCGCTCTTGGACAGGGTCACCGCGACCCGGCCCTCCACGTCGCGGAACAGGTCGTCGGAGACCCCGTCCCCGTCCACGTCCAGCCGCGGCCCGACCGCGGCCGCCGTCGCGTACGCGGCACCCCGCGCGGACTGCTTGCCCGCGCCCAGCCGCACCTCGGGCAGGGCGGGACCGTCCGCGGCCACCGCGGGCGCGGCGAGCAGCGCGCCCGCCGACACGGCGAGCGCGGTGCAGGCGGCCAGCCGGCGCAAGTACGGCGAAAAAGACAAGGTCCCCCCCGGGACATGAGACGGGTACCCCCGGGGGACTGGGGTGGGCGGTACAGGCGTGCGAACTGCGCGCGGGCCCACGGATTCCCGGGAGTGTCAGGAGGCTAACCCCGCCGCTCCCGGAAAAAGAAGTCGTTGCCCGTACAACCTTTTGCGCTGTCGCGGTGCCCGGCTCAATTCTTCCTGTGGCCCACCAGCCGGGGCTTCGCCTCCAGCCCGTCCAGCCCGTGCCAGGCCAGGTTCACCAGGTGGGCGGCCACTTCCGCCTTCTTCGGACGCCGCGTCTCCAACCACCACTGGCCGGTCAGAGCGACCATGCCGACCAGCGCCTGCGCGTACAGCGGCGCCAGCTTCTGGTCGAAGCCCCGCGCCTTGAACTCCAGCCCCAGGATGTCCTCGACCTGCGTGGCGATGTCACTGATCAGCGAGGCGAAGGTGCCCGTCGACTGCGCCACAGGCGAATCCCGGACCAGGATCCGGAACCCGTCCGTGTAGGCCTCGATGTAGTCGAGCAGCGCGAAGGCGGCCTGCTCCAGCAGCTCCCGCGGATGACCGGCGGTCAGCGCACCCGTCACCATGTCGAGCAGCTGGCGCATCTCCCGGTCCACCACGACCGCGTACAGACCCTCCTTGCCGCCGAAGTGCTCGTACACCACCGGCTTGGAGACCCCGGCCTTCGCCGCGATCTCCTCCACCGACGTGCCCTCGAAGCCCTTCTCGGCGAACAGGGCGCGACCGATGTCCAGCAGTTGCTGCCGGCGCTCCGCACCGGTCATCCGGACCCGGCGGCCACGCCGGGGCTTGTCGTTGCTGGGAATGCTGCCGTCGATCGCCACGTCACCCATCATGCCGCGTTTGCGGCCTTCTCCTTGCGCCGGGCATCGATCCGGGCGTCCGACGGCCAGCGCACGTCGGAGGCCCACCCCGCCTGCTCGAACCAGCGGATCAGCCGGGCACTGGAGTCGACCTGGCCCCGCAGCACCCCGTGCCGCGCCGACGTCGGGTCCGCGTGGTGCAGGTTGTGCCACGACTCCCCGCACGACAGCACCGCGAGCCACCACACGTTGCCCGACCGGTCACGCGACCGGAACGGCCGCTTGCCCACCGCGTGGCAGATCGAGTTGATCGACCACGTCACGTGGTGCAGCAGCGCCACCCGCACCAGCGACCCCCAGAAGAAGGCCGTGAACGCCCCCCACCACGACATCGTGACCAGTCCGCCCACCAGCGGCGGGATCGCCAGCGACAGCATCGTCCAGAAGATGAAGTCGCGCGAGATCCGCCGGATCGCCGGATCCTTGATCAGATCCGGGGCGTACTTCTGCTGATCGGTCTGCTCCTCGTCGAACAGCCACCCGATGTGGGCCCACCACAGGCCCTTCATCAGCGCCGGCACCGTCTCGCCGAACCGCCACGGCGAATGCGGGTCACCCTCCGCGTCCGAGAACTTGTGGTGCTTGCGGTGGTCCGCCACCCACCGCACCAGCGGCCCCTCCACCGCCATCGACCCAGCCACCGCCAGCGCGATCCGCAACGGCCGCTTCGCCTTGAAGGAACCGTGCGTGAAGTAGCGGTGGAAACCGATGGTGATCCCGTGGCAGGCCAGGAAGTACATGAACACCATCAGGCCCACGTCCAGCCAGCTCACCCCCCAGCCCCACGCCAGAGGGATCGCCGCCAGCAGGGCCACGAAGGGCACGGTGATGAAGAGCAGCAGCGCGATCTGCTCGATGGAACGCTTGCTCTCCCCGCCCAGCGTCGCGGAGACCGGCGGCCCTCCGGCCGCCTCCGGGGCGTCTTCGATCACGTCGGGGCTGATGGTCATGGGGCGTCCCCTGAGGGTGAGGAATCGGCGGAATGCCAGGCTACGGAACCGTAACCTACGGCATCGTAAGTATCCCAGCGCCTACCCCCGCGGCAAGAGGGGAACACCCCCCGCGCAAAGAGAAGGGGGACACCCCCGAGGACACCCCGGAAGAAGGAACGGGAGACCCCCGCGGGAAGAAGGGAAGACCCCCGCGGGAAAAAGGGGGGAGACCCCTGCGGAAGCCACGCCCGGAGTCCGTCTGGTGGGCACCGCGACCAGCGCACGAGCAGCGGCGCCTATCCTTGGGTCTCGTCGGACAGCGCGGTCCGCACGGGCAGCCGGGGGCTGCGCACCACACGGCAGTGCCTTCGGACGCACATCCGAACACGGGCACCGCCACGCGTCCCCGCGCCCACCTCCCAGTAGCGCTCGAAACACTGCAAGGAGCCGCACCTGTGAGCAGTGCTGACCAGTCCACCACCGGCAACGCAGAGCTGCGCGCCGACATCCGCCGCCTCGGCGACCTCCTCGGCGAAACACTCGTACGCCAGGAAGGCCAGGAGCTCCTCGACCTCGTCGAGAAGGTCCGCGCCCTCACCCGCACCGACGGCGAAGCCGCCGCCGAGCTGCTCGGCGACACCGACCTGGAGACCGCAGCCAAGCTCGTACGAGCCTTCTCCACCTACTTCCACCTCGCCAACGTCACCGAACAGGTGCACCGCGGCAAGGAGCTGCGCGCCCACCGCGCCGCCGAGGGCAGCCTCCTCGCCCGCACCGCGGACATGCTCAAGGACGCCGACCCCGAGCACCTGCGCGAGACCGTCGGCAACCTCAACGTCCGCCCGGTCTTCACCGCACACCCCACCGAGGCAGCCCGCCGCAGCGTCCTCAACAAGCTGCGCCGCATCGCCGCCCTCCTCGAAGAGCCCGTCACCGGCGCCGGCGACCGCCGCCGCCACGACCTGCGCCTCGCCGAGAACATCGACCTCATCTGGCAGACCGACGAGCTCCGCGTCGTCCGGCCCGAACCCGCCGACGAGGCCCGCAACGCCATCTACTACCTCGACGAACTCCACGCCGGCGCCGTCGGCGACGTACTCGAGGACCTCGCCGCCGAACTCCAGCGCGTCGGCGTCGAACTCCCCCCCGGCACCCGCCCCCTCACCTTCGGCACCTGGATCGGCGGCGACCGCGACGGCAACCCCAACGTCACCCCCGACGTCACCCGCGAGGTGCTGATCCTCCAGCACGAGCACGGCATCACCGACGCCCTCGAACTCGTCGACTTCCTCCGCGGCCTGCTCTCCAACTCCATCCGCTACACCGGCGCCACCGAGGAACTCCTCACCTCCCTCCAGGCCGACCTGGAGCGCCTCCCGGAGATCAGCCCCCGCTACAAGCGCCTCAACGCGGAAGAGCCCTACCGCCTCAAGGCCACCTGCATCCGCCAGAAGCTCCTCAACACCCGCGAGCGCCTGGCCAAGGGCACCCCCCACGAGGAAGGCCGCGACTACCTCGGCACCGCCGAGCTCCTCACCGACCTCACCCTCATCCAGACCTCCCTGCGCGAACACCGCGGCGCCCTCTTCGCCGACGGCCGCATGGACCGCACCATCCGCACCCTCGGCGCCTTCGGCCTCCAGCTCGCCACCATGGACGTCCGCGAGCACGCCGACGCCCACCACCACGCGCTCGGCCAGCTCTTCGACCGCCTCGGCGAGGAGTCCTGGCGCTACGCCGACATGCCCCGCGACTACCGGCAGCGGCTCCTCGCCAAGGAACTCCGCTCCCGCCGGCCCCTCGCCCCCACCCCGGCCCCCCTCGACGCCGCCGGCGCCAAGACCCTCGGCGTCTTCGGCACCGTCAAGGACGCCTTCGAGAAGTTCGGCCCCGAAGTCATCGAGTCCTACATCATCTCGATGTGCCAGGGCGCCGACGACGTCTTCGCCGCCGCCGTCCTCGCCCGCGAAGCCGGCCTCATCGACCTCCACGCCGGCTGGGCCAAGATCGGCATCGTGCCGCTCCTCGAAACCACCGACGAGCTCCGCGCCGCCGACGTCATCCTCAACGACATGCTCGCCGACCCCTCCTACCGCCGCCTGGTCTCCCTCCGCGGCGACGTCCAGGAGGTCATGCTCGGCTACTCCGACTCCAGCAAGTTCGGCGGCATCACCACCAGCCAGTGGGAGATCCACCGCGCCCAGCGCCGCCTGCGCGACGTGGCCCACCGCTACGGCGTACGCCTCCGCCTCTTCCACGGCCGCGGCGGCACCGTCGGCCGCGGCGGCGGCCCCTCCCACGACGCGATCCTCGCCCAGCCCTGGGGCACCCTCGAAGGCGAGATCAAGGTCACCGAGCAGGGCGAGGTCATCTCCGACAAGTACCTCGTCCCCTCCCTCGCCCGCGAGAACCTCGAACTCACCGTCGCCGCCACCCTGCAGGCCTCCGCCCTGCACACCGCGCCCCGGCAGTCCGACGAGTCCCTCGCCCGCTGGGACGCCGCCATGGACACCGTCTCCGACGCAGCCCACGCCGCCTACCGGCGCCTCGTCGAAGACCCCGACCTGCCCGCCTACTTCTTCGCCGCCACCCCCGTCGACCAGCTCGCCGACCTCCACCTCGGCTCCCGGCCCTCCCGCCGCCCCGACTCCGGAGCCGGCCTCGACGGACTCCGCGCCATCCCCTGGGTCTTCGGCTGGACCCAGTCCCGCCAGATCGTCCCCGGCTGGTACGGCGTCGGCTCCGGCCTCAAGGCACTCCGCGAGACCGGCGGCGACGACGTCCTCGAAGAGATGCAGGCCAACTGGCACTTCTTCCGCAACTTCCTGTCCAACGTCGAGATGACGCTGGCCAAGACCGACCTGCGGATCGCCCGCCACTACGTCGACACCCTCGTCCCCGACGAGCTCAAGCACGTCTTCGCCCTCATCGAGGCCGAACACGCCCTCACCGTCGCCGAGGTCCTCCGCATCACCGGCGGCGAGCAGCTCCTCGACAGCCAGCCCGTCCTCCAGCAGACCTTCGCCGTCCGCGACGCCTACCTGGACCCCATCTCCTACCTCCAGGTCTCCCTGCTGGCCCGCCAGCGCGCCGCCGCGGCCGCCGGCGAACCCGCCGACCCGCTCCTCGGCCGCGCCCTGCTCCTCACGGTCAACGGCGTCGCCGCCGGCCTCCGCAACACCGGCTGACCCGGCCCGCACCAACGCCGAGGGCCCCCGCACCGTCCAGGTACGGGGGCCCTCCGCGTACGAGCCTTCGCCCGCGGCTACTGCGTACGGCGGCGGCGCACCACCAGCACCGCACCCGCGGCGATCAGCGCACCCGCCATCGTCGCCAGCAGACCCACCGGCGCACCCGCACCGGTCGTCGCCAGATCACCGCCCGGCGCACCGGACGAACCGCCCGTCGCCGCACCCGACTCCGAAGCGGAAGCCGACGGGGACGCACTGTCCGACGGACCGGCACTGCCGCTCGGCGACACCGACGACGAACCCGAAGGCGAACCGGAAGGCGTGCCCGACGGAGTACCGGACGGCGTCTGCGACGTGCTCGACGACGGAGTGCCCGACGGCGTCCCCGACGGCGTCCCCGACGGCGACGACGAGCCGGACGGCGTACCCGACGGCGACGGCCCGCCCGCGGCCGGGCAGGTGTGCGACAGGTTGAACCACTTCACCGAACCGCCCACCACCTCGGCGGAAGCGGCCGTCAGCTTCGCGCCGGGCGCGGACGCCACGTACGCGTGCTTCTCCGTCGGCGGCCCGAAGACCGTCACGGTCTGCTCGCCACCGGGCTCGAACGTGACCTTCAGCTTCACGAACGTCGTCGAGTTGCCCGGCAGCACGAAGTGCCAGCCGTCCTTCGACGACGGGATGCCGGCGCAGGTCTTCTCGTTCTCGACACCCTGCGACGTCGCCGTCAGCGGCAGCGACTGGTGCAGCGGCACCGGGTACGAATCGGCGGCGAACGCGGGAACGGCGGCCGAAGCCACCAGCAGAGCGGCGGACGCGGGCAGGACGACCGCCCCGCGGATCCTGGATATGGGCATGGGGATACCTCTGGCGCAAGAGGGGGAACTGTGCCGTGGGAGGTGGCGGCTCAGCATGCTGACGGCGCCACCCCCAGGTCAAGAGGCATGCAGCAGTATTCGTACGCAGTTCAGCCCACGCGCCCCGCTTTGTCCGAAGTAACGATCGGCAAACGGAAGGCAAAGGTCCGACCCACACCCCCTCAACTCCCCACCCCTCAGGAGTTGTACGAGGACTGCGCCCGCTCCAGACCCTCCAGCACCAGGCACTCCACCGCGTCCGCAGCCCGGTCCACGAAGTAGTCCAGCTCCTTCCGCTCCGCCGACGAAAAGTCCTTCAGCACGAAGTCCGCCACCTGCATCCGGCCCGGCGGACGGCCGATCCCGAACCGCACCCGGTGATACTCCGCACCCATCGACTTCGTCATCGACTTCAAACCGTTGTGCCCGTTGTCCCCGCCACCCAGCTTCAGCCGCAGCGTCCCGTAGTCGATGTCCAGCTCGTCGTGGATCGCCACCACCCGCTCCACCGGCACCTTGTAGAAATCCCGCAGCGCCGTCACCGGACCACCCGACAGGTTCATGAACGACATCGGCTTCGCCAGCACGATCCGCCGGTTCGCCGGACCCGCCGGACCGATCCGCCCCTCCACCACCTGCGCCCGCGCCTTGTGCGCCTTGAACTTCCCCCGGATCCGGTCCGCGATCAGGTCCACCACCATGAACCCGACGTTGTGCCGGTTCCCCGCGTACTCGGGACCCGGATTCCCCAGGCCCACCACCAGCCAGGGACCGTCGGCCGCCATCTCCGCCATCACAAAGCTCCTCACATGGGACGACCGCCGCCCCGCTCCAGTGGAGCCGGACGGCGGTCGGTCAGCAACCAGACGAAGAGGCTCAGGCCTCCTCGGTCTCCTCGGCCTCGGCGGCCGGCTCCTCGGCCTGCGCGGCCAGGACCTGCAGCACCACGGCGTCGGCGTCGGTCACCAGGGTGGCACCCGACGGCAGAGCGATGTCCTTGGCGAGCACGGACGCACCGGCCTCCAGGCCCTCGACGGAAACCGTCACGGACTCGGGCAGGTGGGTGGCCTCGGCCTCGACCGAGAGGGTGTTCAGGACGTGCTCCAGCAGGTTGCCGCCCGCAGCCAGCTCGCCCTCGGTGACGACCGGGATCTCGACCGTGACCTTCTCGCCCTTGCGGACGGCCAGGAAGTCCACGTGCAGCAGGTCGCGCTTGATCGGGTCCTTCTGGACGGCCTTCGGGATGACCAGCTCGGTGCCGTCGCCCGCGATGTCCAGGGAGATCAGGACGTTCGGGGTCTTCAGCGCCATGAACAGGCCGTGGCCCTCGACGGAGACGTGCTTCGGGTCCTGGCCGTGGCCGTAGATGACCGCGGGGACGACCTTGTTGCGACGGGCCTCACGGGCACCGCCCTTGCCGAAACGGGTGCGCAGCTCGGCGGAGAGCTTGACCTCGGACATGTTCACTCCTCGTGGGGTGACGAAAACGGACAGGGTCACCCGGCCACGAAACGGCCTGCTACGAAGAGCGCGTCGATAACGGAGCGCCGGACACCAAAAGGTGCGGCCTCCCTCGCCGAGCAACTCGAAGAGTCTACCCGGCACGGAGGCCGCACCCCAAAAGGATCTAGCGGGACCCGCACCCGCGAGGACCAGGCCCTACACGGCCCGGCCCCCCAGGCGGATCCTTACTGCTGCTCCTCGAACAGGCTCGTCACCGAACCGTCCTCGAAGACCTCACGCACCGCACGCGCGATCGTCGGCGCGATCGACAGCACCGTGATCTTGTCGAGCTCCAGGTCCGACGGATCCGGCAGCGTGTTCGTGAAGATGAACTCGCTCACCTTCGAGTTCTTCAGACGGTCCGCCGCCGGCCCCGACAGGATGCCGTGCGTCGCCGTCACGATGACGTCCTCCGCACCGTGCGCGAACAGCGCCTCGGCCGCGGCGCAGATCGTGCCACCCGTGTCGATCATGTCGTCGACCAGGACGCACACGCGGCCCTTGACCTCACCCACGACCTCGTGGACCGTCACCTGGTTGGCGACGTCCTTGTCACGGCGCTTGTGCACGATCGCCAGCGGCGCGTCCAGACGGTCACACCAGCGGTCCGCCACCCGCACACGGCCGGCGTCCGGAGACACCACCGTCAGCTTCGTACGGTCCACCTTCGCGCCCACGTAGTCCGCCAGCACCGGCAGCGCCGACAGGTGGTCCACCGGACCGTCGAAGAAGCCCTGGATCTGGTCCGTGTGCAGGTCGACCGTCAGGATCCGGTCCGCACCCGCCGTCTTCAGCAGGTCCGCCACCAGACGCGCCGAAATCGGCTCACGGCCCTTGTGCTTCTTGTCCTGACGGGCGTACCCGTAGGACGGGATGATCACGGTGATCGAGCGGGCCGACGCGCGCTTCAGCGCGTCGATCATGATCAGCTGCTCCATGATCCACTTGTTGATCGGAGCCGTGTGGCTCTGGATCAGGAAGCAGTCCGCGCCGCGCGCCGACTCCTGGAAGCGGACGTAGATCTCACCGTTCGCGAAGTCGAAAGCCTTGGTCGGCACGAGGCCGACTCCCAGCTGGTGCGCGACCTCCTCGGCCAGCTCGGGGTGGGCGCGGCCGGAGAAGAGCATCAGCTTCTTCTCGCCGGTCGTCTTGATCCCGGTCACAGCACTGTCTCCTCAGACGTGTTGAAGCTGCTCGCCCCCGCGCGCGTCCGTCCCGCGCGCGGCAAGCCAGCCGAATTGCGTGCACCTATCACGGTACGCCGACATCGACGTACCCGTTTCCGGTCAGACTTCGCCGACGGGCTCGTCGCCCGCCGACTGAGCCGCCTGCGCGGCCGCGCTGCCCGGACGCTTACGAGCCACCCAGCCCTCGATATTCCGCTGCTGGCCCCGTGCCACGGCCAGCGCGCCGGGCGGCACATCCTTGGTGATGACCGAGCCGGCAGCCGTGTAGGCACCGTCCCCGATCGTGACGGGAGCCACAAACATGTTGTCCGACCCCGTCTTGCAGTGTGAGCCGACCGTGGTGTGGTGCTTCGCCTCACCGTCGTAGTTCACGAACACACTGGCCGCGCCGATGTTCGAGTACTCACCGATCGTCGCGTCACCCACGTACGACAGGTGCGGGACCTTCGTCCCCTCACCGATCGTCGCGTTCTTCATCTCCACGTACGTGCCGGCCTTGGCCTTCAGCCCCAGCCGCGTCCCCGGACGCAGATACGCATACGGACCCACGCTCGCCGACTCACCGATCACCGCACGGTCCGCCACCGCGTTGTCCACCCGCGCACCCGCACCCACCTCGGTGTCCTTCAGGCGCGTGTTCGGACCCACCTCGGCACCCTCCGCCACGTGCGTCGACCCCAGCAGCTGCGTACCCGGATGGATCACCGCGTCCTGGCCGAAAGTCACCGTCACGTCCACGAACGTGCTGCCCGGATCCACCACGGTCACACCCGCCAGCATCGCCCGCTCCAGCAGCCGCGCGTTCAGCAGCCCACGAGCCTCCGCCAGCTGCACCCGGTTGTTGATCCCCAGGATCTCCCGGTGGTCACCACCGACCGACGCACCCACCCGGTGCCCCGCCGCCCGCAGGATCCCCAGCACGTCCGTGAGGTACTCCTCGCCCTGGCTGTTGTCCGTACGGACCTGCCCCAGCGCCTCCGCCAGCAGCTTCCCGTCGAACGCGAACACCCCGGAATTGATCTCGCGGATCGCACGCTGCTCGTCGCTGGCGTCCTTGTGCTCCACGATCGCCGTGACGGCACCCGAGGAGTCCCGCACGATCCGCCCGTACCCGGTGGAGTCCGGCACCTCGGCCGTCAGCACCGTCACCGCGTTGCCGTCCGCGGTGTGCGTCCCGGTCAGCGCGGCCAGCGTGTCACCCGTCAGGAGGGGAGTGTCGCCGCACACGACGACCACGGTCCCGTCCACCGGACCACCGAGCTCCTCCAGCGCCATGCGGACCGCGTGCCCGGTGCCGTTCTGCTCGTGCTGCACCGCGGTGCGGGTCCCGGCGTAGTGCTCGTCCAGATGGGCGACGACCTGCTCGCGGGCGTGCCCCACGACCACGACCAGATGCTGCGGATCCAGCTCCCGAGCTGCGGAAACCACGTGACCGACGAGCGACCGCCCGCTGATCTCGTGCAGGACCTTGGGAGTGGCCGACTTCATGCGGGTGCCCTCACCCGCTGCGAGTACGACGACGGCTGCCGGGCGGTTGGCGCTCACGGGTGTGCCCTTCGGCTTTTCGGGGGTGGACTTCCGAAGGATACCGGGGGGCCACGTCCCGGTAACGAGCACGGGTCCCGACCGGAACGGTCGGGACCCGTTTACTGCTGCTCCCCTGCCAGGACTCGAACCCGGACATAGGACTCCAAAGGTCCCAGTGCTGCCGATTACACCACAGGGGATAGCAAACTCGATCAAATCGGACATTAGGCTCTGTTGATCGAGGTGGCGGCACCTACTATGCCGCACCAGGCCCCCTCGATGCGACGGTACAAGTCGCTACTTGCGGTGACCTTGACGATCAAGCATCCGCGGTAGTTCTCGCCGGTGTTCTTGCGGACAGTCTTGGGGTTGTGCTTCTTCAGCGTGGTCTTCTGCAGCGCTGACGGATCGACGCCCGCAACGTCGGCCCAGTAGTGCTCTGCGCCCGTGACGTCGGCGGATTCGTGGATCATCACGCGGAAGCGCAGCCGGTCGCGGGGGATCCCCAGCAAGTCCAGCCAGGCCAGGTACACGCCGATCACGTCCGGGTCGCTGTTGATGAATGCGACCGTCTCGTCGCGCCGGTAGGGCTTGCTCTTGCTTCCCTCGGCCCAGTACAGGGCCACGCCGGCGATGAAGAGCTCCCGGTCGCTCAGGGCGCCGACGGCCTCACGGGAAGCCGCGATCGAGGCCTGCCTGGCCGCTTCGCGGATGGGGCCTTCCCGTGCCCATCGCTTGAGGGCCGCGTCCCTCCCCTGTTCCTGGGGCGACCGGCGGTCCACCTTCGGCAGGTCCCGCACCCAGAGGGAGACGGAGCTCTTCGAGCAGCCCAGCTCCGCCTGGATCTCGTTGTAGGTGCGGCCCTGGAGGCGGAGCTCGCGGGCTCGGGTCTGGAGGTCGGTTTTCGCTCGCATGGGTTCACCGTCGTCCGGAATGCGGGATTCAGGATCCGGAGTGCGGGCGGTTCAGTCGTATGTGCGGTTACCGGAGGTTTGGGGGAATCGCGGCGCGGGGCCGTGTTAGGGCGGGGAATCGGCGGGAGGGGTGGGGTGGGGCGATCGTAGGGTGGCGGTATGACAAGTACGGGGGAGCAGCGGGTGGGGGCCGGGCGGGACGGGCCCTTGTGGTGGGGGCGGCGGCGGAGTGCCGTGCTCGATGTGGGGCTGGCGGCGGCTTCGGCGCTGGAGTGTGCCCTGGAGGGGGTGGCGTTCGCCGGGGAGGCGTCGTTGCCGGTTCCGGTGGGGGTGGTGTTCGGGCTGCTGGTGGGGTCCGTGTTGGTGCTGCGGCGGCGGTGGCCGGTCGCGGTGGTGTTGGTGGCGGTCGCTGTGACGCCGGCGGCGATGGGTTTTCTGCTGGCGGTGGTGGGTCTGTACACGCTGGCGGCGTCGGAGGTGCCCCGGCGGATCACGGCGTTGCTGGCGTCGATGTCGCTGGTGGGGACGTTCCTGGTGACGTACGTGCGGACGCAGGGGGACGTGCAGGCGGACCGGTGGTACGTGCCGGTGGTGTCGGTGTTCATGGCGGTGGCGCTGACGGCGCCGCCGGTGTTGCTGGGTCTGTACATAGGGGCGCGGCGGCGGCTGATGGAGAGCCTGCAGGAGCGGGCGGATTCTCTGGAGCGGGAGCTGTCGCTGCTGGCGGACCGGGCGGAGGAGCGGGCGGAGTGGGCCCGTCAGGAGGAGCGGACGCGGATCGCGCGGGAGATGCACGACGTGGTGGCGCACCGGGTGTCGCTGATGGTGGTGCATGCGGCGGCGCTGGAGGCGGTGGCGGGGAAGGATCCGGCGAAGGCGGTGCGGAATGCGGCTCTGGTGGGGGACATGGGCCGGCAGGCGTTGACGGAGTTGCGGGAGATGTTGGGGGTGCTGCGGTCGCCGGTGGTGACGGCGGGGCCGGCGGCGTCGGCGGCTTCGGAGGCTTCGGTGGGGTCCGTGCCTGTGGTGTCGGCGGTTCCGGTGTCGTTGGTGGCGGCGGGGCAGGTGTCCGGGGCGGTGGACGAGGGGCCGTGTCTGGCGGAGCTGGAGGCGCTGGTGGGGCAGTCGCGGGCGGCGGGGATGGTGGTGGAGCTGGATGTGCGGGGTGAGGTGCGCGCGTATCCGCGGGAGGTGGAGCAGACGGCGTACCGGGTGGTGCAGGAGGCGTTGACGAACGTCCACAAGCATGCGCCGGGGGCGCGGGTGGTGGTGCGGCTGGCTCACCGGGAGGGTGAGGTGGCGATGCAGGTGGAGAACGGTCCGTCGGATGCCGGGGTGGCGGGTGCGGGGCTGCCGAGCGGGGGGAACGGGCTGGTGGGGATGCGGGAGCGGGTGTTGGGGCTGGGTGGGGTGTTCGTGTCGGGGCCGACGGAGGCGGGTGGGTTCCGGGTGTCGGCGGTGTTGCCGGATCGGGTGCGCCCGGCGGCGTAGTGCGTCTGGAAGGCGTGCTGGGGGCCGGTCCGGGCGCCGGTGCGGGGATGCGTCCTTGGGCGTCGGCGCGGGGATGCGTTCCGGGCGTCGGCATGGAGATGCGTCCCCGGGTGTCGGTGCCGGGCGCGTCCTGGGGGCGTGGGTGGTGTCAGCCGGTGGTGAGGCGGACGGGCTGGAGGCCGGTGAGGAGGGTGGTGAGGGCGTCGTCGATGCCGGCGCCGAGGTACCAGTCGCCGGTGTGGTCGATGGAGTAGACGCGGCCTTCGCGGTCGATGGCGAGGTGGGCGCTGCCGTCGTTCTCGTGTCCGAGGGGGGCGACGGTGGTGTCGAGGGCGCGGCCGAGGTCGGCGAAGGTGCGGGCGAGGTGGAGGCCCGTGAGGGGGTCGAGGGTGATGGTGACGGGGGCTATCTGGCGGCCGGGTGCGGGGGTGCTGACGCGGAGGCCGCCGAATTCGGCCCAGGCTTCGACGGCGGCGGGGAAGACGGTGTGGCGGTGTCCTGCGGGGGTGGTGTGGTCGCGGAGGGCGTCGGCCCAGTACTCGGCCTGCTTGATGTCCCAGCGGCCGGGGCTCCAGCCGGCGGCGCGCAGGGCGGAGTCGACGGTGACCGGGAAGCGGGTCGCCGAGGACCGGTCGTAGGAGGCGGAGGCGGCCATCGGGGCGGGGTCAGCCCTTCTCGTTGTCTTGGGGGGCGGCGAGGTCGACGGGGCGTACGCCGAAGTGGGCGAGGAGTGCGTCGCAGGAGCGGCAGGGGGGTGCGTAGCTGCCGTGGAGGGGGTCGCCGTCTTCGCGGATGCGGCGGGCGGTGACCTTGGCGTGCTTGAGGGAGCGGCGGGCTTCGCTGGGGGAGAGGGGGCGGCGGGAGGCGCGTTTGCTGCGGCCGGCCTCGACGGTGGTGAGGTGGCGGGAGAGCAGGAGTGCTTCGGGACATCGTCCGGTGTGGCGGTCGCGCTGCCCGGTGGTGAGGGTGTCGAGGAAGTCCTGGACGAGGGGGTGGAGTGCGGGGGGCTGGTCGCCCTTGGCGGCGGTGCTGGTGAGGGTTTCGCCTCGTACGGAGAGTGCTGCGGCGATGGTGGGGAGGATGCCGTCGCGGCGGTGCTGGAGGAGGGGGGCGCGGAGGCCGTTCTCGTTGCTCCAGCGTTGGCGGGGGTCGTTGGTGCCGGGTCCCGTGCCGGTGCCGGTGTGGGCTGTGGTGCGGCCCGTCGTGTGGGCCGTGGTGTGTGTTGCCGTCTGCATGGTGCTGGTCGTCCCTCCCGTGGCCGCGGCTCGCGCCGCCGTCGCGCACGCCCCCGTGCTGCGGGACAGCCTGCCAAATGTGCGGTGCCCTGCGGAAGCTGGGTCGAATATTCGTATCAATTCGGATGTTCCCGGCGTGCGGCGGGGTGGGTGGTGCGGTTGGGGCGGACGGGGTGGCTCCGCCGCAGGTGCAGGGGAGGGTGTGCCTCTTGCCGTACGGCTTAGGCTGTGCGGAACCAGCCAGATCCAGCAGGGGGCTACCGCCATGACGACAGGTCGGCTCGGGCAGCAGGCCGCGCCACCCAACGCCGCGTACGCCGGGCAGCTCGTGCAGTTTCCGGACCCGGTCCGGCGCTCGCGGCATCCCGAGGGCGTGCGGATGGACGGGGACGGTCACCCCGACTTCTCCCCGTACGCGCGTGCGGCGACGGAGATCGCAGAACCGCCGGAGGGGTTCGGTGTCGACGAACTGCGGCTGACGGATTACGTGTCGGCGAACGCCGCGATGCACGCGTCGGGTCACGAGCTGTGGGACACGGTGCCCGCGGTGGCGACTCCGCACGGCTGGACCTGGCACCACGTGGCGGGCTCGCGCCGTCTGGAGCTGGTGCCGGTGGAGGTCAAGGCGCTGCTGCGGCACCATGCGGGGCTCGTGACGTCGGCGGTGGACCACACGAAGCGTGGGACGCGGCCATTGCAGGAGGTGCGTCCGGTGCACCTGGGGCTGCCGAAGTCGGCGTTGTCGGTGACGGAGCAGCAGGTCCAGGGCGTCGAGGAGGATCTGGGCTACCGGCTGCCGGAGGCGTACCGGTCCTTCCTGAAGGCTGCGGGCGGTTGTGCGCCGGTGGGTGTGGGTCTGGACCCGGAGCTGGGGCTGCTGGTGGACCAGCCGTTCTTCACGGTGCGGGACGAGGCCGCGGTGAACGACCTGGTGTACGTCAACAAGTGTCTGCGGGACCACCTGACGAAGGACTACCTGGCGGTGGCGTTCGCGCAGGGTGGTCTGATCGCGGTGAAGGTGCGGGGCGAGTCGGCGGGTTCGGTGTGGTTCTGCCCGTACGACGACGCGCGTGACCAGGACGGCTGGTCGGTGCAGGAGCGTGTGGAGCGGCTGCTGCTGCCGTGCGGTGCGGATTTCGACGCGTTCCTGGAGCGGCTCGCGGGCAACCCGCCGGAGCTGGAGACGGTGGCGGGTCTGATGGTGGACGGCGGCTTTGCGCGTGTTGTCCCGGTGGAAGGGTAGTTCCGGCGATGGTGACGTTCGCGCAGGCGCAGGAGCGCGCGGAGGAGTGGGTCAACGGTGACGTGCCCGCGTATCAGCACCGGGAGGTGCGGGTCCGGGAGTTCGGGCTCGGCTTCGTGGTGTGGGCGGAGGACCGTCCCGGGGTGCCGGTGTCCGGTGGTGGCCGTCAGCGGCTGGTGATCGCGCGGGACAGCGGCGAGGTGTCGTTGTGGCCGGGGCTGCCGGTGGGTGAGGTGATCCGCCGGTACGAGGAGGAGTACGGGGCTGCGCCGGCGGCGGGGCCGGAGGCTTCGGTGCCGCCGCAGCGGATCGATTCCGAGGCGACGTCGTTCATGCTGAGTCCGCCGGAGTGGCTGCAGGAGGCGGCCGACCGGGCGGGGATTCCGGACAACCGGGCGGGGGCGGCGGGGTCGTCGTCCGCCGGTTCGGGCGGTTCCCCGGCGGTGGCTGCCGATTCTGCTGTTCCTCCGGTTCCTTCTGTTCCTTCTGTTCCTTCTGTTCCTCCGGTGTGTCCGGCGCCTCCGACTCCGGAGGTTCCCGGGGTCCCGCCGGTTCCTTCCGCCGTTCCGGCTGCCGGTGACGCCGCGTCCGGTGCCGAGGGTGCGGGTGCCGGGCCGGCCGCCGCGCCGCGGGCCGGTGGCTCGCTGCGGCTGTCGTCCCCGGGTGCCGGGCCGGCGCAGGACGCGCCGCCGGCGGCTCCGCTGCCGGGCACGGTGGTGCTGGGTGCGCTGGGCGGTCCCGGTGGTGACGCGTACGAGCCGACCGCGTCCGAGGGCGTGCCGGCGAACGCCACGCCGTGGGCGGGTACGGACGTGAACCAGGGCTCCGACGACGCCTCCGTGCCGCTGCCGGCGACGGTGTTCGCGCCGCCGCTGTCGGGTACGGACGCGGACGACGCCCCGCGCTCCGGTGCCGAGCCGGAGGCGAAGACCACGCTGATGGCGGGCGGCAGCCAGCTGCCGAAGACCGCCGTGGCGCCGGCGATCGACGCGGGTGCGCCGCGTCCCCAGGACATCGCCGACGCGGCCACGAGCAAGGCCCCGGTGAACCGGTCCGCGCCGCCGGTGCCGCCGGGTCCGCCGTCGGCGCCCGCCGGTCCGGGTGCTCCCGGTGCTCCCGGTGCGCCTGGTGCGCCTGGTGCGCCTGGTGCGCCTGGTGCGCCTGGTGGCGACGCGCACCACGCGGCCACGATGCTGGCCGGTCCCGGTGTGGTCCCGCCGCCCGGTCCGCCGGCGCCGCCCGGTGCTCCCGGTGCCGGTGCGCCCACGCCTCCCGGACCGCCCGCGCCTCCCGGCGCGCCCGGTGCGCCCGGCGCCCCCGGTGGCGACGCCCACCACGCGGCGACCATGCTGGCCGGCCCCGGTGTCGTACCCCCGCCGGGTCCGCCGGCGCCGCCCGGTGCGCCCGGCGGTGACGCCCACCACGCGGCGACGATGCTGGCCGGCCCGGGTGTCGTACCGCCCCCCGGTCCGCCCGCCGCTCCGGGTGGCGACGCGCACCACGCGGCGACGATGCTGGCCGGTCCGGGTGTCGTGCCCCCGCCCGGTCCGCCCGCCGCTCCGGGAGCTCCGGGTGCGCCCGGTGGCCCCGGCACCCCGCCCGGCGGTGTGCACCACGCGGCGACGATGCTGGCGGGCCCCGGTGTCGTACCGCCGCCCGGGCAGCCGGGAGCGCCGCTGGGGCAGCCCGCGGCCGGGCAGCCCCCGCAGGCCCCGCCGCCGGCACCCGGTGTGCCCGTGGTGGGCCCGGGCTACCAGGCGGTGCTGCGCTACCGCGCGCCCGACGGTTCCGAGCAGCAGCTGATCCGGCGTTCGGCGCCGGGTACGCCGCACCCGGAGTGGCAGATCCTGCACGAGCTGCGGGCGATGAACGTGCCGCCGCAGCAGGTGCTGGAGCTGCACACGGAGCTGGAGTCCTGCGAGCTGCCGGGCGGTTACTGCGCCCGGATGATCCGGGAGACCTGGCCGCAGGTGCGGATCACCAGCGTGGCGCCGTACGGCAAGGACCACGCGGGCCGGCAGGCCGGCATGCACCACCTGCTCACCCACCAGGGGGAGCTGCACCAGGTGGCGGACGGTCCGGCGCGTCCGGCGCCGCAGCGGGCTCCGCTGCCGCCCGGTGTCCAGACGCTGCCCGCGATCCCGATGGAGGCCATCGGGCAGGAGCTGGCGGGTGTCTTCGGCCCGCAGGGCGTGTTCCGGTTCGAGCCGGCCGCGGTGTCGCGGCAGGGTGTGCCGGAGGTCGTGGCGCAGACGCTGGTGATGGCGGGTCTGCCGGTGGACTTCGGGCCGTTCTTCTGGGCGCAGGCGGTGCCCGGTCAGCCGGTGCCGACGCTGGCGGAGCTGGCGGCGCAGCGCGGGGTGCCGGCGGCTTCGGACGCGGCGTCGTACCTGGTGGTCGGCAGTGACTTCGGCAAGGCGCTGTGCGTGCAGTACGGGACGGCGAACATCGTCGCGGTGCCGGTCGAGGCGGGTCCCGGCGGTGCGCCGGTGCCGCCGCAGTTCGTGAACTCGTCGCTGCCGCAGTTCGCTCGGTCGCTGGCGATGCTGGGTCACATGTGGCGGCTGCGGATGCACCTGACGCCCGAGCAGGCGGGGCGTTGGACGGTGGACTTCCAGGCGCAGCTGGCGGCGCTGGACGGGGCGGCGCTGGCGTCGCCCGAGAGCTGGTGGTCGGTGCTGCTGGAGCAGATGTGGGACGGGCTGCTCTGATCGGCTGAGTGCCCGGTGACGGCCGGGGCGGGATCCTCACGGATCGCGCCCCGGCCGTCCGTTTTTCGGACTGTCCACCTGCTGTCGGCACGGCGAATTCCGGCTTCTGGCGTCAAATGACGCATCCTTGACCGGGAGAGGTGGGCGGAGTGTCGCGTTATGAGCGGATCTCCGCAACGCGTGAGAGCCGTGTCCGAGCGGCCTCCGAGTCGTCCGAGAGGGGCTTCCGTCATGAGCGCAGCCGTGTCAGCGCAGGGTTTCGCGACCGTACGCGGCCGCGGCTACCGGGTGGAGCAGGTCGACCGTTACCTGGCCCGGCTGGGCGCGAGCCGGGACGAGGCGTGGGAGCGGGCGGCCCGGCTGACCGTGCTGGCGCGGGAGATGGAGGAGGAGGCGGAGCGGCTGCGGGCCGCGGTGGAGCGGCTGGCCCCCCAGACGTACGACGAGTTGAGCGAGCGGGCGCGGCGGATCCTCTCCCTGGTGGAGGAGGAGGCCGCGGAGGTGCGGGCGGCCGCGCGGGAGGACGCGGCGGCGCTGCGGGACGCGGCTGCGGCCCACGCGGAGCGGGTGGCCGGGCTGGCGGAGCAGGACGCCGAGGCGGTGCGCGAGCAGACGGAGGTGCGGGCCCGGCAGGCGCTGCTGAGCGCGCAGCGGACGGCCGACGAGGTGCGGGGCGCGGCGCGGGAGGAGGCGAAGGCGCGGCGCCGGGAGTCCGCGGAGGCGCTGGCGGAGATGCAGCGGAGGGCGGACGCGGTGCTGGCCGAGCAGGAGGGGGAGCAGGCGGAGCGGTGGGAGGCCGCGGAGCGGGTGCTGCTGGAGCGGGAGGCGGAGCTGGAGGCGCGGCACGCGGAGCTCGTGGCGTACGCGGAGGGCCGGCTGGCGGAGGCGAAGCGGGCGTACGCGGAGGCGGAGGAGACGGCCCGGCACGGGCAGGAGGACGCGGAGGCGCGGGCGGCGGAGCTGCTGGCGCAGGCGCGGGTGCAGGAGGAGCGGACCGGGCGGGAGACGGACCGGCTGCTGCGGGAGCACACGGAGTGCCAGGAGGAGATGCGGGCCCACATGACCCACGTCCGCAACAGCCTGGCCACCCTCACGGGCCGGGCCCCGGCGGAGGGCTGACCGGCCCCTTCCCTTCCCTTCCCTTCCCTTCCCTTCCCTTCGCCTCGCCTCGCCTCGCCTCCCCGCCGGGCCGGTGCCGGGCGGGGTCAGGTGGCCGGGGGGTAGGGGAAGGGTTCGCTGCGGAGGCCCGTCGGGGTGGTGACCACCAGGGTGGTGGGGGTTTCCGTGCGGGGGGCCGGCAGGAGGAGGCGGCCGTTCTCCAGGTGGGCCTGGACGGGGGCGTCCGTACCGACGGAGACCTGGGCGTGCTCCGGGAAGCCGCCGCCCTCGATGACCAGGGACTCGCCCTGCCGGCTGACGCCGGTGACCACCGGGTTGGGCCGGGGGGTGGCCTTGTTGGCCAGGTAGGCGGCGGCGGGGGCGGCGGTGAGGAGCCAGATCTCGTCGGGGAGCCTGGGCAGGCCGGCTGCCACGTCCATGGCGAAGAGCACCACCACGTACAGCATGGCGACGGCGTTGAAGAGCACGTACTGGAGGTCCAGCAGGTCGGTGCGGCCGGCGTCGTTGCTGATCGCCTCCCGGAAGCGGGCGCGCGCGCCGCTGGGGGCCTTGGTCATGCTGCCGGCCTTCAGCCGGCCGCCGACCACCGCCTTGGCGGCGATCATGGCGACGAACGGGCCGCCGAGCAGTTCCAGGTAGGTGGGGCTCAGCGGGGCGAGCGGGCCGGGGCCGGCGGCGCCGGGCGGGGTGAAGTACGCCAGGCCCTTGCCGGTGGCGACCGCGTAGCCGAGCAGCACCAGCAGCATCCAGACCAGGACCGCGGTCCAGGCGAAGGCCAGGGTCAGGGAGGTGGAGACGCGGCCGTCCCGGCCGGTCACCACCGCGGGCCGCTTCCACACGACGAGCGCCGTGCCGGCGAGCGCCAGCGCGCCCAGCACGGTAATGATCAGTTTCACCGTCAACCCCCCGATTCCCTACGGGTGATGGTGTACCCCGTAAAGGTGACGGGCGCCAGGGTACGTCCCGCACGGCGCGGCGCGGCGCGGTGCGGTGCGGCACGGCGCGGTGCGGTGCTCTCGTACGGCTCCGCACCGCCCCCCGTACGGCGCTCAGCCCCCCGGCCGCGCCGCCGGCTTCGCTCCGGTGTCCGCCAGGAACTCCAGGAGGACCTCCGCGAGCCGCTCGGGCTGGTCCTCGGGTACCAGCGTGGAGGAGTCCTCGATCTCGACCAGCCGCCCCTGCGGGTACAACTCGGCGAGCCTGCGCCCGTGGTCACGCGGCATCAGCCGGTCCTCGGTGGCCCACACGACCAGGACCGGGCGGTCGAACTCGCGCAGCCGTTCGCTCCAGGCCAGCAGTGTCCGCCGCCCGGGCGCGCCGGTGGCGAACTTGGCGAAGTCCCGGCGGATCGCCCGGCTGTGGGTGGCGGGGGCGAACCAGTCGTCCAGGACGTCGTCGGGGATCCCCCGCAGGCTCATCCCGCCGTATCCCCCGGGGTGGTGGCGCACGGCGGGCAGGCGCATCAGCCGGGTCAGGACCCAGACGGAGCCGGGGATCCGGGTCACCCGGGCCATCGCCTTGGCGGGTCCGGGCGGGAAGTTGTCGAAGGCCTCGCAGGCCACCAGCACCAGCCGGGCGATCCGCTGGGCGCGCCCCTGGGAGACGAGGAACTGGCCGCCGCCCCAGTCGTTCAGGACCAGGGTGACGTCGTCCAGGCCGAGCGCCTCGATGAACTCGCCCAGGATCCGCGCCATGCCGGCCTGGGAGAGGTCGGCGTCGGGCTTCATCGGGCTGCGGTGGCCGCCGAGGGGCAGCGTGGGCAGCACGCAGCGGTACCCGCCGAGCAGCGGGACGACCTTGCGCCACTGGGTCCCGCTCATGGGCATGCCGTGGGCGAAGACCAGTACGGGCCCCTCGCCCCCGGTGTCCTGGTAGTCGACCGGTCCGGACGAAAGCTCCACGCGTGGCATTGCGACCCCCCTGTGACGGATCGTTTCACCGTAGCCGCACGGGGCCGGGGAACGGCCTATTCCTGCCGGAGTTCCGGGAGGACGGGGAAGCGCCGCGGGGCCACGAGCAGCAGGATGAGCAGGGCAGCCACGGCCGCTGCGGCGGCGCCGAGGTGGACGTGCTCGACGGCGACGGCGACGGAATCGCGCAGGTACGCGGCGGCGTCGGCCGGGAGGGCGTCGGGGCGGGTCAGCGCCTGGGCGGCCCCGTCGAGGTCCGCGGGGAGCCCGGGTACGGGGGCTCCGGCGAGCCGGGCGGCGATGGTGGCGTTGGCGACCGCGCCGAAGAGGGCGGCGCCGACGCTCTGGCCGACCTGCCGGCAGAACAGCACGGAAGCGGTGGTCGTGCCGCGCTCGGCCCAGCCGACGGTGGACTGCACGCCGACCATCAGCGGCAGCTGGAAGAGGCCCAGGGCGCCCCCGAGCAGCAGCATGATCAGTGCGGGCTGCCAGGGCTCGGCGGGGTGGGGCAGGAGCAGGAAGGACGACAGGATCAGGGCGGCGAGGGCGACGCCCAGGGCGGCGGTGTTGCGGAAGCCGATGCGCCGGTAGACGTGCTGGCTGAGCGCGGCGGTGATGGGCCAGCTGAGGGTCATCACGGACATCACGAGCCCGGCGGCGATGGGGTCGAGCCCGAGCGCGGACTGGGCGTAGGTCGGTACGAAGACCATCGGGGCCACCATCAGCAGGCCGAGGGCGCCCATGGCGAGGTTGACGGCGGCGATGGTGCGGCGGCGCCAGACCCAGCCGGGCAGGATCGGTTCGGCGGCCCGCCGTTCGACGTAGACGGTCACGACGGCGAGGACGGCGCTGCCGCCGAACAGGGCGAGGGAGGGCGCGGAGAGCCAGGGCCAGGCGACGCCGCCCTGGACGAGGGCGGTCAGCAGCAGCCCGCCGCAGGCGAAGACGGCGAGGGCGCCGGCCCAGTCGACGCGGGGGCGGGGGCCGTCGGGGCGGGCGGGCTCGTGGAGGCGGCGGGCGCAGAGCCACACGGCGAGGGCGCCGACCGGCAGGTTGATCAGGAAGATCCAGCGCCAGTCGGTGTACGCGGCGAGCAGGCCGCCGACGGCGGGGCCGGCGACGGCGGAGGTGGCCCAGACGGTGGAGAGGCGGGCCTGGATCCTCGGCCGTTCCTTGAGCGGGTAGAGATCGGCGGCCAGGGTCTGGACGGTGCCCTGGATGGCGCCGCCGCCCAGGCCCTGGACGACCCGGAAGGCGATCAGGGCGGCCATGTTCCAGGCTGCGGCGCAGAGCAGCGAGCCGACGAGGAAGAGGGCCATGCCGCCGATGAGCACGGGCTTGCGGCCGTGGGTGTCGGCGAGCTTGCCGTAGACGGGGAGGGTGACGGTGACGGCGAGGAGGTAGCCGGAGAAGAGCCAGGAGAAGACGGAGAAGCCGCCGAGGTCGCCGACGATCTGGGGAACGGCGGTGGCCACGATGGTCCCGTCCATGGCGACCAGCGCCATCGCCAGCACCAACGCCGCCACGGGCCTCCGGCCGGGTTGTCGCCCGGGGACACCCCCGGCACCCGGCACCGTGCCGGCACCCCGCGGCCCCTTGCCGCCACCGGCACCGACGGTGCCGACTGCACCACCCGCACCGGCCGAATCGGTCTTGCCGCCGGTGCCGCCGGCGCCGCCCGTGCCGCCCGTGCCGCCCGCGCCGGCCGTGCTGTCTGTGCCGGGGTCTGCGGATCCACCGGCGCTCGCGGCCGCGACGGCCGCACCGGCCCCCGCGGGGTCGGGGGCGGCCGAGTCGCTCGCCCCCGTGCCGTCGGCCGCGCCGCCGGCACCCGTGGTGCCGGCGCACGCGTCGCCCGGCTTCTCCCCGCTGGCCACCCAGATCCTTTCACCGTGCACCTATCTACCGCCCCACACCTTCTCATCACCGCACCGGGCCGGGGAATCCCTGAGGGCGCCTCCGTCTCAGGGCGGACGTCCCCTAGGGGTACCTCCGTACTCCGAGCCAGGGGACGTTCGTCCCGACGGAGGACGAGCGCCGCGGATCCGCGTCCTTAACTGGTTCCTACGAGGGGATCGCGCCACCAGGGGGGTGGGGCTAGCCCCCGGGCGAAGACGCCGAAGGGCACCAGCGCGCGGGACCCGCGCCGCGGAACAGACTCGTACGTCCGGCCGGGAGCCGGCGGGAATCGACGGAGGAGAAGAACCGTGACAACGGCTGTGACGAATCCCAGGCACGGGGGTACGGGCGGGCTTACGGCCGCGGCACGGGCGCGGCAGGTCGTGAAGGCGTACGGCTCCGGCGAGACCCGGGTCGTCGCCCTGGACCACGTCGACGTGGACATCGCCCGCGGCCAGTTCACCGCGATCATGGGCCCCTCGGGCTCCGGCAAGTCCACCCTGATGCACTGCCTCGCCGGTCTCGACACGGTGACCAGCGGTCAGATCTTCCTCCAGGACACCGAGATCACCGGCCTGAAGGACAAGAAGCTGACCCAGCTGCGCCGGGACCGCATCGGGTTCATCTTCCAGGCGTTCAACCTGCTGCCGACGCTCAACGCCATCGAGAACATCACGCTGCCGATGGACATCGCGGGCCGCCGGCCGGATGGCGAGTGGCTCAAGCGCGTCGTGGAGACCGTCGGCCTCGCCGACCGGCTCGGCCACCGGCCCACCCAGCTGTCCGGCGGTCAGCAGCAGCGCGTGGCGGTCGCCCGCGCCCTGGCCGCCCGCCCCGAGATCATCTTCGGTGACGAGCCGACCGGAAACCTGGACTCCCGGGCCGGTGCGGAGGTGCTCGGCTTCCTGCGCCGCTCCGTCGACGAGCTGGGCCAGACCATCGTGATGGTCACCCACGACCCGGTCGCCGCCTCCTACGCCGACCGCGTCCTCTACCTCGCCGACGGCCGCATCGTGGACGAGATGTTCAACCCCACCGCCGACCAGGTGCTCGACCGCATGAAGGACTTCGACGCGCGCGGGCGGACGTCATGACCGTGCTCAAGACCTCGATGCGCAACTTCCTCGCGCACAAGGGGCGGATGGCGCTCTCCGCCGTCGCCGTGCTCCTCTCGGTCGCCTTCGTCTGCGGCACCCTGGTGTTCACCGACACCATGAACACCACCTTCGACAAGCTCTTCGCGGTCAGCGCCGCGGACGTCACCGTCAGCCCGAAGAACGCCGAGGGCGGGGAGGAGACCCCGCAGCGCGGCAAGCCCGAGTCCCTGCCCGCCTCCGTCGTGGACAAGGCGGCCAGGGCGCAGGGCGCCGACTCCGCAGAAGGCGTCGTCTTCTCCACCGCGGTGACCGTCGTCAACGCGGAGAACGAGAACATGGGGTCCACCACCGGGGCCCCCACCATCGCCGCGAGCTGGAACTCCAACGAACTGCGTTCGATGGAGATCACCTCGGGCAACGCCCCGCGCGGCCCCACCCAGGTGATGGTCGACGCCGACACGGCCGACAAGCACGGCCTGAAGATCGGGGACGAGCTGCGCACCATCGCCGTCACCGGCGACGTCCGCGCGAAGATCTCCGGCATCGTCTCCTTCAAGGTGACCAACCCCGGCGCGGCCGTGGTCTACTTCGACACCCCCACCGCCCAGCAGGCCCTGCTCGGCAGGACCGGTGAGTTCACCAACGTCAACGTCGTCGCGAAGGAAGGCGTCTCCGACGAGCAGCTGAAGAAGGCCGTCGCCGCCGAACTCGGCTCCGGCTACAAGCTGCTGACCGCCAAGGAGTCCGCGGACGAGGGCCGCGAGGACATCGGCTCCTTCCTCGACGTCATGAAGTACGTGATGCTCGGCTTCGCCGGGATCGCCTTCCTGGTCGGCATCTTCCTGATCTTCAACACCTTCTCCATGCTGGTCGCCCAGCGGACCCGCGAGATCGGCCTGATGCGCGCCATCGGCGCCGGCCGCGAGCAGGTCAACCGCTCCGTCCTCGTCGAGGCCCTGCTCCTCGGGGTCGTCGGCTCGGTCCTCGGCGTCGGCGCGGGCGTCGGCCTGGCCATCGGCCTCATGAAGCTCATGGGCCAGATGGGCATGAACCTCTCCACCGACGACCTCACCGTCCTGTGGACGACCCCCGCCGTCGGCATGTTCCTCGGCATCGTCGTCACCGTCGTCGCCGCGTACGTCCCCGCCCGCCGGGCCGGCAAGGTCTCCCCGATGGCCGCGCTGCGCGACGCCGGCACCCCCATGGACCGCAAGGCCGGCGTGGTACGGGCCGTCCTCGGCCTGCTCCTGACCGGCGCCGGCGCCGCGGCCCTGTACCTGACCGCCACCGCCGACGCGGCCGGCCAGGGCTCCCTGTGGCTGGGCCTGGGCGTGGTGCTGACCCTGATCGGGTTCATCGTGATCGGCCCGCTGCTGGCCGGCGGCGTGGTCAAGGTGCTCTCCGGCGTCGTCCTGCGGCCCTTCGGCTCCGTCGGCCGACTCGCCGAGCGCAACGCCCTGCGCAACCCGCGCCGCACCGGCGCCACCGGCGCCGCCCTGATGATCGGCCTGGCCCTGGTGGCCTGCCTGTCGGTGGTCGGCTCCTCGATGGTGGCCTCCGCCACCGAGGAACTCGACCGCTCCGTCGGCGCCGACTACATCGTCTCCTCGCAGACCGGCCAGCCGGTGATGCCGCAGACCGAGGCCGCCATGCGCAAGGTCGGGGGCCTGGCCCACGTCACCGCGTACCGCGGCGTCGACGCCAAGGTCACCTCGCCCGACGGCAAGACCGTCAAGGAGAGCCTCAGCACCACCGACCCGACCTACGCCGAGGACGTCCGCCGCGAGATGGTCGCCGGCAGGCACGCCGACGCCTACGGCAAGGACGCCATCGCCGTCGGATCGCTCTACGCCGACGAGCACGGGGTCAAGGTCGGGGACCGGCTGAAGGTCGCCTTCGACGGCGGCGGGACCGCCTCCCTGCGGGTCGCCGCCATCGCCTCCGACAGCGGCAACCTCGACAAGGGCGTCATGTACGTGGCCACGGCCACCGCCGAGCGCTACCTGCCCGCCGACCGGATGCCCCGCCCGTTCATGCTGCTCGCCAAGGCGAAGGACGGCACCGCCGACGCCACGTACGAGCAGCTCAAGACGGCCCTGGCGGCGTACCCGCAGTACAAGGTGCTCGACCAGGCCGACTACAAGCAGGACCTGAAGGACCAGGTCGGCCAGCTGCTCAACATGGTCTACGGCCTGCTGGCCCTCGCGATCATCGTCGCGGTGCTGGGCGTGGTGAACACCCTGGCCCTGTCGGTGGTCGAGCGGACCCGGGAGATCGGCCTGATGCGCGCCATCGGCCTCTCGCGCCGCCAGCTGCGCCGCATGATCCGCCTGGAGTCGGTGGTCATCGCCCTCTTCGGCGCCCTGCTGGGGCTCGGACTGGGCATGGGCTGGGGCGCCGCCGCGCAGAAGCTGCTCGCGCTGGAGGGGCTGAACGTGCTGGAGATCCCCTGGCCGACCATCCTCACGGTGTTCGTCGGCTCGGCCTTCGTCGGCCTGGTCGCGGCCCTGGTCCCGGCCTTCCGGGCGGGGCGGATGAACGTACTGAACGCCATCGCGAGCGAGTAGCGGGCGGCGGTACGCGCAACGCACCACGGGGCCCCGCGCCCGCCGGTCCACGGCGGGCGCGGGGCCCCGCACCGTCTCCGTTCCAGGCGCCGGGCGGCTAGCCGCTGTGCTTCAGGAGGACGTACCCCGACGCCTGACCGAAGAGCGTGAAGGTCTCGCCCGGGTGCAGCTTCGCGGCGTACTCGACCGGGTTGCCCGCCCAGCCGGAGTCGTTGTCGAGCGCGATCCAGTCGGGCACCACGCCCCGGGTGTCGCCGATCCAGAACACCCGGCAGCGCGACACCAGCCGGGCGATCGGGCCCACGTCCGCCTCGACGCTCGCGCCGTCCGGGATCCGGGCCAGGAGCTCCTCGGCCTCGGTCACCCGCTCGCTCTTCCGGTACGTCGGCGCCTCCGTGAGGGCGGCGAGGGGCTGGTGCGGGGTGAGCGCGAGGGCGGCCGCCGCGACGGCGACGGGCGCGTGGAGCGCGTACGAGCGCAGCCACGGCCGCGGGGAACGGCGGGCGGCGTCCGCCGCGTCGACCAGGGCCAGGGCCAGGACCGGCATCAGCACGGCGTTGTAGTGCCAGTCCGTCGACCAGTAGTGCTCCTCGCCGGACAGGAACCGCCAGCCCAGCGTCGGCAGCAGGACCAGGAGCAGCGGCGAGCGCAGGGCCAGCAGCCCGGTCGTGGGCACCAGGATCCACAGCAGGGTGCGGATCTTGGTGTCGAGGCCGTCGAGGGGGCCGTGGGAGGCGAGCTTGTCCCAGTAGCCGTAGTCGCCTCCGGTGTTGAAGGCGGGGATCACGACGGTGAACACCAGCAGCGCCGCGGCCAGTCCGAAGACGGCCGTGCCCAGCGCCCACCACGCGGCCCGCGGGTCGGTGCGCCGGGCCCGGAGCGCGACGAGCAGGGCGACGGCGGACAGCGTGACGCCCAGGTCCTCCTTGACCAGCACCAGCGGCAGCGCCCACCAGAGCGCGGCCCGCCAGCGGTGTGCGAGCAGGGCCTCCAGCGCGAAGGCGATCAGGGGGACCGCGAAGCAGATCTCGTGGAAGTCGAAGTCGACGGCCCGCTGGACGCCCCAGGAGAGGCCGAACGCGACCCCGACCGCCGCCCCGCGGGCGCGGCCCAGCAGCCGGGTGGCGGCCCGGGTGACCGGCAGCACGGCCAGCGCGAACAGCGCGGCCTGCGCCACCAGCAGGGTCACCGGGGTCGGGAAGACCCGGTAGAAGGGGGCGAGCAGGGCGGTGACGGGACTGAAGTGGTCACCCAGGATGTGGCTCCCGGGGCCCTTGAGGTCGGCGACCGGCGCCTGGAGGTGCGCGTACCCGCGGATCGCCTGCTCGAAGATCCCGAGGTCCCAGGAGAGGGTCTCCATCCGGCGGTACCGCAGGACGGACTGCAGCGCGTACGCCACGAAGAACGCGCAGGCCAGCAGGTACGGGCCCCGGTCCCGCCGACGGGCGGCGGGAGGGCCGCCCTCGGGGGACCGGGGCCCCGGTATCCGGACGCCGGGCGCGGCCGGGGCGGCTGCGGGCGTCGCCGTCTCGGCGTCGGTACGCGGGGGAGTGGTCAAGGCGAGTCCTGTGGGTCGGCGGCGGGCCAGGGGCCGACCCGGAGGACGGGTACGCGGGGCATCCGGTTGCACCCGCACCCACGCGTCCCCGCCGCGCACGGCCGCCCCGCCCACCCTACGACGCCAGGGGGGTCCTCCCGGGGGCGCGGTGTGTGGACCCACTCGCCGGGTCCGCCGAACCGCGTCAGACAGCGAGGACGGGTACGTCGTAGAGCGGGATGTGCTTGTCACGCGTGACGAGCGTCAGCCCTTCCGTCTGGGCCTGGGCGATCAGTATCC
This sequence comes from Streptomyces sp. NPDC101118, assembly GCF_044759445.1. Taxonomy (NCBI): domain Bacteria; kingdom Bacillati; phylum Actinomycetota; class Actinomycetes; order Kitasatosporales; family Streptomycetaceae; genus Streptomyces; species Streptomyces sp. NPDC101118. Next base: position 122,879 of record NZ_JBIVZG010000006.1, on the reverse strand, counting down.
GGTCGAACGGGTCGCGGTGATGGAACGGGAGCTGTGCCGCCCGGATTCCGTGCTGGCCGGTGATCGGCAGGGGCCTGAGCTGGCAGTCCCGCGCGCGCTCCGGCAGGTCCTCGGGTCCGTCCAGCTTTCCGAGGGCTTGTTTGACCGCCAGCTCCCACGGGGTGACCGCACTGACGTAGGCGAGCGACTCTGTGTCGAGCAGCTCTTTGAGCTCGTCCGAGAGCTGGGGCGAGTCGAGCAACCACCACAAGACGACGTGGGTGTCGGCGAGGAGCTTCATGCGTCCTGCCCGCTGAATCCGTCGGAGTCTGCGGCGCCGTCGAGGCCGAAGGCCGAGGCGAAGCCCGCGTCGTCGGAGAGATCATCGAAGTCCTCGTGGATGACCACCGGCTCGACAAGGGAGCCCCTGGCCGTGCGCCGGACCTTGTGAGGGAGCGGGATCACCTTCGCCACCGGCTCACCGGACTTGCTGATGATCACCTCCTCGCCCGTGGCCACGGCTTCCAGGATCTTCGAGAAGTGGGTCTTCGCCTCGTGGACGTTGTACTGCCGGGCTGCTTCCATGGCGGCCTCTCACGACAGGGATGGACTAAGTGCTGGACTTAGGCTAGCCGGAACGGCCTGGTCGTGACCAGCTCCCTCACTCTCCTGAGTGACCAGAATCCCTCGCCGGGGTGACCCGGGCGGCGGTTCGCGAGGACCGTGTGCTCCGTGAGACCAGAGGCGGGGGCACCGGCGTCGTCGTAGGCTGGGGGCACCGGCCCCGCCGGCGCACCCGGCCCGTCTGACGTGTCGGGTCCTTCGCGTTGCCCTCACTCGGACACCCGGACGGAAAGCCTCCTTCATGAGCCTGCACGGTCTGCTCGACGCCGTCACCCAGGACCCCGCGCTGGCCGAGGCCGTCAAGGCGGCCACCGACGGCCACCGGACCCACGTCGACCTCGTCGGCCCCCCGGCCGCGCGGCCGTTCGCGATCGCCGCGCTGGCCCGCCGTACCGGCCGCACGGTGCTCGCCGTCACCGCGACCGGCCGTGAGGCCGAGGACCTGGCCGCGGCCCTGCGCTCGCTCCTCCCGCCGGACGGCGTGGTGGACTTCCCCTCCTGGGAGACGCTGCCGCACGAGCGGCTCAGCCCCCGCAGCGACACCGTCGGCCGCCGGCTCGCCGTGCTGCGCCGCCTCGCCCACCCCCGCACGGACGACCCCGCGGCCGGCCCCGTGAGCGTGGTCGTGGCCCCCATCAGGTCGGTGCTGCAGCCGCAGGTCAAGGGGCTGGGCGACCTGGTCCCCGTGGCGCTGCGCAGCGGCGGCACCGCCGACCTCGGCGAGATCACCGAGGCGCTGGCGGCGGCCGCGTACGCCCGGGTGGAGCTGGTCGAGAAGCGCGGCGAGTTCGCCGTGCGCGGCGGCATCCTCGACGTGTTCCCGCCCACCGAGGAACACCCCCTGCGCATCGAGTTCTGGGGCGACGAGGTCGAGGAGATCCGCTACTTCAAGGTCGCCGACCAGCGCTCCCTGGAGGTCGCCGAGCACGGCCTGTGGGCCCCGCCCTGCCGCGAGCTGCTGCTCACCCCCGAGGTGCGCGAGCGGGCCGCCGCCCTGGCCGAGGCCCACCCCGAGCTGGGGGAACTGCTCAACAAGATCGCCGAGGGGATCGCCGTCGAGGGCATGGAGTCCCTCGCCCCGGTGCTCGTCGACGACATGGAGCTGCTGCTGGACGTGCTGCCGGAGGGCGCCATGGCCGTGGTGTGCGACCCCGAGCGGGTACGCACCCGGGCCGCCGACCTGGTGGCCACCAGCCAGGAGTTCCTCCAGGCGTCCTGGGCCGCCACCGCGATGTCCAGCGCGGCCGAAGGCCGCTCCGGCAAGGGCGGTGGTGGGCGACGGGCGGGGGGAGAGGCGCCCATCGACGTGGGCGCGGCCTCCCTGTGGGGCATCGCCGACGTCCGCGACCACGCCCGTGAGCTGGGCATGCTCTGGTGGTCGGTGTCCCCGTTCGCGGCCGGCGAGGACCTGGCGGACGACACGCTCAAGCTCGGCATGCACGCCCCCGAGGCCTACCGCGGCGACACCGCCCGCGCGCTGGCCGACACCAAGGGCTGGCTCGCCGAGGGCTGGCGCACGGTCTTCATCACCGAGGGCCACGGTCCGGCCAGCCGCACGGTCGAGGTGCTCGGCAACGAGGGCATCGCGGCCCGCCTGGAGGCCGACCTCGGCGCGATCGAGCCCTCCGTGGTGCACGTGTCCTGCGGCTCGCTCGACACCGGTTTCGTCGACCCCGGCCTGAAGGTCGCCGTCCTCACCGAGACCGACCTGACCGGCCAGCGCACCGCGACGAAGGACCTGGGCCGGATGCCGGCCCGGCGCCGCAAGACGATCGACCCGCTGACCCTCCAGGCGGGCGACTACATCGTCCACGAGCAGCACGGCGTCGGCCGCTACATCGAGATGGTGCAGCGCACGGTCCAGGGCGCCACCCGCGAGTACCTGCTCGTCGAGTACGCGCCCGCCAAGCGCGGCCAGCCCGGCGACCGCCTCTACATCCCGACCGACCAGCTGGAGCAGGTCACCAAGTACGTCGGGGGCGAGGCGCCCACCCTGCACCGGCTCGGCGGCGCCGACTGGACCAAGACCAAGCAGCGGGCGAAGAAGGCCGTCAAGGAGATCGCGGCCGACCTGATCAAGCTCTACAGCGCCCGCATGGCGGCCCCCGGCCACACCTTCGGCCCGGACACCCCGTGGCAGCGGGAGCTGGAGGACGCCTTCCCGTACGCCGAGACCCCCGACCAGCTCTCCACGATCGCCGAGGTCAAGGAGGACATGGAGAAGTCGGTCCCGATGGACCGGCTGATCTGCGGCGACGTCGGCTACGGCAAGACCGAGATCGCCGTCCGGGCGGCCTTCAAGGCGGTGCAGGACGGCAAGCAGGTCGCCGTCCTGGTGCCCACCACCCTCCTCGTCCAGCAGCACTTCGGCACCTTCTCCGAGCGCTACAGCCAGTTCCCGGTGAACGTGAAGGCGCTGTCCCGCTTCCAGACCGACACCGAGGCCAAGGCCACGCTGGAGGGGCTGAAGGAGGGGTCGGTGGACGTGGTCATCGGCACCCACCGCCTCTTCTCCTCCGAGACCAAGTTCAAGGACCTGGGCCTGGTCATCGTCGACGAGGAGCAGCGGTTCGGCGTCGAGCACAAGGAGCAGCTGAAGAAGCTGCGGGCCAACGTCGACGTGCTGACCATGTCGGCGACCCCGATCCCGCGCACCCTGGAGATGGCGGTCACCGGCATCCGCGAGATGTCGACCATCACCACCCCGCCGGAGGAGCGCCACCCGGTGCTGACCTTCGTCGGTCCGTACGAGGAGAAGCAGATCGGCGCGGCCATCCGCCGCGAACTCCTGCGCGAGGGCCAGGTCTTCTACATCCACAACCGGGTCGAGTCGATCGACCGGGCGGCCGCCAGGCTGCGCGAGATCGTGCCCGAGGCGCGGATCGCCACGGCGCACGGGCAGATGGGCGAGAGCCAGCTGGAGCAGGTCGTCGTCGACTTCTGGGAGAAGAAGTTCGACGTGCTGGTCTCCACGACGATCGTCGAGTCCGGCATCGACATCTCCAACGCCAACACCCTGATCGTCGAGCGCGGCGACAACTTCGGCCTCAGCCAGCTGCACCAGCTGCGCGGCCGCGTCGGCCGTGGCCGCGAGCGCGGGTACGCGTACTTCCTGTACCCGCCGGAGAAGCCGCTGACCGAGACCGCGCACGAGCGGCTCGCGACCATCGCCCAGCACACCGAGATGGGCGCGGGCATGTACGTGGCGATGAAGGACCTGGAGATCCGCGGCGCGGGCAACCTGCTCGGCGGCGAGCAGTCCGGCCACATCGCGGGCGTCGGCTTCGACCTGTACGTACGGATGGTCGGCGAGGCCGTCGCGGACTACCGGGCCTCCCTGGAGGGCGGCGTCGAGGAGGAGCCGCCGCTGGAGGTGAAGATCGAGCTGCCGGTCGACGCGCACGTGCCGCACGACTACGCGCCCGGCGAGCGGCTGCGCCTCCAGGCGTACCGCGCCATCGCCTCGGCCAACTCCGAGGAGGACGTCAGGGCGGTCCGCGAGGAGCTGACCGACCGGTACGGCAAGCTGCCCGAGCCGGTGGAGAACCTGCTGCTGGTGGCCGGCCTGCGGATGCTGGCGCGGGCCTGCGGCGTCGCCGACATCACCCTTCAGGGCAACAACGTCCGCTTCGGGCCGGTGGAGTTGAGGGAGTCGCAGGAGCTGCGGCTGAAGCGGCTCTACCCGGGCTCGGTGCTCAAGCCGGCCACCTCGCAGGTCCTCGTGCCGCGGCCGAAGACCGGCAAGATCGGCGGCAAGCCGCTGGTCGGGCGGGAACTGCTGGCGTGGACCGGGGAGTTCCTGACGCAGATCCTGGGGTCCTGACGTACGGAACCGCCCGCGCCTCCGCGCGGGCGGTTCCGTACGTCCGTGGTCCGTGTCAGGGAGGACGCAAGGCCTACCTGGTCGGGTCGTCGTCGATGCCGAGCTTCTGCTCCACCTGCTGCTGGGCCTGGTCGACCTGCTCGGTGTACTTTCCGCCCGTCTTCTCGTTGACCTTCTGCTCCGCGGCGTCGGAGGCCTGCTTGCCCTTGCTGCCGTGCAGCATTTCCCTGGCCTTGTCCATGATCCCCATGTGAGGGCTCCTTCCGGTTTCCCGTCTGCGACGGTACGCCCGTTCGGAGTGGTTTGCCTGTTGAGGGCGTAATTGTCATGTACTGTGCGCCGTCTAGGATCTGGCGTCATGCATAGAACCCCTGCTTCCGCCGCCTTGTTGCTGGCCTGCGCCCTGGCCGTATCCGGCTGTTCCGGGGCGAAGCCCTCCGAACCGGACGCCGGATCCGGGGGGATCGGCGGCGGGGGCGACGCGGCGGCCACCGCCCTGCGGGCCGTGGACACCCTCACGGTCAAGGGCCGGGCGCCGAAGAAGGGCTACTCGCGGGACGAGTTCGGCAAGGGCTGGCTGGACACCAACGCCAACGAGTGCACCACCCGGGACGACGTGCTCCGGCGCGACCTGGTCAACACCCGCTTCAAGGGCGACGGCTGCCGGGTGACCTCAGGCGTGCTGAAGAAGGACCCGTACGGCGGCAAGCGCCTGAAGTTCGAGCGGGGCGACTCGAACGTGGACATCGACCACGTGGTGGCCCTGTCCGACGCCTGGCAGAAGGGTGCGGGCAAGTGGGACCGCGCCAAGCGCATAGCCTTCGCCAACGACCCCCTGAACCTGCTGGCCGTCAGTGCCTCGGCCAACCGCCGCAAGGGCGACGGCGACGCGGCGAGCTGGCTGCCGGCCAACCGCGCCTTCCGCTGCCCCTACGTGGCCACGCAGGTGGCCGTGAAGAAGAAGTACGAGCTGTGGGTCACGGCGGCCGAGCGCGACGCGATGCGGCGGGTCCTGGAGGACTGCCGGGCCCAGACCCTCCCGTCCGGCGGCACCCCCACCCGCCCGCCGGGCAAGTACCGCTAGAGCGCACGCCGCACGCCGCACGCCGCACGCCGCACGCCGCACGCCGCACGCCGGATGCCGGATGCCGGACGCGACCGCCGGCCGCGGCCGTGGACTAGGACTTCTTCCAGTCCTTGCAGCCCGTGGTCTTGAAGTACGCATCCTTTGCGGTGATCGTCACCACGGCGCTGCCCGAGACGTTGTCGTTCGCCGCGATCGAGTCGATGCCGTGCTCGGCGTCCTTCGCGCGCTCCCAGTAGCACTGGTCGTCGCTGTTGCCGGTGGACCGGTAGGTGCCGGGCGCGATGTCCGTGCCCACCTTGTACATGCCCCCGTCGCCCTTCATCGCGGTGGCGGGGGTGCCGGCTGCCTTCGGGTCCACCGCCTCCCAGTCCTTGCAGCCGGTGGACTTGAAGATCTTGTCGCTCGCCTTCACCTCCACGTAGCCGGTGCCCGAGACGTTGTCGTTGGCGATGATCGAGTCGGCCTCGCCCCTGGAGTCCTTGGCGCGCTCCCAGTAGCACATGCCGTCGGTGTTGCCCGTGGTCCGGTAGAGGCCCGGCTTGAGGTCGGAGCCGACCTGGAAGTCGCCGTCGCCGCCGAGCGCGGCCTTCTTGGCGCCGCCGGTCTTCTTCTTCGCGTCCTTCTTGGCGTCCTTGTTCGCGCCGGACGAGTGGCCGGCCTTCTTGCCGCCCGAGGACCCGTCCGCGGCCGTGTCCGTGCACGCCGTCAGGGCGATCAGCGCCGCGGCGGCGCCGAGGCCGGCGAGCACCTTGCGGGCCGTCCGGCCGTGACGGGTCCGCTGGTCCTGATGCATGTTCTGGCTCATGGCGATGTGTGCCTTCCTGCGTTCGGATTCCCTTGCGACGAACGTCATCACAGCAGATCTCTGTGAACCGAGTCAACATGATTCACAGAGATTCTCTGATTCACGCCGTGAAGGGGTTCGTGTCGCGTGTACGGGTATGCTCAGCCGACACACCCGCCGACACGCCCGCAGAGACGGGCCGACCAGGGGAGCGAGAGGTGCCGGAGAACGCCGCAGAGGTCACCGCAGCCGAGATCGCCCGGCTCGCGGGCGTCGGCCGCGCCGCCGTCAGCAACTGGCGCCGCCGCCACGCCGACTTCCCCCGGCCCGTCGGCGGCACGGAGACCAGCCCCTCCTTCGCCCTCGCCGACGTCGAGGACTGGCTGCGGGCCCAGGGCAAGCTCGCCGAGGTCCCGCTCCGCGAACGCGTCTGGCAGCAGGTGTCCGGCCACCCCGCCGGAGCCGTCGCCGCCCTCGTCCACGCGGGCTGCGCCCTGCTCGTCGTACGCGACCGGCCCACCGACTGGCTGGAGCTCTCCGCCGTCTCCGACGAGCGGATGGCCGGTCTGCTGCGCCCCGCCCTGGCCCAGGTGCTCGCCGCCCGCCTCGGCCCCGGCCACCCCCTCGCCGGCCGGGAACCGGGCCCCGCGGACATGCCCCTGCTGCGCGCCGCCGCCGACCTCGCCGCCGAACTCGGCGCCCGCCAGGCCTTCGAGTTCCTGCTGGGCCGTCACCTCGACGCCAACCCCCGCCAGTACACCCTCACCCCGCCCGGCCCCGCCGAGCTGATGGCCGCCCTCGCCGGCGCGGCCGCCACGGGCACCGGCACCGCCGCCGCGCCCCTCACCGTCCTCGACCCCGCCTGCGGCACCGGCGGCCTGCTCCGGGCCGTACGCCACCCCGGGGCGCTGTACGCCCAGGACGCGGCCCCCGAACTCGCCGCGCTGACCGCCCTGCGCCTCGCCCTCCACGGCGACGCCGACATCCGCGCCGCAGCCGCCGACAGCCTGCGCGCCGACGCCTTCCCGCAGCTCACCGCCGACGCCGTGCTCTGCCACCCGCCGTTCAACGAGCGCAACTGGGGCCACGACGAACTCGCCTACGACCCCCGCTGGGAGTACGGCTTCCCCGCCCGCACCGAGTCCGAGCTGGCCTGGGTCCAGCACTGCCTCGCCCGCCTCCGCGAGGGCGGCACCGCCGTCCTGCTGATGCCCCCCGCCGCCGCCTCCCGCCGCTCCGGCCGCCGCGTCCGCGCCGACCTGCTGCGCCGCGGCGCCCTGCGCGCCGTCATCGCCCTGCCGGCCGGCGCCGCGCCCCCGTACGGGGTGCCGCTGCACCTCTGGGTGCTCCGCAAGCCCGCCCCCGGCCTCCAGCCGGCCCCCGAAGTGCTGCTCGTCGACGCCGCCGGCCTCGCCGCCGGACCCGCGGGCGAACCCGCCGGCGGCCGCGACAAGGCCGCCTGGCCCGCAGTGCACGACGCCGTACTGGCCGCCTGGACGGCGTACGAGCAGACCGGTGGCGTCGAGGAGCAGCCGGGTGTCAGCCGCTCGGCCCCCGTCATCGAACTCCTCGACGACGACGTCGACCTCGCCCCCGCCCGCCACCTGCCCCCGCCCGCCGCGGGCGGCGGCCCCGCCGAACTCGCCGCCGTACGCGAACGGCTGGACGCCACCCTGCAGCGCGCCGCCCGCCTCACCCCCGCGCCCGCCGGGCCCGCCGCCCCCAAGTCCGCCGCCCCCGAGTCCCGCACCCGCCCGGCCGGCCCCGCGGGCACCGCCGCCACCACCCTCGGCGAACTCGCCCGGGCCGGCGCCCTCACCCTGCGCACGGGCACCGCCGGCGCCCCGCCCGGCACCCCCGTCCTCACCGAGGCCGACGTGTACGCGGGCACCGCCCCCTCCGGCACCGCCGCCCCCGACCCCGGTGCCGCGGCCGACGAACCGGTGCTCACCGAGCCCGGGGACGTCGTCGTGCCCCTCCTCGGCGGCGGCTCCGTCGCCCGCGTCATCGACGCCGGGACCGCCGGCGCCGCCCTCGGCCGCAACCTCCAGCTGCTGCGCCCCGATCCGGCCGCGCTCGACTCCTGGTTCCTTGCCGGCTTCCTCCGCGGCACCGCCAACACCCGCCAGGCCAGCAGCTACGCCTCCACCGCCACCCGCCTCGACGCCCGCCGCCTCCAGCTGCCCCGGCTGCCCCTGGCCGACCAGCGCCGCTACGGCGAACGCTTCCGCGCCCTGGCCGAGTTCGAGGACGCGCTGCGGCTCGCCGGACGCCTCGGCGAACAGCTCGTCCAAGGCCTGTACGACGGCCTGACGGACGGTTCGGTCACGCCGGGGTGATCAACCCGGCAACGGTTCGGCACAACCCGGACCGACTGTCGGCATCGGTGTATACGCTCTTCACGCGACCCGACGCATCTCCACACGCCCGCCCCGCCCTGTCAGGAGCAGCATGCACGGCCCCGGCTTCCCACAGCAGCACCAGCCGCAGCCCGTCAACCGGCCCTCCGACGGGGCCCTGGTGGGCCTGCGCGTGCTCTTCTGCAGCCTCTCGCTGTTCAGCTGCGGGTTCCTCGCGTGGGCCGCGCCCCTGCGCATCGCCGTCGTCAACGGCAGCCGCCGCAACTGGTCGGTCTTCGCGGGCTGCCTCGCGCTGAACATCCTGGCGCTGGTGGGCATCGCCACCGACTCCACCGACGACCTCAGCACCTGGCACGGCAACCTCGGCATGGTCGTGATGCTGTCCACCGCCGTCGCGGCCCTCGGCTGGTTCCTGTACGCGGACATCACGTACTACGCCAGGCCGGCCGGCAACTGGGCCCCGCCCACCGCCTCCGCACCCTTCCCCGGCCCGTACCAGGGGCCCCAGCAGGGGTACGGCTACCCGCCGGCGCACCACACGCCCGTGCCGCAGCCGCCGGTGGGCCAGAACCCGGCGCACCAGACCCCGGTCCCGCAGCCGCCGGCCCACCAGACCCCGGTCCCGCAGCCGCCGGCGCACCAGACGCCCGTACCCCAGCAGCCCGTCCCGCCGCAGCGCCCCCAGAACCACGACATCGGGCAGGTCCGCGCCGAACTCGACGAGCTGAGCGAGCTGCTCCGCCGTGACCAGGAGCGCGACCAGTGACCGGACGCGTCATCGCGGACCGGTACCAGCTCGCCACCGTCCTCGGCCAGGGCGGCATGGGCCAGGTCTGGACGGCGTACGACCAGCGGCTCGACCGCCGCGTCGCGGTCAAGCTGCTCCGCCCCGACAAGGTCAGCGGCGGAGCGGCCGAGGCCGAGGAGATGCGGCGCCGCTTTGTGCGCGAGTGCCGGGTCACCGCGCAGGTCGACCACCCCGGGCTGGTCACCGTCCACGACGCCGGCAGCGACGACCAGGACCTCTACCTCGTCATGCAGTACGTCGAGGGCGCCGACCTCGCCGACCACCTCGCCGAGCACGACCCCTACCCGTGGCCGTGGGCCGTCTCCGTGGCCGCCCAGCTGTGCTCGGTGCTCTCCGCCGTCCACGCCGTGCCCATCGTCCACCGCGACCTCAAGCCGCGGAACGTGATGGTCCGCCCCGACGGCACCGTCCTCGTCCTCGACCTCGGCGTGGCCTCCGTCATGGACGCCGACACCACCCGCCTCACCAACACCGGCACCCCCATCGGCAGCCCCGCCTACATGGCGCCCGAGCAGGCCATGGGCGGCGCCGTCGGCCCGTACACCGACCTCTACGCCCTCGGCGTGCTGCTGCACGAACTCCTCAGCGGCGGCGTGCCCTTCTCCGGCACCACCGCCCTCGGCGTGCTGCACCGCCACCTGTACGAGCCCCCGCTCCCGGTCCGCCAGCTCCGCCCCGAGGTGCCGCCCCAGCTGGAGGCCCTCGTGCTGCGGCTGCTGTCCAAGGACCCGCAGCACCGGCCGGCCTCCGCCCAGGAGGTCTACGAGGCCCTCGCGCCGCTGCTGCCCTCGCACGGCACGCCCGGCGGCCCGCTCGACCCCACCCGCCCCTTCCTGCGCCCGCACGCGCCCTGGCCGGACCGGGCCGGGGCCACCCCGGCCGCGCCCGTGGTACCGCCCCAGCAGGCGCGCGCCGACGTCGCCGGCGCGGTGGAGGAGGTCAAGCGGCTGCTGGACCAGGGCCGGCTGACCCAGGCCGTGGACATCCTGGGGGGCATCCTCCCGGCCGCCGCCGCGCAGCACGGCGAGAGCTCACCCGTCGTCCGCTCCCTGCGCAAACAGTTCGCGGCCACCCTGATGCACGACGGCCAGTACCGCCGCGCCCTGCCCGAACTCCGGCGGCTCGCCGACGAGTACGCGGCCGAGTCCGGCATCGGCCAGCCGCAGTCGCTGCGCTTCCGGTACGAGGCCGCCCAGTGCCTGGAGCAGCTCGGCGAGCCGGCCGCGGCCCTCGCCGAATACCGGTCGCTGCTGCCGTACTTCGAGAACCAGTACGCCAACTCCGACCGCGAGCTCCCGCTGGAGATCCGCCGCCGGATAGGTCACCTGCTGCTCGCGCTCGGCGACCGCGCGGCGGCCCACGACACGCTGGCCCGCCTCCTGTTCGACGCCGAACGCCACCATGGCCCGAACCACCCCTTCCCGGGCGAACTCCGCCGCACCCTCCACTGGCTGGGCCAGGTCCACGGCTGAAGCTCAGCGCGGGTCTGTGGCTCGCGGATGCCCTGTGCTGGCGAAGGTGATCCAGCAGGTGTCGCGGGCGGTGTCCAGGAGGTACCAGATCCGGCCGCCACCGGTCACTTCGATCTGCCATTGCTCGCAGGTCTGTCCGCGATGGCTTCCGTGCGCCAGACCACCCTTGAGGCGGTGGTGCCGGGATGTCTCCGTGACCGGTCCGGGCGTGGTGCGCATGGTGACCCAGGCGCGGTAGGTGTTCTCACGGGCCTGCTGGGCGAGGCTTTCCCAACCCTTGGCCGCGGCCGCGTCGGCGAAGCGGACCTCCCAGTGCCCGTGGGGCGCCGGCGGGGCGGCGCGGTCGCCGCGACCCGCGGTCATGCGACGTCTCGCGGGTCCGGTACGGGGCCGTAGTCGTGGCCGTGGTCCAGGGTCAGCGCGGCGAGCAGGTCCGGGTCGGAGTGGACCTCGGCGGTGTGCTGCCAGGCGATGAGCATCTGTGCCACGGACGCGCTGTTGCCGAGCGAGTCGGCGGCCCGCATGGTGTCGACCAGTTCGACAGCGAAGGCGTGGAGATCGCGCTCGGGCAGGAAGCGGACCCATGGGAAGGCGTCCGGCAGTATGTCGAGGAGCAGTTCCATGCTGCCGGGCTCCCGGCGCGCGATCGCGGCCAGCATCCTGGTGGCTGCCGATACGACGGTCTGGTCCTGCTCGGCTCGCGCTGCGGTGGTGAGGACCAGGTCTTCGCCGTCTCTGCGGTGCAGGAGCAGTCTCGGCGATTCCCGGAGCCGGGCCAGCGTCTGCTTGTTCTTGTTCACCAGCTCGGAGAAGTTGACGGCCGCGTTCTCGATGCCCATGACTTCGAAGTTACTTTGAAAGTCTCCCTGGTGTCATCACCCGGAAGGGGGCGTCCCGAAGGCCGTGGCATTCGGCGTCTTACGGCCGCCAGCGCCAGCAGCAGCGCCCCCGCGCCCCCCACCGCCGCGCCCGCGCGCAGGCCCGGCGGGCGGAAGGTGCAGTCCACCACCGTGCCCCGCACCGGCGTCGCCACCAGGCCCAGGTACGCGCCCGCCGGGGCGTCCCCGCAGCGCCAGCCCGCGATGCGCGGCGCGGCCAGCACGGCCGTGCCGGTGCTGCCCGGCGGCAGGTGGGCCCGTACCCCGTCGTCCCGGACCTCCACCCGCACCGCGCCGGTGGCCCGCAGCCGGGCCACCGCGGCCGCGAGGCGGGACCGGTCCAGGCAGCCCACGCTCCACTCGCGCGGCGCCGGCCGGTCGAAGACCACCCGCGAGCCGGGACCGGGGGAGGCGCCCAGCGGCTGCAGGGCCGCCTGGTAGCGGGGCCGGCCGCCGATCATCCGCACCGGCCGCCCGGCCGCCGGGGCCCCGTCGGTCGCGCCGGCAGGTCCCCGGGCAGCCCCCGGCGGGGTCGGCCGGACGGCGCCCGGGGCCGCCGGAGCGCCCCCGCGCCCGGCCTGCCGGACCCCGTCCGTGGCCCCCCGGGCCCCCCGGCCCGGCCCCGCCAGCCGGACCGTGCCGTTGTAGTCCGGCGCCCACAGGTACACCCCCGTGCCGGGGCGGCAGGAGCCGTCCGGCGCCGGGTCCTCGTACACCCGCGCGCCCAGCAGGAGTTCCTGGTTGCGGAAGGGGGACGGGCCGAAGCGGGGGGTGCCGGCGGGGCGGACCGTCACCAGCGGCGGCACGGCCGCCCGGGTCACGCGTACCGGCCCGTCCACCGTCCCCCGCGCCCGCGCGCCGACCGCGAACACCGCGTCCGTCACCGGGTTGTCCAGGCTCTGCAGGCTCCGGCCCCGCGAGGTCCACCCGGCCCCCAGCGCCGCCATCGTGCGGGTCAGCACGGCCGGGGTGTGGCTGCTGTAGTACGCCCCGCCCTCGCCCCCCAGCAGCAGCGGGTCGTTGCCGGACAGCTGCATCCGGCCCGGGTCGGTGCGGTAGGCGGGCCAGCCCGAGGCGTCCGACACCGCGCGGAACCGGCCGTCGTGCGGCGCGCCCCAGGCCGGGTAGTCGTCCAGCCGCCCCAGCCGCGCCCGGTCCGCGTACGCGGTGGTCGCCGCGGCCTGCCCGGCCAGCGCCCCCGCCAGCAGCAGCGCGGCCAGCGGCACCGCCCGCCCGCGCCGGGCCAGCAGCAGCGCCCCGCCCGCCGCGAGCAGCCCCGCCCCGAACAGCGCGTGGCTCCAGGCGCCCGCCAGCCCGCTGCCCAGGGCGCCCAGGGCCAGTAGGCCGAGCAGCCCGGCCCCGCCGAGCAGGGCCCGTACGCCGGGCCAGCCGGGGGCCAGCGCCTGCCAGGCCGCGATCACCAGCACGCCCGCCAGCACGAAGGTCTGCCGGTACGGGCTGCCGTTCGGGGTCTGGAAGACGTGCCAGGCCAGGTGCGTCGGCTCCCACTGGAAGGACAGGGCCACCGCCACCGCCAGCCCCGCCCACCCGCACCGCTCGCGCACCGGCACCGCCCGGTGGAAGCAGAGCGCGGCGGCGGCCAGCAGCGTGCCGGTCCCCACGAACACGGCGGGCGTGAAGAAGTCGTACGTCGCCGGCAGCGCCCGGGCCAGCACGTCCTCCCACCCGGCCGCCCGGAACTCCGACACCCACCCCGGATGCGCGTGCCGCGACCCGAGGAACACCGGCACGAGCACGGGCGCCGCCAGCGCGATCCCCAGCACGGTGGCCCCGGCCGCCCGCACCAGGACCCGCACCGCTTCCCGTACGCCCCCGCCCGCCGTCACCAGCCGCACCAGCAGCACCAGCGCGGCGCCCAGGGTCGCCATGTAGGCGGTGTAGAAGTTCGCGGTCCACGCCACGGCCACCACCAGCGGCCCCAGCACCGGCCGCCGCCCCCGCAGCACCCACTCGCCCACCAGGCACAGCAGGGGGAAGGCGATCAGGCCGTCCAGCCACATCGGGTTGTACGCGGCCTCGGTGACGGACCACCCGCACAGCGCGTACGAGGCGCCGAGCACCCCGGCGGCCCACCACCGGGGCCCGCCGCGGCGCAGGGTCAGCAGCAGCCAGGTCATCGCGGCCGCCGCCACTCCGGTCTTCAGTACCCCGACCAGGTAGACGGCGAGGTCGATCCGGTCCCGCGGGAAGAGCGCGACCAGCGGGGCGAAGGGGCTGGTCAGGTACGTGCCCAGGTCGGGCAGGAAGCTGGTGCCCCAGCCGGACTGCCAGTTGAGCAGCAGCCCGCCCTCGGCGCGGCCGTGCAGCAGGTCCCACAGCCGGGCGTGGAAGGGGATGAACTGGTTGTTCAGGTCGTTGACGGCGCGGTGGTGCGGGCCGAACGGGAAGATCCGCGCCCCGGCGTCCCCGGCGGTCACGGACAGGGCGGCGATCAGTCCCGCGAGGGCGGCCGCGCGAAGGCTCGTACGGCGGTCCCGGCTGCGGTCCCGGCGGCGGTCCCGGCGGTCCCCAAGGCGGTGGCGACGACGGTCCCCAAGGCGGTCGCGACGGCGGTCCCGGCCCGGGCGGTTGCTGCGGTCGGTCTCGTGCATGGTGGGCGTGACGCTGCCAACCCCGTGCGCCGGGCCGGTGAACGCGACGGAACGGCAAGGGAATCGTTGGTCGAATCGGTAGCTCGGATCACCCCGACTCCCTACCATCGATCACCGCAAGGCCTTGTGCACCGAAGCGCCCATCCGTCACCCGACCACCACCCCCCAACGAGGCGCTCCGCGCCGCCCCTGCCTTCCGGGAGGCTCTCTTGCACCGCCGCACCGCGCTCTCCGTATCCGCCGCCCTGCTCGTCGCGGCCCCCCTGCTGACCGCGTGCGCGGGCGAGGCCCGGCCCGGTACGGCGGCCGTCGTCGGCGGCGAGCGGATCGCCACCTCCGCCCTGCAGGCGCAGGTCAAGGACGTCCGGGCCGCGCAGGACCGGTCGCCGCAGGCCGCCCAGCTGATCGGGGCCTCGGCGGGTCTGGAGCGGGCCAAGCTCAACTCGATGATCCAGAGCCTGGTGCTCCGGAAGGCCGCCGCGGACGCCGGCCTGACCGTCTCCACCAAGGAGATCGAGGACGCCCGCAAGGCCGACGTGCAGCGCACGGGCGGCGAGAAGCAGTTCCAGGACATGGTCCTCCAGCAGGCCTCGATCGCGCCCGGCCAGATCGACGACGCGATCCGGGACCGGCTGATCGTCAGCAAGCTGACGGACAAGTACGGCCAGGACAAGATCATCGAGCCGATCGCGGCCGCCGCGAAGGCGCTCGGCGTCGAGGTGAACCCGCGCTACGGCAGCTGGGACGCCGCCCGGATCCAGCTGACCGGCGGCAAGACCCCCTGGATCCTCCAGAAGACCACGCCCCAGACGGCACCCCAGGGAGCCTGAGCGCCGGGCGGCGGACGCCCCGGGGAGTGCCGTCGGAGTGCCCCCCGGGCGAGTCCACCCGGCGCGCGGAGGTAGTTTCGAAGGGTGACTGACACCCGTACCGACGCCACCGGCCGCATCGTCCTGCTCACCACCAGCCACCGGGTCGCCCCGGGCCTGCTGTCGTGGTCGGCCTGGGAGACCCTGCGCACCGCCGACCGGGTGCTGTGCGCCGACCCGGGCCACCCGCAGCTGCCGTACCTGCGGGAGGCCGGGATCGCGGTCGAGGGTGCCCGGCCGGACGCCCAGGAGCTGGTCGACGCCTGCGCGGGCGGCCGTACGGTTGTGGTCGTCCCGACGGGCGAGGGCGACCAGCGGCTCACGGACGGCCTGGCCCGGATGGCCGGCTCGGGCCGGTTCGCCATGCCCGACCTGGAGCTGCTGCCGGCCTCCTACGACCTGCCCGGCGCCCGCCTCCTCGACCTGGTGCAGGTGATGGACCGGATCCGGCGCGAGTGCCCCTGGTCTTCCCGGCAGACGCACGCGAGCCTGGCCAAGTACGGCATCGAGGAGGCGTACGAGCTGGTCGAGGCCATCGAGGACGGCGACCGGGACGAGCTGCGCGAAGAGCTGGGCGACGTACTGCTCCAGGTGGTCTTCCACGCGCGGATCGCCGAGGAGGACCCGGAGGAGCCCTGGTCCGTCGACGACGTGGCCGGCGGCATCGTCGAGAAGCTGATCCACCGCCACCCGCACGTCTTCGGGGACGCGACCGCCGAGACGCCCGAGGAGGTCAAGGCGCACTGGATGCGGACCAAGGCGGTCGAGAAGCAGCGGGAGTCGGTCACGGACGGGATACCGCTGGGCCAGCCGGGCCTCGCGCTGGCGGCGAAGCTCGCGGGGCGGGTGCGCGGCGGCGGCGTCGACGTGGAGCTGCCCAAGGGCGAGGGCGTCGGGTACGAGCTGCTGGCCCTGGCGGCGCGCGCCGAGGCCGAGGGGGTCGATCCGGAAGCCGCGCTGCGTGCGGCGGCCCGGGCCTACCGGGACGCGATCCGTGTCGCCGAGGGCGTCGGCGTGTAGCCCTCAGCGTCAGGTGTGCGTCAGAGACCGGGTCCGGTCCCGCGCGGGGCGCGGCCGGCCGGGTTGTACCAGTGGGCGTCGGGGGTGTTCAGGAACCACTCGCCGAAGCCGAGCGGCCGGCTGCGGGGTCCGCCGGAGGCGGGCACCGCGTCGTAGAAGATCCGCGCGGGGTCCGCGCCGAGCTCCTCCAGGAGGTAGGCGGTCTCGTCGATGAAGGCGGGCGGGCCGCTGACGTAGACGTCCTGGTGGGGCCAGAGGCCGCGGTTGCTGAGCGCGGTCGCGAGCCGGTCGGTGGCCTGGTTTCGGTGCCGGCCGGGGGCCGGGGTGATGTACGTGACGGCCAGCCAGGGGCAGTGCCGCCGGAGGTCCTCGATCAGCGGCCGGTCGTACAGGTGCGCCTGGTCGCGTGCGACGACGAAGAGCCGTACGTCGTGTTCCGGCGGGCGGTGGACCAGGTCCTCCAGCATGGCCCGGACCGGGGCCCAGCCGGTGCCGGCCGCGATGAAGCTGACCGGGCGGCCCGCGTCCCTGCGCAGGGTCATCCCGCCCCATGCGGCGCCCAGCCGCAGCAGCTCCCCGGGCTGGGCCTCGTTGACCAGGTGGGAGCTGAGCCGGCCGCCGTCGATCCGGCTCACGTGCAGGTCGAGGGTGAGGTCGGCGCGGGGCGCGTTGCCGAGGGAGTACGTGCGCCAGGTGGTCGGCACCCGGTCGCTGCTCACGCTGACGTACTGGCCGGGGGCGTACGGGAGCCGCTGGTGCGGTCGCAGGGTCAGGACGGCGATGTCCCGCCCGTACTGGAGGTGGCGCACGATCTCGGCGTCCCACCAGGGTGGGTCCTCGCTGGAGGCGGCGCCGTCCGTCATGGCGTCGGCGATCACCTGGTACGCCTCGCCCCACGCCTTCTCGACCTCCGGCGTCCACGCCTCGCCGGACGCCTCGGCGAGCGCGGCCAGCAGGCTGGCGCCGACGGCCGTGTAGTGCTCCGGGCCGGCGAGGAACTTCCGGTGGTCCCGGCCGAGGTCACGGAGGTAGGGGAGGAGGGTGGGGTCCTCCAGGTGGGAGACGACGTGCGTCAGCGCGGCGAAGAGACGGTCCCGCTGTCTTTCCATGTCCGCGAACGAGGGCGGGAACATCTCCCGGATGCCGGGGTTGTGCCAGAACAGGTGGGAGTAGAAGAACTTGACCGCGTGCTCGGCCCGTCTCTCCACCACCGCGAAGCTGTTTTTCAAGATCCTCACATCCACAAAACCGAAAGTAGGAATGTGAGACTTGCTCAGGTCAAGGTCTGTCCGATCTGCGGACAGCCGCGACGAACCGTGCTATATGGGGTGCCGGCCCGCTCCTGCGAGGCGTGGCCCGGTCCCCGCGCCGTCCTGGCTCCGCGGCAGGTTGGCGCCCTGCCGCGCCGACGGGTACGGGGCCGGCTACGCCATCTGTGAGACCGGCCACGTACGCCGTGCGGCGGGCTAGCTCTGGTCCAGCAGGTGGTCCGCCTTGCCGGCCTTGATGTCCCGGATGAGCTGCCGGAGCGCCTCGACGCTGTCGGTCAGGGGGGAGTCCTCCGCTCCGGC
Organism: Streptomyces sp. NPDC101118; assembly: GCF_044759445.1. Lineage (NCBI taxonomy): Bacteria > Bacillati > Actinomycetota > Actinomycetes > Kitasatosporales > Streptomycetaceae > Streptomyces > Streptomyces sp. NPDC101118. The sequence continues at coordinate 104,992 of NZ_JBIVZG010000006.1, read as the reverse complement.
GACGGCTATGTAGCTGTTGCCGGCCGCGTCGATGCCGATGCGGTAGCAGTTGTTGCCTGCACCGCAGTACGGCTCCTCCCATGCGATGTCGGGTGACATGGCCCGTCCCTTCAGAGTTGTTTGGCGATGCCGTGGATGAAGTCCCGCGACTCCCGCTCGGAGAGCGCCGTCTCGTCCATCCACCGCAGGTGGCTCCGGTACTGGGCGAGCTGAGCCTCTGCGTGGGCGAAGTGCGGACCGTGCGCGGTGTCGAGCTGGACGGTGTCCAACTGCGGTACCGGTCCCTCGGCGTAGAGCAGGGCGTGCCCGGCACCGGGGAAGATGCCGTGCTCGAACGAGATCACGCGCAGGCTGATGTGAGGCTCCTGCCCGCGCTCGATCAGGTACTCCAACTGCGCCCGGGCCACGGCGCGGCCGCCGAACTGCATCCGGAGAGCCGCCTCGTGGATGTACCCCACGTACGGTGTCGGGTTGTCGCCCGCCAGGACCTGGGCCCGTTCCTGGCGGTGCGCGACCCGCAACTCGACCTCCAGCCGCGACAGCTTCGGCAGGAACGAGTCGAAGATCGCGCGGGCGTAGTCCTCGGTCTGGAGCAGGCCGGGCAGGTGCACGGTCTGCGTGGTGAGCAGGCGGCCGGCGTGCCACTCCAGCTCGGAGATGTCGAGCATGCCTGCAGGCAGCTTGCCCCGGTACTCGTCCCACCAGTGGCGCCGGAGCCGGGCGGCCATGGAGACGAGGCCGGCGATGTAGTCCTCGTCGAAGCAGCCGCAGTTGGCGGTCAGCGTCCGCAGACGCTCCTCGTTGATCGTCCGCGTTCCGGACTCGATGTGGGGGATCTTCGACCGGTCCATGCCCAGCAGGGCCGCCGCCTCTTCGGCTGACATGCCGGCCGCCGTCCTGATCCGCCGCACCTCGGCCCCCAGGCGCTGCCGACGGTAGGTCGGGATGGTCCTCGCTGACATCGCGCCCCTTCTCTCGCTCCGGGCAGTCTGCTACCTGACCCCCCGGCGGGTCCATAAATGGCTCATGTGCCAAGAACGTTGCGACACAAGAGCCATAGATGCCCTACAGTCGGTAACGCACCGCTCACGCAAGGGGAGTTGAAGCGCATCGGTGGCGCATGTCCGCGCCGGCCGACAGGCCACGACCCGCCCCGCCAGGGACACATGAGCCCGACCCACCGTGAAGCCATCCGTGCGCGCCGACCTCGCCACACGCCCTCAGTCACGTACGCCGCTGACCACCACGCCACGTACTCAACTCGCGGGAGTTCGCGATGCTCACCCCCTTCCACCCGGCCCCGGCACGTCTCACCGGCTGCCCGGTCGCTCCGCCCACCCCCCAGAACCCGACCGCACCCCCACCCGACGCACTGGCCTGCTCCCTCACCCTCCCCGGGGAAGCCCACAGCGCCCGCATCGCCCGCGGTACCGTCCGCCTCGCCCTGCTGACCCACCGGCTGGACGGACTCGTCCCGGCGGCGGAACAGGTGACCGGCGAGATGGTGGCCGCGGCCTGGCGCCTGAACCCGGGCCGGGACCTCTACCTCTCGCTCCGCTGGCGCGACGACGCGCTCCGCCTCACGGTCTACGACGGCCACGCCCCGCACGAGCACCCCCGCCTGGCCGCCGCCTGCGAGGCGCGCCGCCGCAGCGCGCTCCGCCTCCTGTCGGTCGTCGTCCGGGAGTGCCGCGGCCAATGGGGCTTCGGCGAATCCCGCGAACCGGGCGGCGGCACCCGCACCTGGGCCACCCTCCCTACGACCCCCACCCACACCTACGCCCACCCCCTCCGGCGCGCGTGACGGTTTCCCGTAACGGAAACCCAAAGCCCTTGCACCGGCCCACGGGCCGCGACCAGCATCAGACGCGACACTCGACTTCGAGGGGAAGCAGTGAAACTGACCCGGCTTGCGAGTTCATGCGAAGACGGCGACTGCCCCACCATCTATGCCACGGACCGCGGTACGGTCGCGATCCAAGGGAGCAGGCTGGACGGCCACGGCCTGTTGCTGCCGGAACACGAATCCGTGGTCGAGATCCCGGTGTCCCTCCTCCGAAAGGCAGTCCGTGACCGACTCGTCTAGGACGCTGGGGGAATGGATCGAGGAGTTCGAGCGCGAGGCGTTCCGCCTGGAGACGCTGGACGACTACAGCCAATCCGGCGGCGTGGACGCGTATCGAGCGTTCCTCGCCGGTGAGCCCCAGCCGGAGGACCACAAGACGGCCGCGTGGGTGGGGACCGTGGCGAACGCCGTACGGAATGGGAAGCGCATGTACCGCGTGCACATCCTGTCTCGCCCGCTCACGGAATACCTACGCTTCGAGCTCTCGTGGGGGTACCGCAGGAACATGACGGCCGGGGAGGAGTTCTTCATCCTCGACACCACCCATCAGCCGAACCCGATTCCGGATGCCCCCGACTTCTGGCTCTTCGACGACAAGGCGGTCGGCGCCATGAGCTACGACGGGGCCGGCAAGTTCCTCGGGGCGGAGTTCCTGGGTGAGGAGAGGACTTCCCAGTTCCTCGCATACCGCGACACGGCCATGGCGCACGCCGTGCCGTTCCCCGAATGGTGGGCGAAGTACGGCGAGTGAACAGATCGGGTCTCGGCTCCGCGCTGCGGGCGCTGCGTGAAACCTCCGGCCTGGAGGCGAAGGCGGTCGCCCGCGGTGCGGCCATGTCCCGCTCGAAGCTGTCGAAGATCGAAAACGGGAACGCCTCGCCGAGCGTCACCGATGTGGACTGCATCCTCACGGCCATAGGCGTCTCCGAGGAGGTCAAGGCCGAGTACATGGCCGCGGCCCGCGAGGCGGCGACCGAGATCACGGCCTGGCGCCTGGTCCGCAGGCTCGGGTACAGCCGGAAGCAGCAACAAGTCCAGGCGTTGGAGTCCCAGACCACACTGCTTCGCCTCTTCCAGCCCTCGCTCGTTCCCGGACTGCTCCAGACACCGGAGTACGTCCGTGCAGTGTTCGCCCGGAAGCACCTGTCACCGGCGGAGCTGGAAAGGACGACCGCCGCCCGGCTGGCGCGTCAGCGCGTGCTCTACACGGAGGGAAAGGCGTTCCGCTTTGTCGTCACCGAGCCGGTTCTGAGGTGGCGGATCGTCCCTCCGCTGGTCATGGTCGGGCAACTCGACCGGCTCGTCTCGTTGTCACGGCTCCCGGGAGTCGACATCCGGGTGGTGTCCCTTTCCGCACCGCAGACCGACTTCCCGGGCCATTCGTTCGTCATCAAGGACCAGCGAATGGTCACCGTGGAGACCGTGCACGCGGAAACGGTCGTGACCGACCCCCGGGACATCGGTCTGTACGTCTCCAAGTTCGAGGCGTTCTGGCGGGACGCCGTTGCCGGTGACGAGATGCGGGAACTCGTCGACGGTGTCCGGGACGGCTTCTTGCGCGAACGGGAAACCGGCTAGAAGCGACACCCGGCCGCCGACACCATGGCCCTTCGCAAGGCCAAGGCCAATCGTCGGAGGAAAGGGAATCGCCATGGCGACCGTTGTGGACGTATCGGCCGCGCTGCGGCGCGGCCGGGACCTCGTCGAGCCGGAACTGTTCGAGCGGCTGGCCGCGTTCTGCGCGGACGAGTACGAGCTGGAACGGGGCGAGGCAGACCGGGTCATGGACCAGGCGCTCGCCTTCGTGTGGGTCATCGGCGACACCGGCGCCGATGACATGGCGCCGTCCGCGGCCGTGGACCCCGGCTGGCACACGTTCATGCTGCACACCCGGGAGTACGCGGACTGGTGCGCCGACCGGTTCGGCCGGTTCGTCCACCACGCCCCGAACTCCAAGGTCCGGACGCGCGGGCTGATGATCTCGGTCGTGGAGCGGCTTCAGGGCGCCGGGTTCGCGGTGGACGAGGCGCTCTGGGGGACCGCGGCCGAGTGCAACCAGCCCGCCTGCTGTGGCGACGGACCCTGCTGCTGAGCCGGCGGCGTGGGTGCCGGTGGCGGGGTCGCCGGCTCCGGCCGGGTCACCGTCTTCGAGATGTTCGGGGTCGTCTTCGGGTACGCGACGCACTCGCTCGACGCTCGGGGGCTCGGGGAGGTGGCCGTGGTCGGGCCCCTGACGCCCGGCGTCCGCTGGGAGCGGCTGTGGGAGATGGCGCGGAACATGAACCGGGAGGCGGCCCGGCAGGACGAGCACGCCGCGTGGATCATGGCGCAGGCCTCCCGCGCGTACATCTGCGGGAGCGGACGGATCGTCCAGCTCAGCCGAGGAGAGTGGAAGCTCGCGCCCGGCGGGCGGAGCGTCCGCTTCCCCGGTACGTACTGCAACCGCGACGAACTGTGGACGGGCGATCTGGTGGTCGAGGGGGTGACGCCCGAACAGGTGGCCCCGCGCACGTCGTCGCCTTACGGGGCCTAGCCCGGCAGCACCGGCCGGCCGGGCAGGCACGGCGCTTCCGGCACCGCCGGGCGGCATCCGGCTTCCGGCACCGCCGGCCGGCACCCGGGGCTTCCGGCACCGCCGGCCGGCACCCGGGGCTTCCGGCACCGCCGGCCGGGTGGTACCCCAACCCCCGGCACCGCCGGAGGCACCGGCACCGCCGGAGGCACCCGGCACCACGCGGCGGCCCCCCGCCGGGGCGACGGCTAGGGTCGGCCGTATGCACGACCAGGCCGCGCCCGATTCTCCGCCCACCCTCTTCGACTGGCAGTTCGCCACCGATCCGTACCCGGCGTACGCCTGGCTGCGGGAGCACTCGCCCGTGCACCGCACCGCGCTGCCCAGCGGGGTCGAGGCCTGGCTCGTCACCCGGTACGCCGACGCCCGGCAGGCCCTCGCCGACCAGCGACTCAGCAAGAACCCGGCACACCACGCGGAGCCGGCGCACGCCAAGGGGAAGACCGGCATCCCCGGCGAGCGCAAGGCCGAGCTGATGACCCACCTGCTCAACATCGACCCGCCGGACCACACCCGGCTGCGCCGGCTGGTGTCGAAGGCGTTCACGCCGCGCCGTGTGGCGGAGTTCACCCCGCGGGTGCAGGAGCTGACCGACCACCTCATCGACGGCTTCGCGGAGAAGGGGGAGGCGGACCTCATCCACGAGTTCGCCTTCCCGCTCCCCATCTACGCCATCTGCGAGATGCTCGGCGTACCGCGCGAGGACCAGGACGACTTCCGCGACTGGGCCGGGATGATGATCCGCCACGGCGGCGGACCCCGCGGCGGGGTGGCCCGGTCGGTCAAGAAGATGCGCGGCTATCTGGTGGAACTGATCCACCGGAAGCGGGACGACCTGGGTGATGACCTCATCTCCGGACTGATCCGGGCAAGTGACCACGGCGAGCACCTCACCGAGAACGAGGCCGCGGCCATGGCATTCATCCTGCTTTTCGCCGGTTTCGAGACCACCGTCAATCTGATTGGGAATGGGCTGTATTCCCTGTTTCGGAATCCCGCCGAGAGGGTCCGGCTCCAGGACTCGCTCGCGGCCGGCGAGACCGCCCTGCTGGAGACCGGGATCGAGGAGCTGCTGCGTTACGACGGCCCCGTCGAGCTGGCCACCTGGCGGTTCGCCACCGAGCCCCTGACCCTGGGCGGAGAGCGCATCGCCGCAGGTGATCCGGTACTCGTGGTGCTCGCCGCAGCCGACCGCGACCCGGCCCGCTTCGACGGACCGGACACCCTCGACCTCTCCCGGACCGACAACCAGCACCTCGGCTACGGACACGGCATCCACTACTGCCTCGGCGCCCCGCTCGCCCGCCTCGAAGGACAGACCGCGCTCGCCACCCTGCTGACCCGGCTGCCGGACCTGCGACTTGCCGTCGACCCGGACGAACTCCGGTGGCGCGGCGGGCTCATCATGCGCGGCCTGCGCACCCTGCCCGTGGAGTTCACCCCCCGTCCCAAACAACGGAATTGAGCATTCCTCACTTTCGTGACCTCAACGTGATCTGCGCATCATCGACTTGTGACATCCGTTCGAACCCCGCTAGGTTCGCCGTCACTTCCTTTGCCGCCACGCGAAAGGTCCACCTCATGCGTTCCGGGAACGGCCGTCACCGGCGCCCCCGTCAGGCCCCTGCGCTCGTCGTCACGGCGGGCGTCACCGGCTCCGCACTGGCGCTGCCGCTGCTCGCCGCCACCAACGCCAGCGCCGCCGACACCGCCACGTGGGACAAGGTCGCCGAGTGCGAGAGCGGCGGCACCTGGAGTGCCGACCTCAACAACGGCTTCTACGGCGGACTGCAGTTCACCCAGGAGCTGTGGAAGGAGGCCGGCGGTCAGGAGTACGCGCCCCGCGCCGACCTCGCCAGCCGCTCGCAGCAGATAGCCGTGGCCGAGCGGGTGCTCGCCGAGAAGGGCCCCGGGGCCTGGCCGCTGTGCGCGGCCCCCGCCGGGCTCACCAAGGCCGGCCCCAAGGCCGACGTGGACGACGGCCTCGGCAAGCCGAAGCCGGTCACCCCCGCGCCCGTGCGCCCCGACGAGGGCTCCGGCGCCACCGAGGAGGCCGGCACGGGTACGAAGACCCCCGCGCCCCCCGTGACGCGCACCCCGGCACCGCCGACCGCCGGCACCCCCTCGGGCACCGCCACCCCGGGCGCCACCGGAACCCCCGGAGCCACCCCCGGCACCGCGACCCCCGGCACCGGCACCCCCACCACCCCCGGCACGGGCACGCCCACCACCCCGGGCGCCACCGGCACCCCGGGTACGCCCGGCGCGACCGACGGGGGCACCCCGGGTGCGACCCCCGGAGCCACCGACGGGTCGGCCACCCCCGGCACCGGCAAGCACCGGGGCGACGCGGCCGACGAGACGTCAGGGGGCGTGTCGGGCGAAACGGACGGAACGGGACGTCACGCCCTGACCGCCGACCCGCTCGCACCTGACGCCGGGTCGGGCACCGGCGTCACTCCCGAGGGCGCCGGGGAGTCCACGTACATCGTCAAGTCCGGCGACAGCCTCTCCGACATCGCGGACGCGAAGGGCCTCAAGGGCGGCTGGGCCGCGCTGTACAAGGCCAACGAGCAGGTCATCGGCGATGACGCGGACCTCATCAAGCCCGGTCAGAACCTCGACCTAAGGCAGAACTAGGGGCACTTCGGGCATCCGTTAAAGCGGGCAATGTCCGGATTCATGTAAGTCTGGCGTCAGTGAGACATGAGTCTCAGGCCGTCAACTGGCGTGTCCCGCCCGGAAGCTCGGCTACCGCCCCTTCTCACCTGCGCAAACGCCGGTTCCCGATGCGCAAGTACGGGCCGTTTCTCCCCGATGTCCTGCCTTGAACATCGGGGAGCGGTCTGTCTACGGTCTGAACCGCTCGCCACCGCGGGCTCCTTCGACCGCATCGCCGAGTCCTGCCGGCGGACGGGGGAAACAGTCGTCGCGCAAGCGCCGAAGGCAGGAGCGGGGGACCCAAGGTTTGTGCCGGGCCCGGCCGTTGAAAGACGGTCACGGAACGGCTTGGGGTGAAGCCACGCGCTAGGACGCGAGGCCGGGCAACTCACTACGCCCGAACCCGACAGCTCACCTCGTAGGCGTCGGTGAGGAGAAGCCTCCAATGCTGCTTTCCAAGGGCAAGCACCGTCGTGCGTCCAAGGCCACCCGCATCGTCACCCTCGTCGGCGTGACCGGCGCGGCCGTCGCCGCCCCGCTGATGGTCGCGGGCACCGCCAACGCCGCCACCGCCTCCGAGTGGGACCGCGTCGCGCAGTGCGAGTCCGGTGGCAACTGGTCCATCAACACCGGCAACGGCTACTACGGCGGCCTGCAGTTCTCCCCCTCCACCTGGGCTGCGTACGGCGGCACCGCCTACGCCCCGCAGGCCAACCAGGCCAGCAAGTCCCAGCAGATAGCCATCGCCGAGAAGGTGCTGGCCGGTCAGGGCAAGGGCGCCTGGCCGAGCTGCGGTGTCGGCCTCTCCGGCGCCAAGTACAGCGGCGGCGGCTCGGGCGAGTCCGCCCCGGTCAAGAAGAAGGCCAAGAAGAAGACGACGGAGACCCGCACGCAGCAGGCTCCGACCACCCGCTCCGAGCGCACCACCGCCGCCCCGAAGCCCGCGGCCCCGGCCGCCGGCTTCGAGAAGGGCAACGGCTCCTACGAGGTGAAGGCCGGCGACACCCTCGGCACCATCGCCGACGCCCAGAACGTCAAGGGCGGCTGGGAGAAGCTCTTCGAGCTCAACAAGGACATCGTCACCGATGCCGACCTGATCTACCCGGGCCAGATGCTGAAGCTCTCCTGAACGGCTCCGGTACGGGAGTAGTCCCGGCCCGGCAGTAGCCACGCCCGCCCGGCGCGTCCTCCCCCCGACGCGCCGGGCGGGCGTTCCCCTTTCTCCGGCCCGGCCCGGCCCCCGGACCCTCCGGCCGGGCCGGAGGGCGCTCCGTCCGCCGGCCGCTGACCCCCCGGTAACCCCCTCCCGGAGCCCCTTTGGGAGCCCCTGTGCTCGTTTGATCAGGGGTCTATGTCCTGGAAGGCGGGTATTCGGTCCCTTTTTCGTCCCAGGACCCGGGCGGTCGAGCGGCCGACGCCCCCGACGGGGTTAGGCTCTAGGCGGCGAGGGCCGGTCCCACGGCCCCACACGCCACCGCACATCTAGCGTCACATCCCAGAAGGAGATGCTCGTGCCGTCCATCGACGTCGTCGTAGCTCGGGAAATCCTGGACTCCCGAGGCAACCCCACGGTCGAGGTCGAGGTGGGCCTCGACGACGGCAGCACCGGCCGTGCTGCCGTTCCGTCCGGCGCCTCCACCGGTGCCTTCGAGGCCATCGAGCTCCGTGACGGTGACCCCAACCGCTACATGGGCAAGGGTGTCGAGAAGGCCGTCCTGGCCGTCATCGAGCAGATCGGCCCGGAGCTCGTCGGCTACGACGCCACCGAGCAGCGCCTGATCGACCAGGCCATGTTCGACCTGGACGCGACCGACAACAAGGGCTCCCTCGGCGCCAACGCCATCCTGGGCGTCTCCCTGGCCGTGGCCCACGCCGCGTCCGAGGCCTCGGACCTGCCGCTGTTCCGCTACCTCGGCGGCCCGAACGCGCACCTGCTGCCCGTTCCGATGATGAACATCCTCAACGGTGGGTCGCACGCCGACTCCAACGTCGACATCCAGGAGTTCATGATCGCGCCGATCGGCGCCGAGTCCTTCTCCGAGGCCCTCCGCTGGGGTGCCGAGGTCTACCACACCCTCAAGAAGGTCCTGCACTCCAAGGGCCTCTCCACCGGCCTGGGCGACGAGGGCGGCTTCGCCCCGAACCTGGAGTCGAACCGCGCCGCGCTCGACCTCATCGTCGAGGCCATCAAGCAGGCCGGCTACACCCCGGGCAAGGACATCGCGCTCGCGCTCGACGTCGCCGCGTCCGAGTTCTACAAGGACGGCAAGTACGAGTTCGAGGGCCAGTCCCGCTCGGCCGCCGAGATGACCGAGTACTACGAGGGCCTCGTCGACGCCTACCCGCTGGTCTCCATCGAGGACCCGCTGTTCGAGGACGACTGGGCCGGCTGGAAGGTCATCACCGACAAGCTGGGCTCCCGCGTCCAGATCGTCGGCGACGACCTCTTCGTCACCAACCCCGAGCGCCTCGCCCGCGGCATCGAGGAGGGCTCCGCCAACGCCCTGCTGGTGAAGGTGAACCAGATCGGTTCGCTCACCGAGACCCTCGACGCCGTCGAGATGGCCCAGCGCAACGGCTTCAAGTGCATGATGTCGCACCGCTCCGGCGAGACCGAGGACGTCACCATCGCCGACCTCGCCGTCGCCGTGAACTGCGGTCAGATCAAGACCGGCGCCCCGGCCCGCTCGGACCGCGTCGCCAAGTACAACCAGCTGCTGCGCATCGAGGAGATCCTCGACGACGCCGCGGTGTACGCGGGCCGCAGCGCGTTCCCGCGCTTCAAGGGCTGACCCGGCCGAACCGGCTGACAGCGCCCTGAGCCTCCGTACGTCCCCGCACTCGGTCCCGTACCGTGTGCGGGGACGTACGTGCTTATCAGGGGAGGCGGGACATGGCCGGGAACCGGGATCGGTTCTCCACCGCGACCAGGCTGAAGGCGCTCGGCGAGCGGACCGCGGCCCACGTCTACCGCTCCCAGTCCCGCCGGCAGGTCCGGCGCAGCCGCCTCACCGGGCGAGCGGCGCTGCTCGTGCTCGTCCTCTGTACCCTGGTCGTCGCCCTCGCGTATCCGATGCGCCAGTACGTATCCCAGCGCTCGGAGATCGCGGAGCAGCAGCGGGAGGCCGACCGGGCGCGGCAGCGCCTGGAGGAACTCCGCGACGAGAAGGCCCGCTGGCAGGACCCGGCCTACGTCGAGCAGCAGGCCCGCCGGCACCTGCACTACGTCCGGCCCGGGGAGATCGGCTACACCGTGGTCGACCCGGAGGCCGAGGAGCGGCGCAGCGCCGACGAGGGTGCGGCCGACCGCCCCTGGTACTCCAACGTCTGGGACGGCGTCGACAAGGCCGACCGCCCGGACGAGGATTGACGCACTGCCCGACCGACGCACTGCCCGACTGACGCACCGCCCGACCGACGCACCGTCCCACTGACGCACCGTCCCACCGACGCACAGCCCGACTGACGTACAGCCCACAACAGCACACGAACGAAGAGACGCATCCCAGGCATGGACACGCCCCCGCCCCAGACCGACCGGACCGAGCCCACGGACGCGGACGTCGCCGCGTTCAAGGAGCAGCTGGGCCGCCCGCCGCGCGGTCTGCGCGCCATCGCCCACCGCTGCCCCTGCGGTCAGCCCGACGTGGTCGAGACGGCCCCGCGGCTGCCCGACGGCACGCCGTTCCCGACGCTGTACTACCTGACCTGCCCGCGCGCCGCCTCCGCCATCGGCACCCTGGAGGCCAACGGCGTGATGAAGGAGATGCAGGCGCGGCTCGGCACCGACCCGGAGCTGGCCGCCGCCTACCGCGCCGCGCACGAGGACTACATCGCGCGCCGCGACGCGATCGACGTGCTGGAGGGCTTCCCGAGCGCCGGAGGCATGCCCGACCGGGTGAAGTGCCTGCACGTGCTGGTCGGCCACTCGCTGGCCGCCGGCCCCGGCGTGAACCCGCTGGGCGACGAGGCCATCGCGATGCTGCCCGAGTGGTGGGCCAAGGGTCCCTGCGTGACCCCCTGCGCCGAGAAGGACGAGAAGGACGAGAAGGACGAGAAGGACGAGAAGGACGAGCAGGGCGAGCAGGCCGAGAAGGAGGAGTCCGCATGACCCGCGTGGCGGCGATCGACTGCGGTACGAACTCCATCCGCCTGCTGGTCGCGGACTGCGACCGGGAGACCGGCGAGCTGACCGAGCTGGACCGGCGGATGGTCATCGTCCGGCTGGGCCAGGGCGTCGACAAGACCGGCCGCCTGGCGCCCGAGGCGCTGGAGCGGACCTTCGCGGCCTGCCGCGAGTACGCGGCCGTCATCAAGGAGCTGGGCGCCGAGCGGATCCGCTTCGTGGCCACCTCTGCCTCGCGCGACGCGGAGAACCGCGACGAGTTCGTGGCCGGCGTGCTGGGGATCCTGGGCGTCGAGCCCGAGGTGATCACCGGTGACCAGGAGGCGGAGTTCTCCTTCACCGGCGCGACCAAGGAGCTGGCCGCCCGCCCCGACCTGGCGAAGCCGTACCTGGTGGTGGACATCGGCGGCGGCTCGACGGAGTTCGTGGTCGGCGAGGAGCACGTGCGCGCCGCCCGCTCCGTGGACGTCGGCTGCGTCCGCATGACCGAGCGCCACCTGGTCCACGACGGGGAGATCACGGACCCGCCCACGGAGGCCCAGGTCGCCGCCATGCGCGCGGACATCGAGGCCGCGCTGGACCTGGCCGCCGAGACCGTCCCGCTGGCCGAGGCCCGCACCCTGGTCGGCCTGGCCGGCTCGGTGACCACCGTCGCCGGCATCGCGCTGGGGCTGGCGGAGTACGACTCCGAGGCGATCCACCACGCGGTGGTCACCTACGAGCAGGTTCGAGAGATCTCCGAGCGGATGATCGGCTCGACGCACGCCGAGCGCGCCGCGATCGGCGTCATGCACCCGGGCCGGGTGGACGTCATCGCCGCCGGGAGCCTGGTGCTGCTGGCCGTCATGGAGCGTGTGAACGCCTCCGAGGTCGTGGTGAGCGAACACGACATTCTGGACGGGATCGCCTTCTCGATCGCCTAGGCCGGGGCCCTTGGGGCCGCCGCCCGAACGAACTTCGTGAAGTTCTTCACAAGGAAAAAGGGCCTGTTGGCCGCCTGTAAAGGTCCTTCGAGGGCTGCCGGCGGCCGACAGGCCCGTTTCGTGCGATGCGAGGCCACTGCGGGATCCGTGTCGGATGTATCGACAAAATCAGTGGTCCAGTCCTCCTGGACGCCTCCGGGCCAGTTCAGCGGGGGTGTCAACGTCTCGCCGTACACCCTGGTTCCCGTACCGCGCCATGACCTCGGTCACGTGGGCCGCGCAGTGTAGCAGAGGCCTTGTCTCTCCTTGTGAAGGCCCTCACGAGCATCCCCCTAGCGGGTGCTGGATACTCGATGGCATGAGCACCACGGAGCGTCCCAGGATCCTCGTAGTAGGCGGTGGGTACGTAGGCCTGTACGCGGCTCGGCGCATTCTCAAGAAGATGCGCTACGCCGAGGCGACCGTCACGGTCGTCGACCCGCGGTCGTACATGACCTACCAGCCCTTCCTGCCCGAAGCCGCCGCCGGCAGCATCTCGCCGCGCCACGTCGTCGTCCCGCTGCGGCGCGTCGTGCGTGGGGCCGAGGTCCTCACCGGCCGCGTCACCAGCATCGACCAGGACCGCAAGGTCGCCATGGTCGCGCCGCTCGTCGGCGAGGCCTACGAGCTGCCCTTCGACTACCTCGTCGTCGCGCTCGGCGCCGTCTCCCGCACCTTCCCGATCCCCGGCCTCGCCGAGCAGGGCATCGGCATGAAGGGCGTCGAGGAGGCCATCGGCCTGCGCAACCACGTCCTCGAGCAGCTCGACAAGGCCGACTCGACCACCGATGAGAACGTCCGCCGCAAGGCGCTGACCTTCGTCTTCGTCGGCGGCGGCTTCGCCGGCGCCGAGACCATCGGCGAGGTCGAGGACATGGCCCGCGACGCCGCGAAGTATTACACCAACGTGAAGCGCGAGGACATGCGCTTCATCCTGGTCGACGCCGCGGACAAGATCCTCCCCGAGGTCGGGCCCGAGCTCGGCAAGTGGGGCAAGGAGCACCTCGAGGGCCGTGGCATCGAGATCTACCTCTCGACCTCCATGGACTCCTGCGTCGACGGCCACGTCGTGCTGAAGAACGGCCTCGAGGTCGACTCCAACACGATCGTCTGGACCGCCGGCGTGAAGCCGAACCCGGCGCTGGCCCGCTACGGCCTGCCGCTCGGCCCGCGCGGCCACGTCGACACCGCCCCGACCCTCCAGGTCCAGGGCAGCGACTACATCTGGGCCGCCGGCGACAACGCCCAGGTCCCGGACCTCGCCGCCCGCAAGGCCGGCGTCGAGAACGCCTGGTGCCCGCCGAACGCCCAGCACGCGCTTCGCCAGGCCAAGGTCCTCGGCGACAACGTGGTCTCCGGCATGCGGGGCTTCCCGCAGAAGGAGTACAGCCACGCCAACAAGGGCGCGGTCGCGGGCCTCGGCCTGCACAAGGGCGTCGCGATGATCGTCATGGGCAAGATGAAGATCAAGCTCAAGGGCCGTCTCGCCTGGTACATGCACCGTGGCTACCACGGCATGGCCGTCCCGACCTGGAACCGCAAGATCCGCGTCTTCGCCGACTGGACCCTCGCGATGTTCCTGAAGCGCGAGGTCGTCTCCCTGGGTGCCATGGAGACCCCGCGCGAGGAGTTCTACGAGGCGGCCAAGCCCGCCCCGGCGCCGGCTGCCGCCGCCGCCCCGGCCGAGAAGGCCAAGGCCTCCTAAGCACGACCCTCGAAGGGGCCGCCTGCCATCCGTGGTGCGGGCGGCCCCTTCGGCGTGCCGGGACGGCGTCACTCGTGCACCGTGACGGTTCCTCCGTACGGAACCGGAAGGGCATGTTCGGCCACCGCCGCGGGTACGCGATCCTGATGGGTAATCCCTCGGGAGGTGTGCCATGTCCGACGCCGCGCCGCGGCTGACCAAGCTCGCCGGAGTTCTTCTCGGCGCCCCCCTGCCCCTCCGGATCCGCGCGTGGGACGGCAGCGAGGCCGGCCCGCCCGGCGCCCCGGTCCTCGTGGTCGGGCACCGGCGTGCCCTGCGCCGACTGCTGTGGAAGCCGGGCGAGCTGGGCCTGGCGCGCGGCTGGGTCGCCGGCGAGCTGGACGTGGATGGCGACCTCTACGAACTGCTGGACGCGCTCGCCGGACTCCTCTGGGAGCGCGAACCGGGACTGCGCACCCGCACCTCCCTGCGCGACCCCAAGGTCCGCGGCGCCCTGCGCTCCCTGGCCTCGCTGGCCGGCCCCTGGCCCGCGCCCGCCCCGCCGCCCGAGGAGTCGGTACGCCGCTCGGGTCCCCTGCACACCAGGCGCCGGGACCAGCAGGCGATCAGTCACCACTACGACGTGGGCAACGAGTTCTACGAGCGGGTGCTCGGCCCGTCGATGGTGTACTCCTGCGCCTACTGGCGCGAGGACGGCACCCTGGAGGAGGCCCAGCACGAGAAGCTCGACCTCGTCTGCCGCAAGCTCGGCCTGCGCGAGGGCGACCGGCTGCTCGACGTCGGCTGCGGCTGGGGCTCCATGGCCCTGCACGCGGCCCGTGAGTACGGTGCCCGGGTCACCGGCGTCACCCTCTCGCGGGAACAGGCCGCGTACGCCCTCAAGCGGGTCGCCGAGGAGGGTCTGGCCGACCGGGTGGAGATCCGGGTCCAGGACTACCGCGACGTCAGGGACGGCCCGTACGACGCGATTTCTTCGATCGGCATGGCCGAGCACGTGGGCTCCGAGCGCTACCGCGAGTACGCGCGCACCCTGCACGGACTGCTGCACCCGGGCGGCCGCCTCCTGAACCACCAGATCGCCAGGCCGCCGGAGCAGGACGAATCGGCGTACCGGATCGACGAGTTCATCGACGCGTACGTGTTTCCCGACGGGGAACTGTCCCCCCTGGGCAGCACCGTCACCGAGCTGGAGCGCGCCGGCTTCGAGGTCCGGGACGTGGAGTCGATCCGGGAGCACTACGCGCTGACGCTGCGGGCCTGGGTGCGGAACCTGGAGGAGCACTGGGAGCGGGCCGTCCGGCTCACCTCGCCGGGCCGTGCCCGCGTCTGGCGCCTCTACATGGCCGCGTCGGCCCTCGGCTTCGAACGCAACCACCTGGGCGTGAACCAGATCCTCGCCGTCCGCACCTCGGCCACCGGCGACTCGTCCCTCCCCCTCCGCACCCGCGAGTGGACCTGAGCCGGGCCCGTCACCACCGCTCGAAGGCGGTGAAGGGACGGTCGCCGCCCGACCCGGCGACGATGATCCGCCCCCGGTGCTCGAAGAAGTCGGCGCCGGGCACCTCGTCGCGGAACCGGCGCTCGTCGAGTTCCTCGCCGTCGTCGGCGTCGTACTCGAACAGGTCGGTGATGGCGCCGCTCTGCGAGGACCACTCGCCCAGGACGGTGATCCGGTCGCCCCGCACGGCGAGCCCGGCCGCGGGGTCGTCCAGCTTCCTGCCCCACAGCTCCTCGCCGGTCCTCAGGTCGAAGGCGACCAGCCGGTACTGCTGCCCCTTGTGCCAGTGCCACGCCAGCGCGTACATCCGCTCGCCGACGATCGCCGTCTGGGCGGCGTCGGTCAGGTCGATCTTGTCGTCGCCGCCGCTGAACGCGATGCCCGGCCGCGGCCGCCCGTCCTGGCCGAAGGAGATGAACGTGGCCTCGTCCAACCTCCCGGAGCGTCCGACGGCGAGTACCAGGGGGTCGGTCGACTCGATGCGCACCTTGGCGCGCAGGTCCACGGGACGCCGGGCGTCGAGGGGGACGTTCCACTTCAGCGCGCCGGTGCCGCGGTCGAAGGCCGCCATCATCAGCTCGGCGCCGTCGGTGCTGCCGATGCCCAGCTCGTCGCCCTCCTCGCCGCCGCAGTCCAGGACGGCGAAGACCTGCTCCCTGCCCACGGAAACCAGCTCCGGGCCGCACCCGCCGGGCAGGGCCGCCGTCCAGCGGGGCTTGCCCGTACGCAGGTCGAGGGCGCGCAGGGCGGTGTGGTCGTCCTTGGCCCGTCCCATCAGCGGGGTCCGGTGGCCGTGGGCGACCACGGCGATGTCGCCGCCCGCGTCCAGGAACCCGCCGCCTCCGCCGAACAGGCCGGTCGCGACCTTCCGCCCGGTGGTCCACAGCTCCCGCCCGTCCTTCACGTCGAGCGCCAGGACGGTCGTGCAGCCCTTTCCCCCCGGGGCGGGTTCGGCGACTCCGCCGCCCTCCTGCCCGTACGCGACGAGCAGTACCGACGCGTCCGCGTGGGTCGCGCTCCCGCAGATCCGGGTGCGGCCGGGCGGCACGTACTCCCAGAGCTTCCTGCCGTCCTGCCCGTCGGCGATGCCGTAGCCGGTCACGGCGTCGAACCGGCCCCGGACTGCCACGTCGCCGACGATCCACCGCTCGTTGGCGCCGTCGGCGGGCCGGTCCTTCGCGGTCGCCCAGGTCCGCACCACGGCGTCGCCCGGCAGGTAGCCGTTGTACGACAGGATCCATGCGGTGACGGACCCGATCACCGCCAGAGTGACGACGGTCGTCGTCAGCACCTTCGCGAGCCTGCTCCCCGACATCGTGCGCCCCCCGGCCGTTCGATCTTGGAACGACGGTCAGCGTAGGCCAGGGCCGCCCCCCGGTCCACGGTTACGGGGAAGGGCCCCGGCGACTTCGTGTCGCCGGGGCCCTTCCCCGTGGCCCGTAACCGCCGGGCGGCTACTCGGTCTTGATGGCCGTCAGCATGTTCAGCCGCGCGGCGCTGCGCGCCGGCCACATCGCCGCCAGCACACCGACCACACCGGCCAGGGCCAGGAAGATCCCGATCCGGTCGAACGGCAGGACCAGCTCGTAGCCCGGCACCTGGTCGGCGAAGGTGCTGCCCACCGCCCAGGCGAGGAACACGCCCACCACGATGCCGAGGACGGCGCCGAAGAGGGAGATCACCACGGCCTCCAGGCGGATCATGTTCTTGACCCGGCTCCGGTCGAGGCCGATCGCCCGCAGCATGCCGATCTCCTGCGTCCGCTCGAAGACGGACATCGCCAGGGTGTTGACGACGCCGAGCACCGAGATGATCAGGGCCATGCCGAGCAGGCCGTACATGATGTTCAGCGCCAGGTTGACGATGCCGCCCATCTCGTTGCGCATGTCGGTCTGGGTGGCGATGGTCAGCGCCGGGTTCTTGCCGAGCGCGTCCACGACCTTCTGCTGGTTGGCGTCGGACTCGCCGCCGGTGCTCACGTACACCTCGGGGATGTACGGGTGGTCGCTGTGCGCGCTCAGCACCTTGTCGTCGATGACGAAGGGCGACAGCAGGCCCTCCATGTCCTTGTAGACGGCGCCGACCCGGAGGTCCGCCTTCTTCCCGTCGTCGAACTTCGCCTTGATCGTCGAACCGACCGACAGGCCCTGCGACTTGGCCGTCTTCTCGGCGACCGCGACCTCGCCGCGGCCCAGGCTGCTCAGCGAACCGCTGACCACGTCGATGTTGAGCAGCTCGCCGATGCCGGCCGGGTTGACGCCGGAGGCGGCGTGGAAGTCGTCGCCGAAGTACAGCGCGCCGGCGGTCTGCTGGGAGACGGCCTTGATGCCGGGGGCCTTGGCCAGGGTCTCGGCCACGGACTTGTCGAGGTTGCCGCCGCCGGCCATGGAGACCTTGTAGTCGGCCTTGATCTTGTCCGTGCTCATCCGGTCGACGGCCTTGCCCATCGTGATGCCGATCACGGAGAGGGTGGTGACCAGGGTGAGGCCGATCGCGAGGGAGGCGGCGGTCACGGCGGTGCGGCGCGGGTTGCGTACGGCGTTCTGCGCGGCCAGCTTGCCGGGCACCCCGAACGCGCGCTGCAGCAGCGGGCGTACGGACGCGATGACCGGACGGGACAGCAGGGGCAGCAGGACGATCAGGCCGAGCAGGATCAGGAAGGCGCCGGCACCGATGGTGTAGCGGCCGTTCTCGCCGCCCGTGGAGACGCCGAGGAAGACCAGGGCGATGCCGGCGACGCTCAGCACGATGCCGAAGATGTTGCGGACCAGCAGCGACTTGGCGGTGGACGGCAGGTGGGCGCTGCCCATCGCGGCGACCGGGGGGATCCGGCCGGTGCGCCAGGCGGGCAGCAGCGCGGAGAGGGTCGTCACGAGGACGCCGATGACCAGGGCCCAGACGATGGTGGCGGGGGCCACGACCAGCGGGCCGGCCGGGATCTTGGCGCCGAGGGAGTCCATGACGGAGCGCATGCCGACCGCGAGGCCGACGCCGCTGACCAGGCCGAGGACGGCGGAGACCAGGCCGATGAGGGAGGCCTCGGCGAGCACGGAGCGCATCACCTGGCCGCGCTTGGCGCCGACGGCGCGCAGCAGGGCCAGCTCCTTCGTGCGCTGGGCGACCAGCATGGTGAAGGTGTTGTAGATCAGGAAGATGCCGACGAAGAGCGAGATCAGGGCGAAGACCAGCAGCATGGTGCTCATGCCGCTCATCTCGCGCTCGATGGACATGGCCTGGTCGCGGGCCAGCTCGGCGCCGGTCTTGACCTCGGTGCTCTTGCTGTTGACCAGCGGCTTGACCTCGCCGAGCAGCTGGTCGGCGGAGGCGCCGGGCTTGGCGGCCACGGACAGCTCGTCGTAGAAGCCGGGCTTGAGGTACAGCTTCTGGGCGACGGAGGTGTCGAACAGCACCAGGCTGCCGCCGGCGTTGACCGCGCCGTCCTCGGTGGTGAAGACGCCGGAGAGGGTGTACTCCTTCACGGGGCCGTTGGTGGCGACGCGGATCCGGTCGCCGACCTTGTACTTGCCGGTCTCGGCGCTGGCCTTGTCGAGGGCGACCTGGCCGGCGTTCGCCGGGCCGCTGCCCTGGGTGAAGTCGTAGCGCGGGTCCTTGCCGTCGGCCGCGGGGTCGAAGTTGGAGCCCCGGTTGGACCAGCCGGTGCCGATCAGCTTGCCGTTCTGGTCGCCGACGCCGGCGAAGCCGGAGACGCGTCCGGAGACGCTCTCGACGCCGTCGAGGGCCGCGACCTTGTCGAGGGTGCGCTGGCTGATGCCCGGGTCGCCCTCCAGCTTGCCGCTGTCGTCGCGGACCTGCCCGTACGAGGTGACGGAGACGGCGACGTCCTTGAAGCTCTTGGCGGACTGGCTGGAGAGGGCCTTGCCCAGGGTGTCGGTGAAGACGAGGGTGCCGGCGACGAAGGCGACGCCGAGGGTGACGGCGAGGACCGTCATCAGCAGCCTGGCCTTGTGCGCGAGGATGTTGCGCAGGGCTGTACGGAACATGGTGGAGGAGTCCAGAAGTCTCGGGGGGCTGAGGCGGATCGGGGCTGGGCAGGGCCTCAGCTGGTACGGCCCTTGGCGTCGAACGCCTTCATGCGGTCCAGTACGCCGTCGGCGGTGGGGCGGTACATCTCGTCGACGATGCGGCCGTCGGCGAGGAAGATGACGCGGTCGGCGTAGGACGCGGCGACCGGGTCGTGGGTGACCATGACGACGGTCTGGCCCAGCTCGCGCACGGAGTTGCGCAGGAAGCCGAGGACCTCGGCGCCGGAGCGGGAGTCGAGGTTTCCGGTGGGCTCGTCACCGAAGATGATCTCGGGGCGGGAGGCCAGGGCGCGGGCGACGGCGACGCGCTGCTGCTGGCCGCCGGAGAGCTGGGTGGGGCGGTGGGAGAGGCGGCCGGAGAGGCCGACCATCTGGATCACGTTCTCCAGCCACTGCTTGTCGGCCTTGCGGCCCGCGATGTCCATGGGGAGCGTGATGTTCTCCAGGGCGGTGAGCGTCGGCAGCAGGTTGAAGGCCTGGAAGATGAAGCCGATCTTGTCCCGGCGGAGCTGGGTGAGCTGCTTGTCCTTCAGGGAGCCCAGCTCGGTGTCGCCGATGCGGACCGAGCCGCTGGTGAAGGTGTCCAGGCCGGCGACGCAGTGCATCAGCGTGGACTTGCCGGAGCCCGAGGGGCCCATGATCGCGGTGAACTGGCCGCGCCCGAACTCCACGGAGACCCGGTCCAGGGCGACCACCTGGGTCTCGCCCTGCCCGTAGACCTTCGACAGTTCCGTGGCGCGGGCGGCCACGGCGGTGGTCTGGGGGGCGAGGTTCATGGTGGTCACGAGGTGCTCCAGTCGGGGCTCGGTACGCGGTCTGCGGGACCTTTCCATCGTCACCGGGGAAAGCGCGCGGGGAGTCAGCCGCCAAGCTCGTTCCGGGGTCCACCGGAGTCTGACCGGGAGGGGCGCCGGGTCCTCCTTTGGTATGACGGCGGAAGCGGTCCGTCCCCCTCGCGGCGGTCCGCCCAGGGGGGTGGCCCGGGGTGGCGCGGTGCCGTCGAAATCCCGTCATTCCGATCGTGGGCGGGGGCCGGGCGCGGATGGTCCGGACCGTGCGTTCTCGCACCTGACGGCCCCTCAAGCGTCAATAAAATCAGACAACATCGGGATGATCTTCGCCTGAAGGGAGGACTGTTCCGGTTAGGCTCACCACTGCGTTCAAGGCTTTTCGCGGAGCCCGACGTCTTGCCCGGATGGTGGAATGCAGACACGGCGAGCTTAAACCTCGCTGGCCTACGCGGCCGTGCCGGTTCAAGTCCGGCTCCGGGCACTCACCCTCGCGTCCTCGCCGGCCGTGCCGGCTGCTCCGGCGCGGGGGTTACGCCGGATTCCGCTTCCCGGCGCGAACCGGGGCGCGCTCCGGTTTTCGCGCCGGCTCCCGCCGGTTTCCCCTTCCGTCACGTACAACCCCCGCGCCCCGTCGCGAGTCCGTACACCGACCGTGTACGACCACTCAGCAACCCGGGGGAACCCTTGTCCCACCACCGCGCATCCCGGCGGCTGTTGGCCACCGCCGTGGCCGTCGGCCTCGCCGCGACCGCAGCACCGCTCGCCGCCGCACCGGCCTCCGCGGCGCCGGCCGCCGGGACGGCCGCCCGCGCGGCCGACTCCGCAACGGCCGCCCTGCCGCAGATCGCGTCGAGGTCCCACGTGGTCAGTGCGGGCCCGACCGGCTTCCTGAGCATCGAGCCGTCCCTCGACGTCTACTGGAACAGCTACGCGGGCGGGGGGCCGTCAAGGTGGCTCAGGACGGCGCCCAGTTCGCCCACCACCAGCACCACGGCGCCCTCTCCGACACGGTGGCCACGGGCGACAACTCGTGGACCGGCATGTTCAAGACCGTGACGCTGAAGGACATGGCCACCGGCACCGCCGCCGAGCCGCTGCGCCTCGCGACCTACGGACTCGACCAGTACCTGGGCACGGTGGGCTCCCTCGTGGTGGCCCGCAAGAACATCGGAGTCCAGGCCCAGGAGGTGCACCTGGTGGAGCCCGGCTCGGGCGCCGGCGCGCGCTCCGACCGCACGGTCACCGGACTGCCCGAGGGTGCGTGGGGGATCAGCCTGGAGGCCGTCACCCCGGGCGCCGCACTCTTCGAATACCTGACGGGCGACGGTCCGGCCAGGCGCTACCACTACGCGGTCGTCGACCTGGCCACCGCGGCGGTCACTCACACCTTCGAACGCGTTGGCGCCTACTCCTCCCCCGGCGGCACCGCCCTCTCGGCCACGCACGCGGCCTGGGTCGAGGACGGGGCCTCGGAGACCTCCAGCACCCTGGTGGTCGCCACGCGCGGCTCCGGCAAGGTGGAGCGCCGCCAGGTTCCGCGGCTCTGGACCGCGGGGATCGCCCTGGCCGGCGACACGTTGATCTACGGCTCGCGGGTCGACCTGGAGCAGGGCGGTGAGCCGAGCGACCTCGCGATCAAGGCCATGTCGGTGACCGGCGGCGCCTCCCGCACCGTGCTCGACCACGCCACCTCCTTCACCCCGGCCCCCGACGGCTCGGTGCTCGCCATGGGCGGCACCCTCGCGGACGGCGAGGGCGTCTACCGCATCTCCCCGGCCGCGCCGGGCGCGCCCACCGTGACCAAGGTGGCCACCACCGGCGAGCCGACCGCCGTCAAGGTGCTGGCCTCGGAGGCGCCGGCCGTCACCGCCCTGGAGGGCCGCCGCCCCTGGCACGCCCGCTGGCAGCTCTCCCGTACGAACGTCGAGGCGAAGGTCGTGCTGCGCCACAAGGCGACCGGCGTCCAGACGACCCTGCACATGTACCCCGACCAGCCGGACTACGTGGGCCCGGGCTGGGCGGAGGTGGACTGGCACGGCCTGGTGAACCGCAGCGGCTGGACGCACGCGGCACCGAACGGCGCGTACACCTGGACGTTCACCGCGACCCCGCTCAACGGCCTCGGCCCCGCAGCGACCGCCCAGGGCAGCTTCACCATCGCCCGCAAGCCGGCCCCGCACGACTACACCGACAACGGCTCGCCCGACCTGCTGGCCCGTGACTCGGCCGGCCGCCTCTGGCGCGAGGACACCGTGGACGACCGGCTCAACCCGCATCTGTCGTCCGCTCCCCGCAAGCAGCTCGCCACCGGCTGGCAGATCTACGACCGCATCGCGGCAGCCGGCCAGCTCGGCGGCGGCACGGCGGGAGACGTGGTGGCCCGGGACAAGGCCGGTGTCCTCTGGCTGTACCTGGGCAAGGGCGACGGCACCTTCGCCTCGCGGGTGAAGGTCGGCACGGGCTGGAACGCGTACGACGAGATCACCGGCGGCGGTGACCTGACCGGCGACGGCAGGGCCGACCTGCTGGCCCGGGACAAGAACGGCGTGCTCTGGCTCCACAAGGGCACCGGCAACTGGAAGGCCCCCTTCACCGCCCGCAGGAAGGTGAGCTCCGGCTGGAGCGGCTACAACCAGCTCACGGCAGCCGGCCAGCTCGGCGGGGGCACGGCGGGCGACCTGCTGGCCCGGGACAGGGCCGGCGTGCTCTGGCTGTTCCTCGGCAAGGGCGACGGCACGTTCGCGTCGCGCGTGAAGGTCGGCGCGGGCTGGAACACGTACGGCAGGACGCTCGGCATCGGCGACGCCGACGGCGACGGCCGCGCGGACCTCTTCGCCTACGGCCCCGAGGGCCGCACCTACCTGTACGAGGGCACGGGCGACTGGCGCAAGCCCTTCCGCCCCCGCGAGGGCACGGCCGTCCTCTTCTCCCCGCCCTACAACACGGTCGCCTGACCGGCGTCGCGGCCGCGCGCTCCGGCGATCACCGCCGGGGCGCCCGGCCGGGCCACCACCACGCCCGGCGGGAATCCGCTGGGTACGGGGGACTGGCGGAGGCCGTTCAGTGCCCGCATGGAGGCCCCGGTCCTGTTCTCCGAGGGTTACAACACCGTGCTCTGACCGAAATCCGCCCCCTACTGCTGGCAGGAAAAGATCCTCCCTGAGCAGTAGGGTGGATTCTTTGCTAACGCATTACTCTTGACGCAAGGCCGCGCTCGGTGGCCATGGAGGAGTGAGATGAGGAGCAGCAACCCGGTCTTCTCGCGACGGGGGTTCAGCCGCGACAACGGCTACGCGGGCTTTGACGCGCAGCAGGTGCAGGCCGGGACCGCGACCAACCCGTACGCGACCAACCCTTACGCCGCGGACCCGCAGACGGGGCTGCCGCAGGCGCCCGCGCGCGGCAACGTGATGACCATCGACGACGTCGTGAGCCGTACGGCCATGACGCTCGGCACGGTCATCCTGACCGCCGTCCTGTCCTGGGTCCTGCTGCCGGTCGACCCGGCGAACATCAACAAGTCGTACGGCATCGCCGTGGTCGCCGCCCTCGTCGCGTTCGTCCTCGCGATGGTGCAGTCCTTCAAGCGCAAGCCGTCGCCCGCGCTGATCCTGGGCTACGCCGCGTTCGAGGGCGTGTTCCTCGGCGTCATCAGCGCCGCGACCAGCACGTACATCTCCTCCGGCGTGGTCATCCAGGCCGTGCTCGGCACCATGTGCGTGTTCGCGGCCGTGCTCTTCGCGTACAAGATGCGCTGGATCCGCGTGACCCGCCGCTTCTACGGCTTCGTGATGGCCGCCGCGCTGGGCTTCGTCCTGCTGATGGTCGCCAACTCGCTGTTCATGGTGTTCGGCGGCGGTGACGGCCTCGGCTTCCGTTCCGGCGGCCTCGGCATCGTCTTCGGCATCGTCGGCGTCCTCCTGGGTGCCGCGTTCCTCGCCCTGGACTTCAAGCAGGTCGAGGACGGCGTGACGTACGGCGCCCCGCGCGAGGAGTCCTGGCTGGCCGCCTTCGGCCTCACCATGACCCTCGTGTGGATCTACCTGGAGCTGCTGCGGCTCTTCCAGATCCTTTCCGGCGACGACTAGTCCCAGGACCGGTCCACCGGCCCGGCCCGGTGGACCGGCCCATACGGGAAGCCCCCCGCGAGCACTGCTCGCGGGGGGCTTCCCGTATGTGAGGGGGTAGGTGTGGCTGAGGGGGTCCTTTCGGCTAGCCCAGCTTCCGGGCGGCCCGGCGCAGGTCGTACTCGTGGATGATCGCCTTCGCCTGGCCGTAGGACAGCGGGTGCTGACCGCGGAGCCAGTCGACCTTCTCCTCGAAGCGTACGAGTGAGGGGCCTTCGTCGACGGCGCGGAGCCAGTCGGAGAGATCACGACCGGTTGCCTCGGGGATACGGGAGAGCATGTTCCGGTGGGTTTCCTCGGAGAACTCTTGGGACATGGGCGCCTCCGGACGCATGGGACGTGCCTGGTTCTCTTCACGCCACGGTGCCCGAGCATTCGCCTGTTGGCAACACTGCCGGGCGGCCGCGTAGGGTCGCCGGGTGCTCGATACCTCACCTCTGACCACCGCCGTGGAACGTTTCGCCGACCGGCTCAGGGCCGCCCCGCAGAGCCGTCTGCAGCGCGGCGCGGCCGCCGAGGGACTGGCCGTGGCCAGGCAACTGGCCGCCCGTGCGCTGGAGCTGGAGGGGCTGGAGCCGCGCGAGCTCCCCGACGCCGGGATCTTCGTCGTGGGCGATCAGCTGTCCGTGGCGGGGCGAGATCTGGCCGAGGCACTGCGCACAGCGGAAACGGCCCCGTCCGTGGTGCTGGACGAGGCCGTTCGGCTGGTCGGGGAGGCGGAGGCGCGGGCCCTGGGGTGACCGCCCGGAGCGGTCGCCGGCCCGGGTGCTCCGCCCGGGTGCCGCGGGCCGGCGCTACAGCGAGGCGATGACGCGGTCCGCCAGGATGTAGACGTTGTTCTCGGGGTTCTCGGTGTCGCCGCCGCACGAGAACGTCAGGGCGTACGCGCCGGAGATGCCGGACCCGCCCAGCAGCACCGGAGCCGTGCCCGAGCGCAGCGCCTCGGCGAGCCGCTCCGCCGTCTCCCGGTGGCCCGGGGTCATGCAGAGCGTGGTGCCGTCGGTGAACACGTACACGTCGAGCGTGCCCAGCGGGCCGGGACGGACGTCCGCGAGCGCGGTACGGGCCTCCGCGAGCTCCTCGAGGCGGCTGACGGTGCGCTCGTGGTCGGCGCCCGGCGTGGCCTGGACCGGCACGAAGTCGGGGTGCGAGGGGTGCCGGCGGCGGGCCGCGGCCAGCTCCGGCGAGTCCTCGGGGTACTCGGGGTCGGCCGGCTCGTCCAGCAGCGGCTCCAGGCCCACCAGGTCCGCCTGACGCGGCAGGAAGACCGGGCTGTCCTCGCCCAGCCCCGGGAGCCCGCCCAGCAGCGACGCGGAGGCGTCACCGGCGAAGCGGGGTGCGGCGTCGGCCGCGTCGCGGGCCTCCTGCGCGGCCCAGAAGGCGCGCGCCTCGGCCAGCTCGCGCTCGCGCTCCTCGGCCAGGGCCTCGGCGACGGCGGCTCGTATCTCGGCGGCCGGGCTGTCGGCGGCGGCACGGGCGTGCGGGACGGTCGTGCCGCGCGGGTGCGGGGCCGCGAGCTCGCCGCGGAGGGCGGTGACCTGCTTGCGCAGACCGTGGACGGCGTGCAGCGCAGCAGCGCCCACGGCCGTGGCAGCGGCCGTGGTCAGCAGCAGGGCAAGAGACATGGCGCTCACTGACTAACTCCTGATGTGTTCCGATCCCCCGACTTCCTACATCAGCTTGTATCGACCTGGGAATGGCGTGCAGTGCATTACGTCACGAAATGGACAGGGCTTTCGTCACAGCCGAAGGGCCTGGACAGTGGCTGACCTGCACAAATGCCAAACCCCCAGGACGTAGGTCACATCCTGGGGGAAATTCGGTCACAGGTCGGCCGCGACGCGGTTGGCGCGCGCGGCCCGCGGGGGACGCGCGAGGCCTCCCCGGCCGGGCGTGGCCTGGGCGGGAAGGCTCTCGGGGTGCCGGGCGCGGAAGGTCGCCCGTAGCCGGGCGGAAACGCAGCGCGACGGGAAGCCAGGGGGCGTGGACGACGTCGCCCACGCCCCGGAGGACGTCAGCTCAGGCGCTCGATGACCATCGCCATGCCCTGGCCGCCGCCGACGCACATGGTCTCCAGGCCGAACTGCTTGTCGTGGAACTGGAGGCTGTTGATCAGCGTGCCGGTGAGGCGGGCGCCGGTCATGCCGAAGGGGTGGCCGACGGCGATGGCGCCGCCGTTGACGTTCAGCTTGTCGATGTCGATGCCGAGGTCCCGGTACGACGGGATGACCTGGGCCGCGAAGGCCTCGTTGATCTCGACCAGGTCGATGTCGCCGATGGTCAGGCCGGCGCGCTTCAGCGCCTGCTTCGAGGCCTCGACCGGGCCCAGGCCCATGATCTCGGGGGAGAGGCCCGAGACGCCGGTGGAGACGATGCGGGCCAGCGGGGTCAGGCCCAGCTCGCGCGCCTTGGTGTCGCTCATGATGACCAGCGCCGCGGCACCGTCGTTCAGCGGGCAGCAGTTGCCGGCGGTGACCAGGCCGTCGGGGCGGAACACCGGCTTCAGGCCCTGCACGCCCTCCAGCGTGACGCCGGCGCGCGGGCCGTCGTCCGTGCTGACGACCGTGCCGTCGGGCAGGGTCACGGGGGTGATCTCGCGCTCCCAGAAGCCCTTCTTGATGGCTTCCTCGGCGAGGTTCTGCGAGCGGACGCCGAACTCGTCCATGTCCTGACGGGTCACGCCCTTCAGGCGGGCCAGGTTCTCGGCGGTCTGGCCCATGGCGATGTACGCGTCGGGGATCAGGCCGTCCTCGCGCGGGTCGTGCCAGTCGCTGCCCTCGCTCTGCGCGACGGCCTTCGTACGGGCCTCCGCGTCGGCGAAGAGCGGGTTGTGGGTGTCGGGCAGGCCGTCCGAGGAGCCCTTCACCGAACGGGACACCATCTCGACGCCGGCCGAGATGAACACGTCGCCCTCGCCCGCCTTGATGGCGTGCAGCGCCATGCGGGACGTCTGGAGGGAGGACGAGCAGTACCGGGTGATGGTGCAGCCGGGCAGGTGGTCCATGCCCATCTGGACCGAGACGATGCGGCCGAGGTTGTGGCCCTGCTCGCCGCCGGGGAGGCCGCAGCCGAGCATCAGGTCGTCGATGTCGCGCGGGTCCAGCTCGGGGATCTTGGCGAGGGCGGCCTGGATGATGGTCGCGGTGAGGTCGTCCGGACGGAGGTCCTTCAGCGACCCCTTGAAGGCGCGGCCGATCGGTGAGCGGGCTGCGGAAACGATGACGGCTTCGGGCATCACGGCTCCAGGGGATGCGGTACGGAAAAAGGGCAGGACCGCAGGTGAAGTTACCGGTCCGTACGGTCGAGGTCACCGCCTGACGCGTGTGACGAGTGCCGCATCGCCCCGGCGGAGCCCGTACCCCGGCCCCTCCGCAGCCACCGCCCGGCCCCGCCCGGGGCGCCGGCCGCGTCTCCGTGGGCGCGGCCCCGCCCGGGGCGCCGGCCGCGCCTCCGCGGGCCTGCGTCCCGCCCCTCGGGTGCCCTGCGGGGCCCGGCTCCACCGCACCCCGGGCTGGTGCCGGACCCGCAGGACGCCGGCAACGGCCCGCCGCAGCCTTGCCTGGCCGTCGCCGCGATCCTGGCCCCCTGTCCGCGTCGGCCCGTCGCGCCCACCCCGGATCCGGCCCCTGCTCCCCAGAGGCTGCGCCCCGGCTCCGGCCGCTGCGCCGCCCCGGTGGCCCGCCGGGCTACGCCGCGGGCGCCTGGGGCGCGGGCCGGCCCTCGGCTACCGCTCGGAGGTTCCCCACCCCGCCCTTCTCCCGTTCACGGGGGTTGCACCCCCGACCCCGCGGGGCCGCGCCCCGCCCCTCGCCGGCTGCGCCTGCCCGTGGGCTGGGCCTGGGTGCCCTGCGGGGGCTGGCCCCACCCCACCCTTCTGCCGTTCTCGGGGCTGTGCCCCGACCCCCGGGGCTGCGCCCTGCCCGCGGGCTGGGTCGTGGGTGTCCTGCGGGGGCCCGCCCCACCCCGCCCTTCTCCCGTTCACGGGGCTGTGCTCCGACCCCCGGGGCGCAGCCCCGACCCCCGGGGCTGTGCCCCGATTCCCGGGGTGGTGCCCCGATTCCCGGGGCTGCGCCCTGCCCGCGGGCTGGGTCGTGGGTGTCCTGCGGGGGTTGGCCCCACCCCGCCCTTCTCCCGTTCACGGGGGACACCCCCGACCCCGGGGCTGCGCCCCCCGCAGGGGCTCGGCCGCTGGCCCTGCCGGTCGGGGGTCCCCCCGGACCCAGGGGCTGTACGTCGCTGGGCACCCGTGCCTGGGACGCGGGATCTTGTGTGCCGGCGGGGGCCCGGGGGCGCAGCCCACGGTGAACGGGAGAAGGGTGGGGTGGGGTCGGCCCCGCAGGGCGGCCGCAGCGGCTCCGTGGCCCCCCGACACGGCCCCGGAGGGCGCCCGGGGTCACCAGGGGCCTGGGGAGGCTCCTGGGGCCGTGCGGGGCCCCTGGGGCCTCGCGCCCCCTCGGTCCTCGCCCGGGGACGCAGGGGGCAGCCTGGGACGCCCGCAGCCCGGGCCGCCCGCAGCACGGGCCCGGCGGGGGGCCGGCTGGAGGGCCTTCCTGGCCCGGGCCGCCCGCAGCACGGGCCCGGCGGGGGGCCGGCTGGAGGGCCTTCCTGGCGCAGGCGTGGGTCCGGCGCCGGGCCGGGGCAGGCGCCCCGGTGCCCCGAGCCCCGCGTGGGCAGGGCACCCCGCCCCTGGCCGGGGATCGGCAGGGTCCGTGGCTGGGATCCGGCCCGGGGGGAGGGCACGTCCGCCCCTGGCAGGGGGTCGGCAGGGTCCGTGGCCGGGGCCCGGGCCGGGGGAGGGCGCTTCCGCCCCTGGCAGGGGGGCGGGAGGGTCCGTGGCCGGGGCCCGGCCCGGGGGGATGGCGCCTCCGCCCCTGGCAGGGGATCCGCAGGGTGGCCGGGGCCCGGGCTGGGGGCAGGGCAGCACCCCCCGCCCCCGCTACGGGACCGGCAGGGGCCCGGCGGTCGCCCCGCCCCGCAGGGTTACGGCTGGGACGGGTTCTGGGCCGCCGCCGGGGTGACCTCGGCCGGTTCCAGCGAAGCGACGCGCCGGCGGCGCCGGTGCTTCAGCAGGGCCCACGGCGCGCGGGCCGCCGTGACCTCCGTACCGGCGACGGCCACCGCCGCGGACGCCGCCTTGGCCACCGGGAGCATGTCCTCGTTCCGCGTCGTGTCCAGCCGGTCCGACTCGGGCCACAGCCCCAGCGACGCGCACAGCGTCGGCAGCACGGCCATCGCCGCCGTGGCGTACCCCTCCGCCGACGGGTGGTACGCGTCCGGCCCGAACAGCTCCCGCGGGTTCGCCGCGAACTCCGGCCCCAGCAGGTCACCCAGCGACACCGTCCGCCCGCCCTGCTCGACCACCCCTATGGTCTGCGCGGCGGCCAGCTGCCGCGAGACACGCCGGGCCACCCACCGCAGCGGCTGGTACACCGGCTCGATGGTCCCCAGGTCGGGGCACGTGCCCACGACCACCTCGGCCCCCGCCGCCCGCAGCTTGCGCACCGCCGTGGTGAGCAGCCGCACCGACTGGGTCGGCGGCATCCGCCGGGTGACGTCGTTCGCGCCGATCATGATCACGCAGACGTCCGGCGCGTACGTCGACGGGTCCGCCAGCAGCGCACCCACCTGCCGGTCCAGGTCGTCCGACATGGCTCCCGACAGCGCCACGTTCCGCAGCTCCACCGGCCGCTCCGCCACCGCCGCCAGCCCGGAGGCCAGCAGCGCCGCCGGGGTCTGCCCGGCCCGGTGGACGCCCAGTCCGGCCGCGGTCGAGTCGCCCAGCATGGCCAGCCTCAGCGGCCGCGCGTCCGGGCCGCCGAACTCGGATCCGTACCGGCCGTCCGCCCGCGGCGGATCCGGCTGCCCGGTACCGACCACACGCTTCGCCAGCTGCACCTCGGCCAGCACCAGCCCCACGGCCGCCGCCCCGAGCAGACCGATGCCGCCACCACCGTAAGCGGCGCCCGCCGCGATGCGGCGCGCCGTCCTCGCTCTCGACACCCTTCCGGCCACCTCCTCGTCGCGACCCGGCCGTACATGCCTCTACCTGCCCCGTACCGCCGGTCTGCCAATCGCTTTCGGCTTACTCTGACGGTGCCTCCCGGAGAACCCGTGGAGTCCCCTCCCTGGAGAACATGGTGCAATTCCACGACTCGATGATCAGCCTCGTCGGCAACACCCCGCTGGTGAAGCTCAACCACGTGACCGAAGGCATTCAGGCGACGGTTCTGGCCAAGGTCGAGTACTTCAACCCGGGCGGGTCCGTGAAGGACCGCATCGCCGTCCGCATGATCGAGGCCGCCGAGCAGAGCGGCGCGCTGAAGCCCGGCGGCACGATCGTCGAGCCCACGAGCGGCAACACGGGTGTCGGACTCGCCATCGTGGCGCAGCAGAAGGGCTACAAGTGCATCTTCGTCTGCCCTGACAAGGTGTCCACGGACAAGATCAACGTGATGCGCGCGTACGGCGCGGAGGTCGTGGTCTGCCCGACCGCCGTCGACCCGGAGCACCCGGACTCGTACTACAACGTGTCCGACCGCCTCGCGCGCGAGCCCGGCGCCTGGAAGCCCGACCAGTACAGCAACCCGAACAACCCCCGTTCGCACTACGAGACCACCGGTCCCGAGCTGTGGGAGCAGACGGAGGGGAAGATCACCCACTTCGTCGCGGGCGTGGGCACCGGCGGCACCATCTCCGGCACCGGCAACTACCTCAAGGAGGTGTCCGGCGGCACGGTCAAGGTCATCGGCGCCGACCCCGAGGGCTCGGTGTACTCCGGCGGCTCCGGCCGTCCGTACCTGGTGGAGGGCGTCGGCGAGGACTTCTGGCCGACCGCCTACGACCCGAACGTCACGGACGAGATCATCGCGGTGTCCGACAAGGACTCCTTCCAGATGACGCGCCGCCTCGCCAAGGAGGAGGGCCTGCTCGTCGGCGGCTCCTGCGGCATGGCCGTGGTGGCCGCGCTGCGCGCCGCCAAGGACCTCGGGCCGGACGACGTGGTCGTCGTACTGCTCCCGGACAGCGGCCGCGGCTACCTGAGCAAGATCTTCTCGGACGAGTGGATGGCCGGGCACGGCTTCCTGGAGGAGGCCGGCCCCGCGGCCCGCATCGGCGACGTCCTGGCCGACAAGGAGGGCGGCAGCATGCCGTCCCTGGTGCACATGCACCCCGAGGAGACCGTCGGCGAGGCCATCGAGGTGCTGCGCGAGTACGGCGTCTCGCAGATGCCCGTGGTGAAGCCGGGCGCCGGCCACCCGGACGTGATGGCCGCCGAGGTCATCGGCTCGGTCGTCGAGAAGGAGCTGCTGTCGGCGCTCTTCGCGCAGCGGGCCGCCCTGTCCGACCCGCTGGAGAAGCACATGAGCGCGCCGCTGCCGCAGGTCGGCTCCGGCGAGCCGGTGTCCGACCTGATGGCCGCGCTGGGCGAGGCGGACGCCGCGATCGTGCTGGTCGAGGGCAAGCCGACCGGTGTGGTCAGCCGCCAGGACCTGCTGGCCTTCCTGGCCAAGGGCGCGAAGTAGGCCCCCGGCCTGCCCCCCCGGCCCACCACGCGGCGGGCCGGGGCGGGCGGGCGGCGGGCCCGACGGCGGGCTTCGCGAAACCGGTACGAGCACGACACGTGACGGCAGCACCGGCTTAACACGCCTCCGGCACAGTGGTGTTCGTCGGCAGGACCCGCAAGGGCCCGGCCGGCGACACCGAACGGCGCCAGGAACCTCCGGAGCGGCTCCCGGACCTCCAGGCAGCCTCGGACGCGGCACCGGCCCTGACCCGGAGCCCGTGTCCTCCGCGGGGACCGCCGTCGTCCCGCCCCCCGGGTCCACCCCGGGGGTGCGGCGGTCCCCGCGCCAGACCACCGGCGCGACCGACGTGATTGACGTGATCGACGCGACCGACTCCCCGGCCCACGGCCGCCTCGTATGCTCCGGGCATGGACCGACGACCCCGGGAACCGACGGAGCTGCTCGAAGAGTCCTGGCAGGAGTTCGAAAGCCCCGGCCCGGGCCGACGGCACCTATGCCTCGACGCCATCGGCGACGTCCTGGAGACGGGCCGGCTGGGGCAGGACGACGTCGAGCGGACGGTCGGGCGCCTCGTCGCGGTCGCGCTCGCCGAGGAGGACCACACGACGCAGGAGTCCGCACTGCACGCGGTGTCCACGGCCGCCGCGCACCACGAGCTGCCCTACCGGCTGGTCGAGCCGCTCGCCGCCGGCGCGGACCACTTCCCACCGCTGCTCCTGGAGTACGTCGTGGGCGTCCTGGGTGCGACGCACGACCCGGCGGCGCTCCCGGCGGTCGAGCGGTTCCTCAGCCACCCCCGGGAAGGCGTCCGCAGGGAGGCGGCGGACGCGGTGTACGAGCTTGAGTGGAGCAGCCGCCGCCAGGGCACGGGCTGACTCCCGGAGGTCAGTCCTCCGCGTCGCGGCGCCAGGACTTCGCGGCCGCGCAGAAGTTCACGCCGAGGATGCCGCCCCAGGCCACCAGCAGCCCCCCGATGCCCGCGTTGGCGACGCCGATCGCCGACAGCGGGACCGCCAGCACCAGGCTGAGCGCCGCAAAGCCGTAACGCGCGCCGAATCCGCGCAGGTCAGGGCCCTGGTCCGTGCTGCGCGCGGCCGCCACGCGCTGCTCGGCGAGCCGGCGCGTCAGCTGTACGTCGACCTTGTCCAGGAACGACTCGACCAGCGCGGGCTCGTACTCGGGGCCCAGGTCGCGGCGGGTCTGGAGCGTCGCCTCCAGGTCCTTCTTCAGCACGTCCTTCTCCACCGCGTCCATGACGACCGTCCTCCTCCGGGGGCCCGGGCGCCCCGGGTCTCCGGGTGCCCACGCCCGCCACGGTAGGAAAGACCGCATTCCGGGTCACTGGGGCCAGCACCCGTATCCGCCCTTCGGTCGCCGCTTGCCGTGCTGCATAGATGCATGCACAGTGCAGGGTGACTGAATGGATGGGAGGGGCGGATGAGTGACAGCCCGGCAGCGCGGCTGCAGAAGCTGTTCGAGGGGCACCGCCTGACGCCGACGCAGCGGCGGATCGCCCACTGCATGGTGCGCGGTGCCGCCGACGTGCCCTTCCTGTCGAGCGTGGAGCTCGCGGAGCTGGCCGGCGTCAGCCAGCCCTCGGTGACCCGCTTCGCGGTGGCGCTGGGCTTCGACGGCTATCCCGCGCTCCGGCGCTACCTGCGCGAGGTGGCCCCGGCCGCGGCGCCGCCCGAGGCCGGCGCGGAGGACTCGTACAACTCCTACCAGCAGGCCGTGCAGGCCGAGATCGACAACCTCCGGCACCTCTCGGCGATGCTGGCCGACCCGGCGCCGGTCGAGGAGGCCGGACGCCTGCTGGCCGCGTCGCGCCCGCTGCCGGTGCTCGGCCTGCGGGCCGCCTCGTCGCAGGCGCGCGGCTTCGCGTACTTCGCGGCCAAGGTCCACCCGGACGTACGGCTGCTGGACGAGGGCGGCTCGATGCTGGCCGACCGGATCGACGCGTGTGCGCAGGCCGGCGCCTCGGCCCTGCTGTGCTTCGCGCTGCCGCGCCATCCGCGGGAGGTCGTCGAGGCCCTGGAACACGCACGGGAGGCCGGTCTGACCGTGGTCACGGTCGCGGACTCGGCCTTCGCACCGGTGGCCCGCGTCTCGGACCTGCTCATCCCGGCGGCGGTGGGCACCGGCCTCGCCTTCGACACGGCGTGCTCGCCGATGCTGCTGGGGCGGGTGCTGCTGGAGGCGATGGCCGACGCCCTCCCGGACGCCCAGGCCCGCCTGGAGGAGTTCGACGCGAAGGCGGCGGCCAGGGGCCTGTTCGTGGACTAGAGCGCCCGTTGTGTGGTGCGGGCTACGGGCCGTGCCCGGCCCTGCGGCCGGGGCCGTGGCGGGATGGGTGCGGGCCGTGCCTGGCCTGGCGGCCAGGGGCCGTGGTCAACGGTGGGCCCGTGGACATGTCTTCTGGGGTGCGCCTCCCGGTATGCCCACTGCTTCAACCGGAATGGCGCCTACAGGCCTTCATGCGCCTCCCGGTCCTACCTTCTGTAGCCGGCCCAGGCGTTCAGAGAAGCGTGGCTGAGCTGGCTGGTGGGCTGATGGAGGCTCCCGTGCGCCGGAGACCGCCTCACGGTTTCGCGTGGGCGCACCTTCTATGGCTGATGTTCACGACTACCGGATCTCGATGGTTGCTGCCGTCTCGGACCTCAGCCACAGAAGGTGCGCCCACGCGATAGGTGCGGGCGATCACCGGCGCACGGGAGCCTCCATCAGCCACCCACCATCAGCAACCACGCTTCTCTGAACGCATGAGCCGGCTACAGAGGGATGGTGCCGGGAGGCGCATGAAGGCCTGTAGGCGCACTGCCGGGCAGGCTTGGCTCGCTTCGGGGAGGCGCAATCCAGAAGACATGTCCACGGGCCCACCGTTGACCACCGCCCCCGGCCGCAGGGCCGGGCACGGCCCGCACCACACCGCACCCCCCACCCCCCACCCCGCCCGCACCCCCTACAGCAGCGCGTCCCGCTGCCCGCCCCCCGCCTCCGCCACGATCGACGCCGCCCCCTGCGCCTCGCGCACCAGCGCGAAGCGCACCGCAGGCCCGTCTGCCGTGAAGCCGTAGACGGCCGGGCGCGGCAGGCTGTTGTAGCCGTACGGGGTGGCGAAGCAGTACGCGCCCGTGTCCGGTACGACGACCAGGTCGCCCGGCACCAGCTCCGGCAGCGCCCGCCCCGCCGCCAGCAGGTCGCCGGCGAAGCAGGCCGGGCCCGCGACGTCCTGGACCACCGGCGGTCCCTCCTTCGGGGTGCCCTTGGCGTCGTACGCCAGCATCCGCAGCGGCCAGGCCTCCGGCACGTACACGGTCCGCGTGGCGAGCTGGACGCCCGCGTGGGTGACCGCGATGGCCCGGCCGCCCGAGGCCTTGGTGTACTCCACCCGGGTGACGACGAGCCCGTGCCTGGCCAGCAGCGAGCGCCCGAACTCGGTCACCAGCCCGTAGGCGCCGCCGAACAGCTCCGGCACGGCGGCCCGCAGGGCGCCGACGTACTCCGCGTACGTGGGGGACCCGGCGTCGGAGGTGAAGTCGACCGGCAGCCCCCCGCCGATGTCGAGGGTGTCGACCTGGCGCCGCCCGGCCGCGGCGTTGATCTCCCCGGCCAGTGCGTGGAGCTCCCGCACGCCCTCGGCCATCCGGGCGAGCGGGACCCCCTGGGAGCCGGAGTGGACGTGCAGCCGGGTGAGCCAGGGGCGGTCCCGGTAGGCGGCGAGCAGCCACTCCCGCATCCCCGGGTCCCGCAGCGCGAAGCCGAACTTCGAGGTGGCGGTGGCGGTGGACAGCGCGCCGATCGCACCGGCCCCGGTCTGGGGGTTGATCCGCAGCCCCAGCGGCGAGCGGGTCGGGGCCGAGCCCACCAGGGCGTCGAGCCGGGCCAGCTCCTGGGCGTTGTCGGCGTTCACCGCGATGCCCAGGGCCAGCGCCTCCCGCAGCTCGGCCGGCGTCTTCGCGGGGGAGTCCAGCACGGTCAGCTCGGGCGGCACCCCGGCCGCCCTGGCCAGCGCCAGCTCACCGGGGCTGGCCACCTCGCAGCCCAGCCCCGCGTCCGCCAGCAGCCGCAGCACCGGCACCAGGGGCGCGGCCTTCACCGCGAAGGCGTGCAGGACGGGCGTGCCGGCGGGCAGGGCGGTGGCGAAGGCGGCCGTCAGGGCGGCGGCCGACGCGCGGATCCCCGCCACGTCCAGCAGGCACACCAGCGGCTCGTCACCATCCCCGCCGCCGATCAGTCCCTGGTCGACGGCGGCGCGTACGGCCAGGTCACGGCGTACGACGGCGTCCTGCGCGGTGCTTTCCGGTGCCCGGTCTGCGGCCATGGGACCCAGCCAATCACCGGGGAGTCCCCCGCGCAGCTGTTGACTGAATCTATTCAGCCCGCCAG
The DNA here is from genome assembly GCF_044759445.1 of Streptomyces sp. NPDC101118. NCBI lineage: Bacteria > Bacillati > Actinomycetota > Actinomycetes > Kitasatosporales > Streptomycetaceae > Streptomyces > Streptomyces sp. NPDC101118. The sequence continues at coordinate 68,749 of NZ_JBIVZG010000006.1, read as the reverse complement.
GATGTGAATGGATTGACCAACATCCTCAGGAGGCAACGCCATGTCAGGACCCCGCCCCGTACGTGCCGCGCGCGGTACCGAGCTCAGCGCCCTGGGATGGCAGCAGGAGGCCGCCCTGCGGATGCTGCAGAACAACCTCGACCCCGAGGTCGCCGAGCACCCCGACAAGCTCGTCGTCTACGGCGGCACCGGCAAGGCCGCCCGCGACTGGCGCTCCTTCGACGCCATGGTCCGCACCCTGCAGACCCTCAAGCAGGACGAGACCATGCTGGTCCAGTCCGGCCGCCCGGTCGGCGTCATGCAGACCCACGAGTGGGCCCCCCGCGTCCTGCTGGCCAACTCCAACCTGGTCGGCGACTGGGCCAACTGGGAGGAGTTCCGCCGCCTGGAGCACCTCGGCCTGACCATGTACGGCCAGATGACCGCCGGCTCCTGGATCTACATCGGCACCCAGGGCATCCTCCAGGGCACGTACGAGACCTTCGCCGCCGTCGCCGCGAAGAAGTTCGGCGGCACCCTGGCCGGCACCATCACCCTCACCGCCGGCCTCGGCGGCATGGGCGGCGCCCAGCCGCTGGCCGTCACGATGAACGACGGCGTCGCGATCTGCATCGACGTCGACCCGCGCGCCATCGAGCGCCGCATCGAGCACCGCTACCTGGACGTCAAGGCCGACAACCTGGCCCACGCCCTCCAGCTGGCCACCGAGGCCCGCGACGCCCGCCGCCCGCTCTCCATCGGCCTCCTCGGCAACGCCGCCGAGCTGCTCCCGCAGATGCTCGCCGAGGGCGCCCCGATCGACATCGTGACGGACCAGACCTCCGCCCACGACCCGCTGTCGTACCTGCCGATCGGCGTCGCGTTCGAGGACATGGCCGACGCCGCCGCCAAGGACCCGGCCGGCTTCACCGCCCGCGCCCGCGAGTCGATGGCCAAGCACGTCGAGGCCATGGTCGGCTTCATGGACGCCGGCTCCGAGGTCTTCGACTACGGCAACTCGATCCGCGGCGAGGCCCAGCTGGCCGGCTACGACCGCGCCTTCGCCTTCCCCGGCTTCGTCCCCGCCTACATCCGCCCGCTGTTCTGCGAGGGCAAGGGCCCCTTCCGCTGGGCCGCCCTCTCCGGCGAGGCCTCGGACATCGCCAAGACCGACAAGGCGATGCTGGAGCTCTTCCCGGAGAACAAGTCCCTGCACCGCTGGATCAAGATGGCCGGCGAGCGCGTCCACTTCCAGGGCCTGCCCGCGCGCATCTGCTGGCTCGGCTACGGCGAGCGCGACAAGGCCGGCGAGCGCTTCAACGACATGGTGGCCTCCGGCGAGCTGGCCGCCCCGCTGGCCATCGGCCGCGACCACCTCGACTGCGGCTCGGTGGCCTCCCCGTACCGCGAGACCGAGGCCATGCTCGACGGCTCCGACGCGATCGCCGACTGGCCGCTGCTGAACGCCATGGTCAACGTCGCCTCCGGCGCCTCCTGGGTCTCCATCCACCACGGCGGCGGCGTCGGCATGGGCCGCTCCATCCACGCCGGCCAGGTCACCGTCGCCGACGGCACCCCGCTGGCCGGCGAGAAGATCCGCCGCGTCCTCACCAACGACCCGGGCATGGGCGTCATCCGCCACGTCGACGCCGGCTACGACATCGCCGAGTCGGTCGCCGACGCCAAGGGCGTCCGCGTCCCGATGCGCGAGGGTGACTCCGCGTGACCTCGTCCGACGACCGGTCCCCGGCCCCCGCGCCGGGGGCCGGGGCCTCGTTCCACACCATGTGGGACGAGCTCCGGCCCATCGGCCGCAACGCCGACACCGGCGGGTACCGCAGGTACGCCTGGACCGGGGCCGACCGGGACTGCCGCGACTGGTTCAGGGCGCAGGCCGAGTCCCGCGGCCTCGCCTACGAGGTGGACCGCAACGGCAACCAGTGGGCCTGGCTCGGTGACCCCGCCGCCGGCGACGCCGTCGTCACCGGCAGCCACCTCGACTCCGTCCCCGACGGCGGCGCCTTCGACGGCCCCCTCGGCGTGGTGTCCTCCTTCGCGGCCCTGGACGAACTCCGCGCCCGCGGCGCCCGGCCCACCAGGCCCCTCGCCATCACCAACTTCGGTGACGAGGAGGGCGCCCGCTTCGGCCTGGCCTGCGTCGGCTCCCGCCTCGCCGCGGGCCGGCTGACCAAGGAGCAGGCGTACGCACTGCGCGACGCGGACGGCACCAGCCTCCCGCAGGCCATGGCGGCCGCCGGGTACGACCCGGAGACCATCGGGCCCGACCCCGAGCGCCTGGCCCGCATCGGCGCCTTCGTCGAGCTGCACGTGGAACAGGGCCGCGCCCTGGACCTGTCGGGCGACCGGGTCGGCATCGCCTCCGCGATCTGGCCGCACGGCCGCTGGCGGTTCGACTTCCACGGCGAGGCCAACCACGCGGGCACCACCCGCCTGGTGGACCGCCGCGACCCGATGCTCACGTACGCGCAGACCGTCCTGGCCGCCCGCCAGGAGGCCGCGCTCGCCGGCGCCGTCGCCACCTTCGGCAAGATCTCCGTCGAGCCGAACGGCGTCAACGCCATCCCCTCCCTCGTCCGCGGCTGGCTCGACTCCCGGGCCGCCGACCAGGCCACCCTCGACACGGTCGTCACCGCCATCGAGAAGGCCGCGCGGGAGACCGCCGAGCGCGACGGCATCGACCTCGGCATCGTGCGCGAGTCCTTCACGCCGGTCGTGGAGTTCGAGCACGCCCTGCGCGACGAGCTGAACCGGATCCTCGGCGGGCAGGTCCCCGTCCTCGGCACCGGGGCGGGACACGACGCCGGAATCCTCTCCGAGTCCGTCCCGACCGCGATGCTGTTCGTACGCAACCCCACCGGCGTCTCCCACTCCCCGGCCGAAACCGCGGCCGAGGACGACTGCGTCGCCGGTGTCCTCGCACTCGCCGACGTACTGGAAGGTCTCGCATGCCGGTGACCACTCTCTGGCTGGAGCACGCCTGGCTCGGCACGAAGGTCGAGCCGGGCGTCGCCCTGGACGTGGCCGACGGCCGCATCACCGCCGTCCGCACGGGGACGGAGGTGCCGCCCCCTGGCGCAGAGGTGCTGCGCGGGCTGACTATTCCTGGCTTGGCCAACAGTCACAGCCATGCCTTTCACCGGGCTTTGCGCGGCACGGTCCAGGCGGGTGTGACGCTTCCCGGACTGGCAAACGCACACTCACACGCCGGATCACCCCCGCAGGGGCGGGGAGGCGACAGTGGGCGGGCACCGGATTCATTCTGGACATGGCGCGAGGTCATGTACGGCGTGGCTCAGAAGCTCACCCCTGACAGCTATTTCTCGCTCGCGCGTGCGACGTACGCGGAGATGGCGCTGGCCGGCATCACCTCGGTCGGCGAGTTCCACTACGTCCACCACGCCCCCGGCGGCACCCCGTACGCCGACCCCAACGCCATGGGCGAGGCGCTGATCGCGGCCGCCGCCGAGGCCGGCATCCGCATCACCCTGCTGGACACGGCGTACCTCTCCTCCGGCTTCGGCGAGGCCCCGAACGCGCACCAGCTGCGCTTCTCCGACGGCACCGCGGAGGCCTGGGCTGAGCGCGTCTCGGCCCTCAAGGACCGTGAGCACGCCCGTATCGGCGCCGCGATCCACTCCGTACGGGCCGTCCCCGCGGACCAGCTGTCCACCGTCGCCCGGTGGGCCGACGAGCGACGGGCCCCGCTGCACGTGCACCTCTCGGAGCAGACCGCGGAGAACGAGGCGTGCGAGGCCGCACACGGGGTCACCCCGACCCGCCTGCTGGCGGACCACGGCGTCCTCGGCCCGCGCACCACCGGCGTCCACAACACGCACCTCACGGACGCGGACATCGCGCTGCTCGGCGGCACCACCACCGGCACCTGCATGTGCCCGACCACCGAACGCGACCTCGCCGACGGCATCGGCCCGGCCGTGCGCCTCCAGCGGGCGGGCTCGCCGCTGTCGCTGGGCAGCGACAGCCACGCGGTGATCGACCTGCTGGAGGAGGCGCGGGCCATGGAGCTCAACGAGCGCCTGGCCAGCCGGACGCGCGGGCACTGGACCGCCGCGGCGCTGCTGCGGGCCGCCACCGCCGACGGCCATGCGGCGCTGGGGTGGTCCGAGGCCGGCACCATCGAGGCGGGCGCCCTGGCCGACCTCACGACGATCGCGCTGGACTCGGTCCGCACGGCCGGCCCGCTCCCGCGGCTGGGTGCCGAAACGGCGGTCTTCGCCGCCACCGCCGCCGATGTCCGCCACGTCTTCGTCGCGGGCCGCCAGATCGTCCGCGACGGCGCGCACCAGTCCGTCCCGGACGTCCCGGCCGCCCTGGCCGAAGCCGTCGCCGCCGTCCGCAGCTGAGGAGTTCCCCTACCCGCCCTTCCTCCGTTCCCTGGGGCTCCGCCCCAGACCCCGCTCCTCAATCGCCGGAGGGGCTTGAATCGCCGGCGTTTGAGGCGCGGGGGTCCGGGGGCGGGCCCCCGGTTTCGGGAAGGGGCGGGGTGGGGGACTGGCAACGCCCTGAGAGGAACCCGCATGACCACCACCCTCATCAAGAACATCGGCAGTCTCGTCACCAACGACCCCGCCCAGGGCGACGGCAGTCGCCTCGGCCTGGTCGAGGACGCGGCAGTCGTCCTCGAAGGCGACCGCATCGCCTGGGTCGGGACCAACGCCACCGCCCCGTCGGCGGACGAGTCGTACGACGCAGAAGGCCGCGCCGCGATCCCCGGCTTCGTGGACAGCCACAGCCACCTCGTCTTCGCCGGCGACCGCACCCAGGAGTTCAACGCCCGGATGTCCGGCCGCAGCTACTCCGCCGGCGGCATCCGCACCACGGTCGCCGCCACCCGCGCCGCCACCGACGCGGAGCTGGAGGCGAACCTGCTGCGCCACCTCCACGAGGCACGCCGCCAGGGCACCACCACCTTCGAGACCAAGTCCGGGTACGGGCTCACGGTCGCCGACGAGGCCCGTGCCCTCCGCATCGCCGCCGCCCACACCGACGAGGTCACCTACCTCGGCGCGCACATCGTCAGCCCCGACTACGCCGACGACCCGGCCGGGTACGTCGCCCTCGTCACCGGCGAGATGCTGGACGCCTGCGCCCCGTACGCCCGCTGGGTCGACGTGTTCTGCGAGAAGGGCGCCTTCGACGGTGACCAGGCCCGCGCCATCCTGACCGCCGGCAAGGCCAAGGGGCTCATCCCGCGCATCCACGCCAACCAGCTCAGCTTCGGCCCGGGCGTCCAGCTGGGCGTCGAGCTCGGCGCGGCCTCGGCCGACCACTGCACCCACCTCACCGACGCGGACGTCGACGCGCTCGCCAACTCGGAGACGGTGGCCACCCTGCTGCCCGGCGCCGAGTTCTCCACCCGTGCCCAGTGGCCCGACGCCCGCCGGCTGCTGGACGCGGGCGCCACCGTCGCGCTCTCCACGGACTGCAACCCCGGTTCCTCGTACACGAGTTCCATGCCCTTCTGCATCGCGCTCGCCGTCCGTGACATGGGGATGACGCCGGACGAGGCCGTCTGGTCGGCCACCGCCGGCGGCGCCCGCGCCCTGCGCCGCACGGACATCGGCACCGTCACCCCCGGCGCCCGCGCCGACCTGGCGCTCCTCGACGCGCCCAGCCACGTGCACCTCGCCTACCGCCCCGGCGTCCCGCTGGTCTCGGCGGTCTGGCAGCGGGGCGCGCGGGTGGCGTAGCGCGCGACGGGCGGCGCGGCCCCCGTACGACCTCCAGGACGAGCCGGACGGCACCCGCCGATCCGGCTCGTCCTTTGTCTTCCCTCGGCAGGGCCCCCGGCGTACCTTGACGCCCAATCTGATGTGTCGTCAGTAACTTTGGCCCGAGGGGAACTCAGAGGTGTCCACGCAGAAACGCTCCGCCGCGCTCGCGCTGGCCGCGGCACTGGCCGGTTCGGCGGTACTGATGGCCGCCCCCGCCGCCCACGCCGACGTCGTCGACGTCAAGTACGACTGCAAGACCCCGATCGGGCCGAAGTCCGCGGTCTCGCCCATCGACATCACCGCCGTCAAGAACGGCGGCTCCTACACGCTGACGATGTCGTTCCGGAAAGGCGTCTCCTCCAGCCCGATCGAGCTGGGCAAGGGCGCGATGAACCCCAGCGCGGTCATCCGGGTCGGGGGCGCGGAGACCGGCACGGTCGCCGTCTCGGGACCGCCCAACGCCGTGGCCGCGCCCGCCAACACCCCCATCAAGATCAGCGACCTGTCGGGCACCTACACCCCGAAGAAGAGCGGCAAGGTCACCTTCACCGCGGACGTCCTCACCATCAAGGCGATGATGACCGAGACCACCTGCACCCCCGGCAACAGCCCCGGCCCGTCACTCCAGATGGAGGTCACCGCCGCGGGCGGGGCCCGGCCGCAGACCGCAGAGAAGGCCGCCACCCTGCCCCAGACCGGGCCCATGGACTCCGCCCTCGCCCTCGGCACCCTCGGCGGCACCGTCCTCCTGAGCGGCGCGGCCGGGGTGCTGTGGCTGACCCGGCGCGGCCAGGGATCGCGGGCCTGACCGCCGCCCGACGCCACGACGCCGATCCGCGACAGGGAGACCCGTACATGCCGTCGCGCCGCAGCCGGCCAGCCGCACTCGTCACGCTCGTCACGTTCGCCGCGGCGGCGCTCCCGGCCCTGCTCTGCCCGCACCCCGCCGGTGCCGTCGTGCCCGGCACGGTCCTGACGGCCACCGCCGGGCCGCCCGGAACCGCCGCCCGCGACCCCCTGCGTGACCCCGGCGGCCCGGGCTGGACCGCGCGGCCCGCCGCCGGACCGGCCACGGACGGCGCCGAGGGCCGCCCGTACTTCTACCTCGAAGGCCTTCCGGGCACCGTCCTGGAGGACCGCCTGGCCCTCGACAACCCCACCGGCGAGACCCGCACGCTCACCCTCCGGGGCGCCGACGCGTACAACGCCGAGGGCGGTGCCCTCGCCGTGCGCCCGGCCCGGGAGACCCGCGCGGCCGGGAGCTGGGTGAGCTTCGGCGCGTCACCGGCCACGGTCCGGATCCCCCCGTACACCCGCGCGGTCGTGCCCTTCACCGTCACCGTGCCGGACGGCGCGGCGCCCGGGGACCACCCGGCCGCCGTGGTCGCCGCCGAGGGCAACCGCGAGGCGGCCGTCCGGGTCCAGCTGCGCGTGACCGGACCGGCCCTGTCCGCGCTGACCGTCGAGGACGTCGCCGTCACCGGCGAGGGTGCCGCCGGCCGCATCACCTACGCCCTGGTCAACCGCGGGAACACGGCCGTGGTCCCGGAGCTCGCGGTCGCCGCCGAGGGCCTGTTCGGGGACCTGCCGGACGGCCGCGCCCACGCGCTCGGTCTGGAACTGCTGCCCGGCCAGCGGGTCGAGCTGACCGAATCCTGGCCCGGGGCACCGGTGTTCGGCCCGGCGGACGTGACGCTGACCGTCACCGCCGCCGGGGGAGCGCGGGCCGAGGGCAGCGCGTCCGCGTGGTTCGTGCCCTGGGGCGCGCTGGGCTGGACCGGCGCCGGGGTGCTGGTCCTGGCGGCCACCGCCTCGGCCGCCGCCCTGCTCGTACGTACCACCAGGTCCCGGCGCGCCGAGGCGCCGCGGGACGAGGTGCGGGCCGGACGGCCCGTACCGGAAGCCGAGTTGACGGGAGCGGTCAGGTGAGCGGCAAGCTCGGGTACGGGTCTGCGGCCCGGCGTGCGCTGGCGGGAGCGGCCGCGCTGGTCGCCGTACTGGCACTGCTCTGCGCGACGGCACCGGCGGCCGGTGCGGCGCCGGGGGAGGGGAAACCGACCGTCGAGCTCTCCCTCCCCGAGGTCGCGAAGGGCACGGAGATCACGGTCGCGGGCACCGGCTGGCGCCCCAGGACCCTGCTGATGCTGCTCGTCTGCGGCCAGAACATGATCGGCGGCACCAACACCTGCGCGAACGCCGACGGCCGGGCCGTCACCACCGACGACGCCGGCCGATTCGGCAAGCAGCTGCCCGTGGTCGCACCGCCCAAGCCCTGCCCCTGCGTGGTGCACGTGGCCACGGTGACCGGGGACCAGGCCGCCGTCGACGCCGCCGTGAAGATCACCGACCACCCGGTGGCCGCGCTGCCGTCCGCGAGCGGCAGCGCCCGGCTCGCGGTGCTGGCGGCGGCCCGGCTGGAGGGCGACGACGGGATCCTCACCTGGTTCGGCGCCCCGCCGAGCCGCAGGCTGGTCGTCACGGTCGGCAACCTCGGCTCCGCCCCGGTGAAGGACCCGCTCTTCCAGATCGGCACCTCCCACGGGGTGTTCGCCCCGGTGTGGGAGGAGCGCCAGTGGAAGGGCACGGTCGGGCCCGGTCAGAAGGCGCGGGTCGCGCTGGAGGTGACGCTCGGCGCGGGCGCGTACGGCGACCACACCGTCTACCTCAAGTACGGGGAGAAGACGCTGGTCACCCAGCCCTGGGGGGTGGACCGCCCCTACGGCGTGACGCTCTTCTGGATCCTGCTCTGCCTGGTCGTCCCGGCCGGGATCTTCCGCATCGGCATGGCGGTCGTCGACCGGGTCCGGCCCGGCGGCCCTGCCGTCGGCGGCCGGCACCGGGGGAGCGCCCGGCTGCCCGAGGCGGCGGCCGCGGTCACCGCGAAGCTGCCGCGGATCCCGGCGGGCGGCCGGCAGCCCGGGCCGGCCGGCGGCACGCCGCCGGGCGCGGCGGCCGCCCCGGGCGGCGCGGCCCCCGACCCCACGACCACCACGGCGGTCCTGCCGTGGTTCGCCCCGGACACCGCGCCGGGCGTACCGGCCCCGGAGCCGGCCCCACTCCACGGATCCACCCCCCACGGATCCGTCCCACAGACATCCGCACCGTCTGAGAACCGTCCGACAACGAAGGGACAGTCGTGAAGACCCAACGGAGGGTAGGCGCGGCCGTGGCCGCGCTCGTGCTCGGCGGCGCGGGCATCGTCATGGTGGCCTCGCCCGCCCAGGCCGCCGAGGTCACGTTCAAGGTCAGGTGTGTGCCGCCCGCGGGCGGCGGTGACCCGGTCGAGGGCGAGACCACCGCGAAGATCACGGCACCCGCCTCGGCCAAGGTGGGCGACGAGGTGGACGTGAGCTGGGAGACCGTCAAGCCCGCGTCCAACAACACCGACCTGATGGACATCCCCAAGGACTCGGTCAAGCCCACGGGCTGGATCGCCCTGGGCGGCGGGGGCGAGCTGAAGGTGGAGGGGGAGAAGAAGAACCCCCCGATCCCCAAGAAGGCCCCGATGCAGATGTCCGTGATGAAGGGGAAGCTGAAGCTCACGAAGGCCGGCAAGGTCACGCTGACGCCGGGCAAGTACGACGTGGCCGTCACCTTCTCCTTCGGCACCTTCGTCACGAAGTGCGCCCCCACGGGCTCGGTGGGCGTGGGCGCCACCATCCACGTGTCCGAGGGCTCCAGCGGCGGTACGACCTCGGGAACCACCTCGGGCACCACGTCCGGTACGACCTCGGGGACGACGTCCGGCACGACGTCCGGCACGACGTCCGGCACCACGTCCGGCACCACCTCGGGCACCACGTCCGGCACGACCTCGGGAACCACCTCCGGGACCACCTCCGGCACCACCGCGGGCACCACCTCCGGCGGCGGTGACGGCGGCAAGACCGAATTCCCGGGCAAGCCCGTCCAGGTCGCGTACGACTGCGGCGCGGTCGTGCCCGGCGGCATCAAGACCCCGGTGACCATCAACGCCAGGAAGAACGGCGGCAGCTACGACCTCACGGTCAAGACCGCCAAGGGCGCCATGGCCAGCCCGATGGACCTCCCCGCGGGCGCGCTCAAGCCGCTCATGGACATCAAGCTGGGCGGCGCCGACAGCGGCTCGGTCCGGGTCTCGGGCCCCGCCAACTCGGCGCCCATCCCCAAGGGCAGCCCCGTCTCCCTCTCCGACATGACCGGCACCTACAAGCCCGGCAAGACCGGCAAGGTGACGCTCAGCCCGGACACCCTCACCATCGAGGTCCGCATGGCGGCGGGCGCCACGCCCATCACCGTGCCCTGCAAGGCGGCCAGCTCCGGCGTCTCCCTGGAGCTGGACACCGCGGCCCAGCCGGGCGGCTCCGCCGGCACCACCGGTGACAAGTCGGGCGGCACCACCGCCGGCCCGCCGCTGGCCGAGACCGGCGCCGAGGACGACGCCGCGCTCAGGGCGCTCGGCCTGGTGGCCGGCACCGTGATCCTGCTCGGCGGCGCGGTCTTCGCCTTCACCCCGTGGCGACGCCTGCGCGGCACCCGCTAGCCGCACCCGCGGCAGGACGCGCGAAGGCCCCCGGCACACCAGGTGTGCCGGGGGCCTTCGCGTACGCGTGCCGCCCTCGGGGGTCAGGGCGTGACCTCAGGTCAGTGCACGTCGCCCATCAGGGCCTGGACCTTCTTGCGGTACATGAAGACCGCCAGACCCGCGACCACCGCGAGCGTGGCCTGCATGGCGATGATGCCGATGCCGTTCAGGTCCACGCCGGCCGTGGAGAGCAGACCGGTGGTGCAGTCACCGGCGGTGACGGCCAGGAACCAGACGCCCATCATCTGGGAGGCGTACTTCTGCGGCGCCATCTTGGTGGTCACGGACAGACCCACCGGGGACAGGCACAGCTCACCGATGGTCTGGATCATGTAGATCGAGACGAGCCACATCGGGGAGACGGTGCTGCCGTCGCCCGCCATGTTCATCGGGACGATGAAGACGAAGAAGGAGGCGCCGACCAGGACCAGACCCATCGCGAACTTCACGATGGTGTTCGGCTCCTGGTTCTTGCGGGCCAGCCACAGCCACAGCCAGGCGAAGACCGGGGCCAGCGCCATCACGAACAGCGGGTTCAGCGACTGGTACCAGGTGGCGGAGAAGCCGAGGCCGAAGACGGTGTCGGCGGTCTTGGAGTCCGCGAACAGCGACAGCGTGGAGCCACCCTGGTCGTAGATCATCCAGAAGACGGCGGCGGCGACGAAGAACCAGATGTAGCCGGTCATCTTCGACTGCTCGGTGGTGCTCAGGTCCTTGTCGCGCTTGATCTTCGTCAGGACCGCGATCGGGATGAGCAGGCCGGCCAGCATCAGCGGGACCATGGCCCAGTTCAGGGTGTACATGCCCAGGGCGACGACACCGGCGTAGAACACGGCGATGACCAGGGCGCCCAGGCCCACGCGGGTCAGGACGGTCCGGCGCTCCTCGTCGGAGAGCGGGTTCGGGACCACGGAGCTCTTCGGGCTCAGGTGGCGGGTGCCGAACAGGAACTGGGCCAGACCCAGCGCCATGCCGAGCGCGGCGAGCGCGAAGCCCAGGTGCCAGTTGTATTCCTTGCCGACCGTGCCGATGACGAACGGAGCGACGAAGGCACCCAGGTTGATGCCGATGTAGAAGAGGGTGAAGCCACCGTCACGGCGCGGGTCCTCGGGACCGTCGTACAGGTGGCCGACCATCGTGGAGATGTTGGCCTTCAGCAGACCGGAGCCGATCGCGACCAGGATCAGGCCGGCGAAGAACGCCGCCTGGCCCGGCAGGGCCAGCGCCAGGTGACCACCCATGATCACGAAGCCGGCGATGGTGACGGTCTTGCGGGCGCCCCAGACGCGGTCGCCGAACCAGCCGCCCGGCAGGGCCATCAGGTAGACCATCGACACGTACACGGAGTAGATCGCCGTGGCCGTCGCCGCGGTCATCGCCAGGCCGCCGCCCTGGCTGCCCTTCGCCATGTCCGCACCGCCGGAGACGATGTAGTACACGAGGAGGGCGCGCATGCCGTAGTAGGAGAAGCGCTCCCACATCTCGGTCATGAACAGAGTGGCCAGGCCGCGGGGGTGGCCGAAGAAGGTCTTCTCGCCGGGGGTACCGGCGCGGTCCTTCGTCAGGCTTGACGCCATGGTCGTTCCTTGCTTGCTCGGGACGCGTTTCGCTTTGTGGGCGGTGTCGCGCCTCGTGAGGTACGGCCGACAGGGAGCGTCGTCGCTCCCGATGGTCCGGTCCGCAGTTCTTTGCGCTGCACAGAAATAGAGACCTTCAGCGAGCAATTACGCATAAAGGTCCATCGTTAGTGCATCAGATGTCTCGCCACCATACGACACGACAGTGCCGGATATGGAAGGACTTGAGATATGGATCACAGGATTCCAGGGAACCGTTCGGCCACATTCGAAGGAGAACAAGGGCCATAAGACCGGATACCCAGGCCTGCGCGATCACACTCCAGGGTGTGCCGCCGTCGGACTACCATCACCCACATGACGCGTGTACTGCTCGCCGAGGACGACGCATCCATCTCGGAACCCCTGGCCCGCGCCCTGCGCCGGGAGGGCTACGAGGTCGAGGTCCGTGAGGACGGCCCCACCGCCCTCGACGCCGGACTGCAGGGCTCCGTCGATCTGGTCGTGCTCGACCTCGGCCTGCCGGGGATGGACGGGCTGGAAGTGGCCCGCCGCCTGCGTGCCGAAGGTCACGGCTTCCCGATCCTCGTGCTGACCGCGCGCGCGGACGAGGTGGACACGGTGGTCGGTCTGGACGCGGGCGCCGACGACTACGTCACCAAGCCGTTCCGCCTCGCCGAGCTGCTCGCCCGCGTACGGGCCCTCCTCCGGCGCGGCGCCACCGAGCCGGCGCAGCCCCCGGCCACCCACGGCGTGCGCATCGACGTCGAGTCGCACCGCGCCTGGATGGGCGAGGAGGAGCTCCAGCTCACCGCCAAGGAGTTCGACCTGCTGCGCGTCCTAGTCCGCGACGCCGGCCGCGTCGTCACCCGCGACCAGCTGATGCGCGAGGTCTGGGACACCACCTGGTGGTCCTCCACCAAGACGCTCGACATGCACATCTCGTGGCTTCGCAAGAAGCTGGGCGACGACGCCGCCAACCCGCGGTACATCGCCACCGTCCGCGGCGTCGGCTTCCGCTTCGAGAAGAGCTGAACCCGCCCGCCGCACCCGTTGCACCCCGCTGAACCACCCACGATGAGGTCATGCGCCGCCGTCTGATCAATTCCACGCTCGCCGTGGTCCTCGTGGTGATCGCGGTCTTCGGGGTCTCCCTGGTGATCGTCGAGACCCGGACGATCACCAACAGCGCCCACGACAGCGTCGAGTCCGAGGCCCAGAGCCTGCTCGGCGCCGTCGAGACCAAGGTGCTGGAGAAGGAGGCCCTGGACCCGGCGGCCCTCGCCGACCAGCTCGACGCCGGCCGGCACGCCGTCGTCGTCGTCCCCGGCAGCCCCGACCTGGAGATCGGCCCGCCGCCCGAGGGCGGCGCCATCAGGGCCACCGTCCGGGGCGACCAGGGCGTGGCCGTCACCGTCGAGGAATCCCGCTCGATCGTCACCCGCGAGGTCGGCCGCACCCTCCTCGTGGTGGGGGCCGTGGCGCTGCTGGCCGTCGTGGCCGCCGTACTCCTCGCCGTACGCCAGGCCAACAGGCTGGCCTCGCCCCTGACGGACCTGGCCGAGACCGCCGAGCGGCTCGGCTCGGGCGACCCGCGGCCGCGCCACAAGCGGTACGGGGTGCCCGAGCTGGACCGGGTCGCGGACGTGCTGGACGCCAGCGCCGAGCGGATCGGCCGGATGCTGACCGCCGAGCGGAGACTGGCCGCCGACGCCTCCCACCAGCTGCGCACGCCGCTGACCGCGCTCTCGATGCGGCTGGAGGAGATCACCGTCACCGATGACCTGGAGACGGTGCGCGAGGAGGCGTCGATCGCGCTGAACCAGGTCGAGCGCCTCACCGACGTGGTGCAGCGGCTGCTCACGAACTCGCGCGACCCCAGGACCGGCTCCGCCGTCCCCTTCGACGTGGACGAGGTCGTCAAGCAGCAGGTGGAGGAGTGGCGCCCGGCCTACCGCAGCGCGGGCCGCGCCATCGTCCGCTCGGGCAAGCAGGGCATGCGGGCCGTCGGCACCCCGGGCGCGGTGGCCCAGGTGCTCGCGGCGCTGATCGAGAACTCGCTCATGCACGGCGGCGGCACCGTCGCCCTGCGCACCCGGGTCACCGGCAACCAGGCCGTCATCGAGGTCACCGACGAGGGCCCGGGCGTCCCCGCCGACCTCGGCAACCGGATCTTCGAGCGGGCCATCAGCGGCCGGAACTCCACGGGCATCGGCCTGGCCGTCGCCCGGGACCTCGCCGAGGCCGACGGCGGCCGGCTGGAGCTGATCCAGGCGCAGCCGCCGGTCTTCGCGCTGTTCCTCAGCCGTACGGCGCCCCACCGCCCCGCCGACCGGGAGCCGACGGTCCGCTAGGGCCTCCGGGCCTCCGGGCCTCCGCGCCTCCGGGCCGCTGCGGCGGTGTGCCCGGGGCGCGTCTAGCGTCCGGCCCGGACCTTCGGCCGGTGCCCCGAGCGCGCCGACGTGCGGGCCGCGGGGGCGGGCGTACCGGTGGCCGGGGACCCGGTGGCCGGCGCGGGTGCGGCGGCCGGCTGCGGTACCGGCATGGCCCGGAACACCCAGGTCCGGTAGGACCAGAAGCGGAAGGCCGTGGCCACGGCGATGCCCAGGAACTTGAAGACGTTGCTCTGCAGCGGGCTGTCCCAGCCCAGGCCGTAGGTCGCCGCGTACAGCAGGCCGTTCTCGATCACCAGGCCGACCGCGCTGAACAGCAGGAACAGCGTCATCTCACGGGTCCGGCCGCTCTTGTCGCGGTCCCGGTACGTGAAGTAGCGGAAGCCCACGTAGTTGAACGCGATGGCGACGACCGTCGCGATCACGCTCGTGCGCACGACCTGGAGGTCGGTGGTGTGCCGGAGGAGGTTGAACACGCCCAGGTTGACCAGCAGACCCAGGCCGCCGACCGCTCCGAACTTGGCGATCTCCCGCGCGAGCCCGCGTGCCCGCCCGACGAGGTCCGCCCGCTTGGAGGCGCTCATGGTGATCGTTCAGCCCCTGTCGGTCGATGGCGTCAACTCGAATGCGTCAACCCCGTCATGTTAAGCGGCGACCCGCGGGTACGCCCGTGGCTCACGCAACACGTGCGGCGAGCTGCGTGACCGCCCGTTCACACTGCGCTGACCTGGGCGGCCGGGTCGCGGGGCCGTCCCGAATGGCGGATACCCTGGAGGAGTGACGTTCCCGGTAGTCGGCATGGTCGGCGGCGGTCAGCTCGCCCGCATGACCCACGAGGCGGGTATCCCCCTCGGCATCAGATTCAAGATCCTCAGTGACACCCCGCAGGACTCGGCGGCCCAGGTGGTGAGCGATGTCGTCATCGGCGACTATCGCGACCTGGACACCCTCCGTGCCTTCGCGCGCGGCTGTGACGTGGTCACCTTCGACCACGAGCACGTACCCACGGAGCACCTGCGGGCCCTGGAAGCGGACGGAATCCCCGTCCGCCCGGGGCCCGACGCATTGGTGCACGCCCAGGACAAGGGGGTGATGCGCGCCAGGCTCGACGAGATCGGCGCGCCCAGCCCCCGCCACCGGATCGTGGCGGATCCGGCGGACGTGGTGGCCTTCGCGGACGAGGTGGGCGGCTTCCCCGTCATCCTCAAGACCGTGCGCGGCGGCTACGACGGCAAGGGCGTGTGGTTCGTGCGCACCGCCGAGGACGCGGAGGCCCCCTTCAAGGCGGGTGTCCCGGTCCTCGCGGAGGAGAAGGTGGACTACGTCCGCGAGCTCGCGGCCAACATCGTCCGCTCCCCGCACGGGCAGGCCGTGGCCTACCCGGTCGTCGAGTCCGTCCAGGTGGACGGCGTCTGCGACACGGTGATCGCCCCCGCGCCCCACCTCTCCGAGGAGCTCGCGGGCGAGGCCCAGTCGCTGGCCCTGCGCATCGCCGGCGAGCTCGGCGTCGTCGGCCACCTCGCGGTCGAGCTCTTCGAGACCACCGACGGCCGGATCCTCGTCAACGAGCTGGCCATGCGCCCCCACAACTCGGGCCACTGGACCATGGACGGCGCGGTCACCTCGCAGTTCGCCAACCACGTACGGGCGGTCCTCGACCTGCCGCTGGGCGACCCGCGCCCGCGGGCCCCCTGGACCGTGATGGCCAACGTGCTCGGCGGTGACTACCCGGACATGTACCAGGCGTACCTGCACTGCATGGCCCGCGACCCGCAGCTCAAGATCCACATGTACGGCAAGGACGTGAAGCCCGGCCGCAAGGTCGGGCACGTGAACACCTACGGCGACGACCTGGACGACGTGCTGGAGCGCGCCCGTCACGCTGCCGGCTACCTCAGGGGAACAATCACCGAATGAGTACCTCTCCTCTTATCGGCATCGTGATGGGTTCCGACTCGGACTGGCCCGTCATGGAGGCCGCCGCACAGGCGCTGGACGAGTTCGAGATCCCCTACGAGGTCGACGTCGTGTCGGCCCACCGCATGCCGCGCGAGATGATCGCGTACGGCGAGGAGGCCGCCGACCGCGGCCTCAAGGCGATCATCGCGGGCGCCGGCGGCGCCGCCCACCTGCCGGGCATGCTCGCCTCGGTGACCCCGCTCCCCGTCATCGGCGTCCCCGTACCGCTCAAGTACCTCGACGGCATGGACTCGCTGCTGTCGATCGTGCAGATGCCCGCGGGCGTGCCCGTCGCCACCGTCTCGGTCGGCGGCGCGCGCAACGCCGGCCTGCTGGCCGCCCGCATCCTCGCCACCCAGGACGCGGACCTGCTGGCCCGGATGAAGGAGTTCCAGCAGGAGCTCAACGACCAGGCCACCGAGAAGGGCAAGCGGCTGCGCACGAAGGTCGCCGGCCAGGAGTCGTTCGGATTCGGCAAGTGAGCGCGGCCGCGCGGCTCGCGGAGGCCCGCGAGCTGCTCGCCGAGCACCCGGTCGTCGACGGCCACAACGACCTGCCCTGGGCCCTGCGCGAGCAGGTCCGCTACGACCTCGGGCAGCGGGACATCGCCGGCGACCAGTCCGGACACCTGCACACCGACATCCCCCGCCTGCGTGCGGGCGGTGTCGGCGCGCAGTTCTGGTCGGTCTACGTGCGCTCGGACTTCGCGGGCGACACGGCGGTCAGCGCCACCCTGGAGCAGATCGACGCCGTGAACCAGCTGATCGACCGTTACCCGGGCGATCTGACGCGGGCGCTGACGGCCGACGACATGGAGAAGGCCCGCAAGGAGGGCCGGATCGCCTCCCTGATGGGTGCCGAGGGCGGTCACTCCATCAACAACTCGCTGGCCACGCTGCGCGCGCTGCACCGGCTCGGTGTCCGCTACATGACCCTGACGCACAACGACACCATCGACTGGGCGGACTCGGCCACCGACGAGCCCCGGCACGGCGGCCTCACCGACTTCGGCCGCGAGGTCGTCCGGGAGATGAACCGCGTCGGCATGCTCGTGGACCTCTCCCACGTGGCCGCCACCACGATGCGGGACGCCATCGCGGCCTCCACGGCGCCGGTGATCTTCTCGCACTCCTCGTCCCGGGCGGTCTGCGACCACCCGCGCAACATCCCCGACGACGTGCTGGCGCTGCTGCCGGCCAACGGCGGCGTGGCGATGGCGACGTTCGTGCCGAAGTTCATCCTCCCCGAGGCGGTGGCCTGGACGGCCGCGGCCGACGAGAACATGCGCGCCCACGGCATGCACCACCTGGACACCACCGCCCCGGCGATGGAGGTCCACCGGGCCTTCGAGGCGGCCAACCCCCGCCCCGTGGCCACGGCCGCCACGGTCGCGGACCACCTCGACCACATGCGCGAGGTGGCCGGCATCGACCACATCGGCATCGGCGGCGACTACGACGGCACCGCCTTCACGCCGTCCGGCCTCGACGACGTGGCGGGCTACCCGAACCTGGTCGCGGAGCTGCTGCACCGCGGCTGGTCGCGCGCCGACCTCGCGAAGCTGACCTGGTCGAACGCGGTACGCGTGCTGCGGGACGCCGAGTCGGTGGCCGCCGCGCAGGCCCACGTACCGCCGTCGAACGCGGTGCTGCCGGCCACCGCCTCGTAGCAGCGGCGTGGTGTGTGGCGTTCGGGCGTTGACCCGAACGCCACACCCGCCGCGAACACCCGCGTCCCCCGTGTCACGGTGGCAGCAACGCCCTGCTGCCGCCGAGACCGGAGCGAACGCCATGGCCGACCTGCAGGATGAAACCCACGAGGGCCCCGGGGCCGCCGGGGCGGTCGAGCCGCCGCCCGGTGGACCCGAGCCCGCGGCCCAGCCCGCCCCCGAGCCGGCAGCCGGCCCCGAGCCGTCGCGGCCCGTACCGGAGCGCGTGGCTGCGCTGCTCGCCGCGCACCCCGTCGTGGACGGGTGCAACGACCTCCTGTGGACGCTGAGGCAGAGCCCCCTCCACGACCTCGCGACGGTCGAGAGCACCGTCGACACCGACCTCCCCCGGCTGCGGGCCGGGGGTGTCGGCGGCCTGTTCTGGTCCCTGCTCGTGCCCGGGGAGACCGCGGACGGGACCGGGGCGCCCGTCCCGGACGACCGGGTGGTGGCCGGGACCCTGGAACAGATCGACTTCGCCCGCCAGATGTTCCGGCGCTATCCGGACAGCCTGTGCACGGCCTTCGGCCCCGACGAACTGGCCGACGCCCGCAACCGCGGCCGCATCGCCTCCTTCATGGGCCCCGTCTCGGGCCGTGCCCTCGACGCGTCCCTCGGCCCGCTCCGCGCCTTCCACGCCCTCGGCGTGCGCAGCCTGGCCCCCGCAGGGGCGGCCTGGGCGGAGCGCGGGCTCAGCGCGTTCGGCCACGAGGTGGTACGGGAGATGAACCGGCTCGCGATGGTGCTGGACCTCGCCGGCTGCGGGCCCGAGACGGCCCGCACCCTCATCGCGGCCTCGAAGGCACCGGTGCTGGTCTCGCACGCCGGGGCCGCCGCGCTGCACCCGCACCCCGGCAACGTCCCGGACGACGTGCTGGAGGCGCTGGGCGCGGCGAAGGGCCTGTGCATGGTGACCTGCGCCGCGGACCGGCTGGCCCCGGCCGGGGTGCCGGTCACCCCCGCGACGGTGGCGGACCACCTGGACCACGTACGCACGGTCGCCGGCCCCCACGCCGTGGGCCTGGGCGGCGCCTTCGGCACGGGACCGGCGGCCCCCCGCCCCGAGGGGCTCACGGACCCCTCGGGCTACCCGCGGCTGATCGCCGAGCTCCTCGACCGCGACTGGCCGGAGCCGGACATCGCCCTGCTGACCTGGGGCAACGCCCAACGCGTGCTGCGGGACGCCGAGTTCACCGCACGGGCGGCCCAGTACCGCCGCTCGGCCTGATCGCCCTGCCGAGGACGGCAGGGCCGCCGCCGTCAGCAGGGCTGCCGCCGTCAGCAGGCGCAGAGGCAGAACGGGTGCCCGGCCGGGTCGGCGTACACCCGCCAGGTCCGGCCCTCGGGGCCCGGATCCAGCAGCTTGGCGCCCAGCGCGAGGGCCTGGCCCTCCGCGACGTCCAGGTCCTCCACCGTCAGGTCCAGGTGGAACTGCTGCGAGGCCTCGGGGGAGGGCCAGTTCGGCGCGACGTGCCCCTGCGCCTTCTGGAAGGCGAGGGCCGAGCCCCCGTGGCCCTCCAGGTCCGCCCAGGTGCCGTCCTCGTCGAGCGCCGGCGTGCCGCCGAGCAGGGCGGCGTAGAACTCCGCGAGCGCGAGCGGGTCGGGACAGTCCAGGACGACGGTCCCGAGCTTGGCGATGGCCATCTTTCCTCCAGAGAACATGCCGGTGTTACCGGAACAAGCCATTAACCGGTAACTGTCAGGGTAGGCGTTACCGCTTGCCTTCGCCAGGAGGTAACGTCGACGACATGACGGAGAGAGCGCCCGCGCCCGGAGGCCTCGCGCTCGTCGAGGCGCTGGTCAACACGCTGAGCGTGGACACGGGAGACGACCGCCTGGCGGCGGAGTTCGGCCTGTCCGGCGACGCCCTCGACCGGGCCGCGGCACTCCGCGAGGCCCTGCGCGCCGCGTGCCTCGCGCACGCCGGCCACGACATCCCGCCCGGCCGCCTGTCAGAGCTGAACGCCCTCCTGGCCGAGGCCCCCCTGACGGTCACCCTGGACCACGAGGGCACGGCCGCACTGGCCCCCGCCGGAGAGCCCGGCCTCACCGCCCGCGTCGCCGCCGCCATCGCCGAGGCGGTCGCCGCCGGCACCTGGACCCGCCTCAAGGCCTGCGCGGCCGACGACTGCCACTGGGCCTACTACGACCGCAGCCCGGCCGGCCGCAGCCGCTGGTGCACCATGTCGATCTGCGGCAGCCGCGCCAAGATGCGCACCTACCGCTCCCGCCGCACCGGCTGACGCACCGGCCTCAGCCGGAGGACTCGTCCGCGTCGAAGCCCGGCAGCCCCCGCAGGGCCGACGCGGCCAGCAGCATCCCCCGTCGCGCGGGGAGCTGCTGTTGCTGACCGCCCGCCAGCCGTACGCTCCTGGGAGGTTCCGCGGCCCTCACCACCAGGCCCGCCAGCTCTCCCGTCCCCGAGAACGCGGGTGCTCCGATCAGACCGGGCCCCAGGTCCCCGTCCACACGCAGCCAGTTCCCGAACCGCCCCGCGGTGTCGAGCAGGAGCGAGTGCCGCACTCCGGACTCGTGTGCGCTCACCAGCAGCCGCCCGGCCGGGGTGAAGCGCCGGTCCGGCACCGGGGCCCGGTCCGGAGCGGGAACGTCCCCGGCCAGGTGCAGCACCGCGGCCGTGAGGTCCGCCGCGCCGCGTGAGCCGGACCCGTCGCCGAAGTCCTGGTGCGGCTCGATGGTGGTGCCGACCCGCACACCGCCGTACGTCTCGACCGTCAGATCGTGCTGCCTGGGCAGGAGACGGAGCCCCCTCCATCGCCTGTCGAGATCGCCGGCCGGGACCACCACCAGCGCCGTACGCCGGTCCAGCATCAGGCCGTGGGCCACGAACCGGTCGGCCAGCAGCAGCTGCACGGTCACGGACGCCACGTAGTCCTCGTCCGCGCGGCCGCCGTCGAGATGGACGTTGACCTCGCCGTGCACCGCCCCGAACCGGTACACGGCCTGCGGATGAAACCCGTCCGCCGCCGCTCCGGCAACCGCCCAGGGGGGAAGCACCCGGCCGTCCGCTCCCTGGCCTGAGTCCCGCCGGCCGACGGGTACGAGCGTGCCCGCGGGCACCCCCTCCGCCGAGCCCTCCACGGGGGCCTCCGCCTCGGCCCGCGCGAGCTGCCGCTCCAGTTGCTCGCACCGTTCCTCCGCCCGCCGGTGCAGTGCCCGCAGCCGGGTCAGCTCCGCCGTCAGCTCCTCGATCTCCCGCCGCAGCCGGGTGCGCTCGCCGTCGTCGCCCGCCCCACCGTCCTCCCCGCCGTCCTCCTCGGGGGAGAACGGGGCGTCCGCGGCCGCCTGGAGCATCACGTTGCGCATCTCCAGGTCACGGATCCGGTGCTCGCGGTCCTGGAGCTGTTCCTCCAGCCAGCGCTCCCGCGCCGCCGCCTGCCGCGCCTCCTCGTCCGCGTCCGCCAGCTGCCGCTCCAGCAGTTGCGCCCGGTGCGCCGGGCTGCCGCCGGTCCGCGCCGCCGCCGCGTACTGCTCGCGGAGCAGGGTGAGGGTCTCCGGGGTGGGCGTGCGGCCGCGCTCCTCGGCCACGTCGTGCGCGAGGTTGAGCACGAACTCCCAGGGCGGCAGGCGGCGCCCGCCGAGGTAGCGCGAGACGGTGGCCGGGTCGTACGAGCGCCTGGCGGCGTACCGGCGCATCGACACCCCCAGGCCGTCGAACAGATCGCGCAGGGACCTGGCCAGCTCGGCGGCCTCCCGCGGCAGCCCGTCGTCGATCGGACTCAGCCCGGCCATCGCAATCGCGCCCCCGTCCCGGCGGGCGGCCGCGTCCCCCGCAGCGCCCGACGGGACGCGAGTCTTCCAGGGCGGCGGCGGGTGCGCCCCCGCAACGGCGAAAGGGAAGCCGTACGGGGCGGCACGACGCCGGCCGCCCCCTACGCGAGGCTCAGGCCCGCGGCCGGCCCATCGCGCGGTACGTCCAGCCCGCCGCCCGCCACAGGGTGGCGTCCAGCGCGTTGCGGCCGTCCAGGATCAGCGGGGTCGCCACCTGCGCCGCCAGGGCCGCCGGGTCCAGCTCGCGGAACTCGCGCCACTCCGTCAGGTGCAGCACCACGTCCGCGCCCGCCACCGCCGCCTCCGCGGTCTCCGCGTACGCCAGGGTCGGGAAGACCCGCCGCGCGTTCGCCATGCCCTTCGGGTCGTACACCGTGACCTGGCCGCCCTGCAGGTGGATCTGGCCCGCCACGTTCAGCGCCGGCGAATCCCGCACGTCGTCCGAGTCCGGCTTGAACGTCGCGCCCAGCACCGCCACCCGCTTGCCCAGGAACGAGCCGCCCACGGCCTCCCGCGCCAGCTCCACCATGTGCCCGCGCCGCCGCATGTTGATCGAGTCGACCTCGCGGAGGAAGGTCAGCGCCTGGTCCGCGCCCAGCTCGCCCGCCCGCGCCATGAAGGCTCGGATGTCCTTCGGCAGGCAGCCGCCGCCGAAGCCGATGCCGGCCCGCAGGAACTTCGCGCCGATCCGCTCGTCGTGCCCGATGGCCTCGGCCAGCTTCACCACGTCGCCCCCGGCCGCCTCGCAGACCTCCGCCATCGCGTTGATGAAAGAGATCTTCGTCGCCAGGAAGGAGTTCGCGGCCGTCTTCACCAGCTCCGCCGTCGGGAAGTCCGTCACCACCATCGGCGACCCCTCCGCGACCGGCGTCGCGTACACCTCGCGCAGCAGCTTCTCCGCGTGCGCGCTCCGCACGCCCACCACGATCCGGTCCGGGTGCAGCGTGTCCTGCACGGCGAAGCCCTCGCGCAGGAACTCCGGGTTCCACGCCAGCTCCACCTGGTCGCCCGCCGGCGCCAGCTCCGCCAGCCGCCCCGCGATCCGGTCCGCCGAGCCCACCGGCACCGTCGACTTGCCGACCACCAGGACCGGCCGGGTCAGGTGCGGGGCCAGCGACTCGACCGCGGAGTCGACGTACGACATGTCGCAGGCGTACTCGCCGTGCTTCTGCGGGGTGTTCACACAGACGAAGTGGACGTCGCCGAAGGCGGCCGCCTCCTCGTACGAGGTGGTGAAGCGCAGCCGGCCAGAGGACCCCTCGATCCCCGCGACGTGCGCGCCCAGCAGCTCCTCCAGCCCCGGCTCGTACATCGGGACCCGCCCCTGGGACAGCATCTCGATCTTCTCCGGGACCACGTCCAGACCCAGCACCTCGAAGCCCAGCTCGGCCATCGCGGCAGCGTGCGTGGCGCCGAGGTAGCCGGTGCCGATCACGGTGATCTTGAGGGCCATGCGGGAACTCCTGGGGGAGGGGGAGAACAACGGCAACCGAGCATAGTCGGGCCCGATCGGGGGACGTTTCCCCCAGGTACGCCCCGTTGTCATGCAGCTCACGCCCCGCACTCGTATCCCTACGGGTGAGTAGCGGACTAGGCTTGGGTTACTTAACGGTAGTTAGCGTCACCTTGGGGAGTGAGACACCTTGGCGGGTTCCGACTTCGACCTGTACCGCCCGGCCGAAGAGCACGACATGCTCCGCGAGTCCGTCCGCGCGCTCTGCGAGGCCAAGATCGCGCCGTTCGCCGCGGCCGTCGACGAGGAGGCCCGCTTCCCGCAGGAGGCCCACGACGCCCTCGTCGCCAACGACCTGCACGCCGTCCACGTCCCCGAGAACTACGGCGGCGCCGGCGCCGACGCCCTCGCCACGGTCATCGTGATCGAGGAGGTGGCCCGCGTCTGCGCGTCCTCCTCCCTCATCCCCGCCGTGAACAAGCTCGGCTCCCTCCCGGTCATCCTCTCCGGCTCCGAGGAGCTGAAGAAGAAGTACATGACCCCGCTCGCCAAGGGCGACGGCATGTTCTCCTACTGCCTCTCCGAGCCCGACGCGGGCTCCGACGCGGCCGGCATGAAGACCCGCGCGGTCCGCGACGGCGACTTCTGGGTCCTCAACGGCGTCAAGCGCTGGATCACCAACGCGGGCGTCTCCGAGTACTACACGGTCATGGCCGTCACCGACCCGGAGAAGCGCTCCAAGGGCATCTCGGCCTTCGTCGTCGAGAAGGGCGACGAGGGCGTCTCCTTCGGCGCCCCGGAGAAGAAGCTCGGCATCAAGGGCTCCCCGACCCGCGAGGTCTACCTCGACAACGTCCGCATCCCCGCCGACCGCATGATCGGCGACGAGGGCACCGGCTTCGCGACTGCCATGAAGACCCTGGACCACACCCGCATCACCATCGCGGCCCAGGCCCTCGGCATCGCGCAGGGCGCCCTCGACTACGCCAAGGGCTACGTCCAGGAGCGCAAGCAGTTCGGCAAGCCGATCGCCGACTTCCAGGGCGTCCAGTTCATGCTCGCGGACATGGCGATGAAGATCTCCGCCGCCCGCGCCCTGACCTACCAGGCCGCCGCCGCCTCCGAGCGCGGCGATGCCGACCTGACGTACCTCGGCGCCGCGGCCAAGTGCTTCGCCTCCGACATCGCCATGGAGGTCACCACGGACGCCGTCCAGCTCCTCGGCGGCTACGGCTACACCCGCGACTACCCGGTCGAGCGCATGATGCGCGACGCGAAGATTACCCAGATTTATGAAGGCACGAACCAGGTCCAGCGCATCGTCATGGCCAGGAACCTGCCTTAGCAAGGTTTTCGCAGGTCAGAGGCTGTTTCGACAGGTTGTGATCTGCGCGAACAGTGAGGCCCCCGGCGTCCTGCCGGGGGCCTTCTCGCGGTCTCGGTCAGGTGGCGGCCGCATCTCCCTTCCCGGGGTCGTCGGCGCCGGGCGTCAGCATCGTCGCGATGGCCGTGCGTCCGCGCTGCACGGCTCCCTCGAAGATGTAGTGGTAGTGCTCGCGTAGTACGCCCGTGCTGCTGTGCCCCATCCAGTCCGCCACGTCGTTTTCAGGCACGCCTGCGTAGAGCAGCCGAGAGCCGTAGTAGTGCCGCATGGAGTGGGGCTTGCAGTAAGGCACCCCGCCCTTCCTGAGGGCTACCGGCCAGATCTGCCGGTAGAAGTAGGAAGCGTAGAGATATCCGGTCCGGGTCACGTTCGGGAACAGCAGCCGTTCAGGGCCCCACATGCCGTGGTTCTTCATGTGCCTGCGGAGCTCGAACGCGACGTTGGGGGGCAGGGGCACGATGCGCCCTGGTTCCTCCTCGTCGCGGGCCTTGATGTGCCTGCGGTGCAGCGCGCTGTTCTTCCCTGACGCGGTTACGCCGTCCTCCACCATCTGGAAGTCGACGCGCAGGACACCCGCCGGGAAGTCGATCTGATCGCGGGAGACCGCCATGGCCTCGCCGATCCGGAGGCCGCATCCCGCCATCAGCCAGAGCATCGCCCGGTAGCGGGGCGGCGCTCCGTTGAGTGTGGCCAGAACCTCCCGAGTGGTCAGCCGCCGGGCGTTGCCCTTCTGCTCGCGAATCTCCTTGGCGCGACTTCCCACGTGCTCGATCTTCTTGCACGGATTGCGATCGATGATCTCGTTGGTGACGGCCCAGTCCATCAACCCGGAGAGGAACGAGAACCGTTGCCGCCGCGTGCGGGCGGACAGCCTGCAGGTCTGCTCCATCCACGACAGCCACTGCTCGATGTCGTCCACCTGGAGAGACGCGATGGATCGGCCTTTGAAGAACGGTTCGAGGGTGGTGTTCCGGATGGAGCGGTACTGCTTCTTGGTGCTGTTCTCCAGCGTCTTCCGGTCGGTCCATCGCTCCCAGACGTCTGTGACCAGCTGATTCCCCAACTCGTCATCCGTGTCGGCGGACTTGGTCGTTGCTGCCACGTGTCGAACTGGCCTTTCTCGTCAGGAATGGGCGGCCCCCGCTGCTCCACCCAGTCTGCGCCTGGTCCACCCTCTATTGTCAACCCAGGGTGGTCCACCCTGGGCGGGGTATGGTGGTGTCATGCGAACGGACAGTGAGGGGTTTGAGGTCGCGCAGCGGCACGGAGGTTGGGTGATCCGACTGTGGTGGCCGGCGGGGCCGGTCACTGGCGGCCCGCAGCGGATCACGGTTGAGGCGGTTGATGACGCAGAATCCCGTGACGTGATGCGTGGCATCTCCACGACGGTCCTGCGAAGGGTCGACATCGCGGCCGCCGTGGAAATCGCCAGGACTGCACCGGAGGCGCAGAGGACTCTCGAGGACTTCACGCGGAAGCTGGATGTCCTGGGCGAAACCGCGGGACGCCTCTTGGCCGAGGAAGGTGTCTCGGAGCGGTACCTGGCGACGCTGTCGATGACCTACGCGAGCATGGCTGAGGGCGGGGCTCCGGCCCCGGTGCCGTGGCTCGCCCGATTGATCGGGCGCCGGCCGGAGACGATCAAGGACCACTTGAAGAAAGCGCGCCGGGACGGCTACCTGGGCACCGTGGCGGGCAAGGCTGGAGGACGGGTCACCGGCAAGGTGGACGACATCCTGAATCCTGCAGGCTCAGAAGTGGTCGACTCGGAGGGCGAGACAGTGTTCTCCTGAGCCGAGCCCGCGTGCCCGCAGCCTGTCGGGACCCCCGGGTTCCGGCACGGGTACGAGGCGCCTCCCCCGTCCGGGAGGCGCCTTTCGCGTGTCAGTACGCGACCACCAGCTCGTAGCCGCCGCTGTGCATGTCGTCGCAGAGCGCCCGGCACGCGCCGAAGGCCTCGGTGAACTCGGGTCTGCCCTGCCACTCCTTCATGGCCGCCGGGTCCCGCCAGGCGGAGAAGGAGACGAAGTGGTTCGGCTCGTTCAGGTCGCGGACGAGCCGGGCCCCCAGGAAGCCGTCGTTGGCCTCCTTCGTCCAGCTGAGGAAGGCCTTCCAGCGCTCGACGAACTCGTCGGCGCTGCCGTCGGAGACCTGCCAGTTCCCCGAAGCCCAGTACCTGCTGTCCTCGGTCATGGCGCACCGCCTGGATGGAGGATCCCCCTCCATCCAGGCTAGGTCCCTACCCGCGGGTCAGCTGCCGCGGGTCACTTGCCGCGGACCGTGACCTTCTCGTCGTTCTGGATCTGCTGGACCAGCTGCTTGACCTTGGCCTTGTCCCAGACCAGGTTGCCCCCGCGGGAGCCGTTGATCGGCATGTTCATCGACACGCCGTCGCCGCCCGTGATGCCCTTCATCGCGAAGAACATCTCGCCCAGGTCGAACAGCGACATGTCCTCGTCCACGACCAGCGTGTCCAGGCCCGCGCCCATCACCGGGTAGAGCTGGAACGGGTTCAGGATCGTGCCCGGCGTCGCCGCCTGGCTCGCCAGCGCCGACAGGAACTTCTGCTGGTTCTTCGTACGCGCCAGGTCCGACTCCGCGAAGGCGTACCGGGTACGGACGAAGGCCAGCGCCTGCTCGCCGTTGAGGGTCTGCTTGCCGGCCTTGAAGTCGGCGCCCGACTTCTTGTCCTTGAAGCCCTTCTCGATGTTCATCTCGACGCCGCCGAGCGCGTCGACGATGTTGGCGAAACCGGCGAAGCCGATCTCCGCGTAGTGGTCGATGCGCAGGCCGGTGTTGTACTCGACCGTGCGCACCAGGAGTTCGGGGCCGTCCATCGCGTAGGCGGCGTTGAGCTTGGTGCGGACCCCCCGGCCCGCGTACTTCTTGCCGGACTCCGAGCCGACGAAGGACGGGATCTCCACGTCCGAGTCACGCGGCAGCGAGATCATCGTGTTCCCGCTGGAGCAGGCAGCCAGCACCATCATCGAGTCGGTGCGCTTGCCCTCGGCGGAGCCGGTGTGGAGCTTCTTCTTCTCCTCGGCCGACATGCCCTCGCGGCTGTCGGAGCCGACGATCAGGTACGTCGTGCAGTCGCCCTCGTCCGGCCGCTCGATGACCTTGGACAGGTCCACCTCGCGCCGCATCTTGGAGTCGGCCCAGAAGTACGTGCCGACGGAGACCACGGCGAGCGTGGAGACCAGCACGATGGAACCGATCTTCAGCCGGCGACCCCAGTCCACGGGCCCCTGCGGCCGGCCGCCGCCCTGGGGGGCGCCGGTACGGCCCTGGCCGCCGCCGGGACCGCCGCCCGAGGGACTGCCGTAGACCTGGCCGGTGTTGTAGCCGCTGTCGTAGCCGCCGTACGTGTCGTGCTGCGACCCCTGCTGCGACGGCACGCCGTAGCCCTGCTGGGCCGGCGGCTGCTGGTGCCCCTGCTGCCGCGGCGGCCGGGGCGGCTGCGCGGGCGGGTACGGGGGCTGCTGACGGGGCTGCTGCGGCCCCTGGGAACCCCGCTGGACATGGCGCATGACCCGGGCGCCCTCCGGCTGTGCGCTGGAGCTGCCGCGGCCTTGGCGCTCGTCGCGGTTGTCGGTCCACCCCTCGGGCCAGTCATTCATGCGGACAAGGATGCCTGGCCCGGCGTGTCGTCCGACAGGCCGGGGCGCACTTCGTGCCGGGTCTGTTGCACAGCCGGTGCATCCGTCACGCATTTAAGGTGGGTGCATGACAGATGTTTCGGGCGATCTTCCCGGTAAGCCCACCTCGGCGTCCCGCACCACCCTCAGCCACATCATGACAGCCAACGACACGAACCTGCTGGGCACGGTGCACGGCGGAGTGATCATGAAGCTGGTGGACGACGCGGCCGGCGCGGTCGCCGGCCGGCACTCGGGGGGCCCGGCCGTGACGGCCTCCATGGACGAGATGGCCTTCCTCGCGCCGGTGCGGGTGGGCGACCTGGTCCACGTACGCGCGCAGTGCAACTGGACCGGCCGCAGCTCGATGGAGATCGGCGTGCGCGTGCTCGCCGAGCGGTGGAACGAGTCCACCCCGCCCACCCAGGTCGGCAGCGCGTACCTCGTCTTCGCGGCCGTGGACGCGGACGGCAAGCCGCGCACGGTGCCGCCCGTGCTCCCCGAGACCGAGCAGGACAAGCGGCGTTACCAGGAGGCGCAGATCCGCCGCACCCACCGGCTCGCCCGGCGCCGCGCGATCATGGAGCTGCGCGAGCGCCGCGCGGCCGAGGGCCTGGACGACGACTGACCGGCGGGGCCGGGTCGAGCCGGGTGGAGCCGGGCTCCCGGCGGCCCGGGCGCCCTCACGTGGTCCGGCAGGCCACCTGGTCGCCGGTGACCACCCCGAACTCGCCCTGGTACGGGTCCTCGGCCCGCACCGGCGTCACCCGGCGGTAGTCGGTCCCCGCGGTCACCCGCAGCACGGGCCCGAGCCCCGGCACCGCCCGGGTCACCGCGCCGGACAGGGCGGTGGCCAGGGTCTTGGCCGAGCGGTCCCAGCGGGGGTCGTACGAGACCACCGTGCGCGTGACGTTCCGCGCGGACCCTCCCGTGGGCGCCTGGTCGGTGGCGAAACCGGTGGCGCGCAGGGCCCGGTCCACCCGCCCGCCGAGCCCGTCGATGCGCGTCCCGTTCTCCACGTGCACCCGGATCTGCTGCGGGGCCACGTCGACCGGCACCGCGGTGTCCTTGCGCCGGGGCTTCGCCGGGGCCAGCGGCTTGTCGTCGCGCAGGGCCTGGAAGAGCCGGGCGGCCCTGGGCTCGTCCCAGCGCACCACCGAGCCCAGCAGCCGCACGGGCGGGGACTGGGCGAGGATCGGCACCGAGGCGAACTCCGAGGAGGCGGGGGTGAAGTCCCGCATCGCCTGCCCGAGGTCCAGCATCTCCTGCGAGCCGAAGCCCGGGTCGGCCCGCACGGAGCCCAGCAGCTCCGAGCTGACCTGCTTGAACTTCACCGGGTTCAACAGCATCCCGCTCCGGGTGGCCTGGGAGATCAGCGCGGCGACGAACCGCTGCTGGCGCTGCATGCGGGCGAGGTCCGCGGCGCCGTCGAGGTGGCGGGCGCGCACGTACTGCAGGGCCTGGCCGCCGGTCAGCCGGTGCGTTCCCGGGGGCAGGTCGAGGCCCGAGTAGCGGTCCTTCAGCGGCTTGGCGGTGCAGATCTCCACCCCGCCCATCGCGTCGACCGTCCGCATGAAGCCGGTGAAGTCGACCTCCAGGTAGTGGTCGATCTTCACGCGGGTCATGTTCTCGACGGTGCGGACGGTGAGGTTCGGCCCGCCCTCCGAGTACGCGGCGTTCAGCTTCACCGGGTGCGGGGAGTGCGGCTTGCCGGTCAGCGCGTCGGTGTGGGCGGGCAGTTCGGCGTACGTGTCCCGCGGGAGGCTGATCACGCTGGCCCGCTCCCGGTCGGCGGAGACGTGCACCAGCATGATCGTGTCGGTGCAGTTGCAGGAGGTGCCGCCCAGGCGGTACTCGCGCCGGTCCTCCTTGGCGATCTTCTCGCGGCCGTCGGTGCCGACGATCAGGAAGTTCACGCCGTGTCCCGCCTGCGGGCGGTTCTTCATGTCCTTGAAGGGGTCGACCCGGCTGATGCCGGTGTCGAGCCCCGTCATCACCGCGTGCCCGATGGCGCCGGAGCCCAGGACGGCCACGGAGAGTGCCGTGGCCAGCCGTACGCCCCACCGGGGCCGCCGCGCCGGGCGCCGCGGCGCACCCCCGCGCCGGGGAGCCTGCGGCGGCCGGGGACGGGGGTAGCGCTGCGGCTGGGGCACGGGGGACACCTCCGTGGAGGAACTGGTCACAGGCGGCCTCAGAACAGTAGGCCCATACGATCAGTCACCGTCCGTGCCGATCGTCCGGCACGCCCCGATTCCCCCGTACGCGGTAACGCGACCGCCGATCCCGCTGCCTCCCGTGCCTCCGGCCGCCCGCGCACTCAGAAGGTGAAGCCCTTCTGGATCTCCATGCAGGCGCCCTCGTCGTCGCCGTTGAGCGGGCGGGCCGAGTCGGGGGCCTTGGCGGGCGCGGCCGGCGGCGCGGCGGGCTTGTCGCCCTCCCGCCAGTCCTTGCCGACGAACAGCGTCACGCCGGTGACCTGCGTGGACCGCTGCACTGCGGTGGGCGGCAGGCCGAGCGCGGTGGCCACCGCGGCGGCGTCGCCGGCCTGGTCGAGCCCGGCGTACCGGACGACCGTGGTGTCCTCGGCGGCGGTCTGGCTGTCGGCCACGGCCTTGGCGAAGCCCTTGCCGGCCAGCAGCGCGGCCACGTCGGCGGCCCGTCCGCGGACCCGGGTCGCGGTGTGCTCCTTGCCGCTGGTGGCGTTGCGGACCATGACCGGGATCTCGGCGGCCGGTGCGGCCGGGTCGGTGACCGGGGTGGCGGTGGCCGCGGGCTTCGGCTTGTCCGGGGCCTTGCCGTCCAGCGGGATGTCCTCGCGGACCATCCGGAAGAGCTGCTCGGCGTCGGCCGCGGGCTCGACCTTGCCCCTCCAGCGCGTGCTCTCGACCCAGGGCATGGTCGTCATGGTGATCCGGCCCGTGGGGACCTGCTTGAGCTCCATGCTCAGGTCGAAGAGCCGGTCGATCCGGTTCAGGCCCTCGTCGACGACCATGGCCTCGATGGCCGCCTGGGCCAGGCTGTTGAGCTTGAGCGGGTTGCTCAGCTTGGCGTTCTTGCGGAACTCGCGGGCCATCGAGTTCATGTACATGTGCTGGCCGTGGGCGCGCGCGAGGTCGCTGCCGTCCTCGAAGCCGTAGCGGGTGCGCAGCCACTGGAGGGCCTGGACGCCCTTGATGGGGTGCGTGCCCTTCGTCAGGCGGAGGCCGGAGCCCTCGCCCTTGTAGTTGCGGGAGTGGACGTTCTGCCGCACGCAGACGGGCACGCCGCCGATCGCGTCGGCCATCGACACGACACCCTTGAAGTCGATCATCATGAAGTGGTCGACCGGTATGCCTGTCCGCTCCTGCCAGGTGGCGACGGTGCAGCCGGGGCCGCCCCGGCCCAGCGACTCGTTGATCGGCCGGACGCCCTGGGTGGCGGGGTACACCTTGCCGTCGGTGTCGGTGCACTTGGGCAGCTTGAGCAGGGTGTCGCGCGGCATGCTGATCACCGACATGTTGCTGCGGTCCGCGGACAGGTGCAGCAGCATCTGGACGTCGGCGAGCGGGGTGCCGTTGAAGGTCTCCTTGGCGCCGCCGAGTTCCTGGTTCTCCTCGCCGTCGCGCGCGTCGGAGCCGATGAGCAGGATGTTCAGCGGCGTCTGGCCGAAGGCGTTGGGCTTGTGCCGCGGCGCCTTGTTGTCGCCGAGGTTCAACGCGTCCGTCTGGATGGAGCCGTTGAGGTGCCGGTAGTACAGGTAGCCGGCGCCGGCGGTGCCCAGGATCAGCAGCGAGAGCGCGATGGCGATGTACCGCAGGACGCGGCGCCTGCCCTGACGGCGGGGACGTACGGCCTTCCGGCCGCCCGCGCCGCGCCGGCCGTCCGCACGGGGCCCGCCGTCGCCGTCGCGTGCCCCTCCGTCACGGGGGCCGGGCGGGGTGCCGGGCGCGCCGGATCCCGCGTCCGGTATGCCACCGGGCTCCGCGTCCGGTATGCCACCGGGCGCGTGGGGCGGCGCCCCCTCCCCTCGCACGCTGCTGTGCCTCACCCGTATCCCCCCATTGGTCCTGCTGTGTCAGGTATGTATTACTCGGCGCAGGTGGCCTTGTCGGCCTCGACGCGCTGAATGCCCTCGGGCGCCTTCTTGGGCGCCGTGATCGGGATGCCCGCTCCCTTGAAGTCCGCGCCCAGGGTGAGCTTCATCGGGGTGCGGTCGGGTGCGTCGGTGGTGCCGGGCTTCAGGGCCGCGGCGGGCAGGCCCATCATGTCCGCGAGCGCGCGGGCCTGATCGGCCTGGTTGGGCGCGTACTCCAGGGTCGTCTTGGCCAGCTTCTCGGGCGCGTTGCCGTTGTTGCTCGACTTGGATACGTCCTGGTTGTTCTGCAGCCAGTTCAGGGTGGTCTGGGCGGAGCCGGTGGGGCCGCCGCCGTTGTAGACCTCGACCCGGATGTCGGAGGCCGGTGCGCGGGTGCCCTGGAGCAGGGCGTTCTGCGCGTTCTGGGCCGCTTCCTTCTGCTTCTTGACCTCGGTGAGGGAGGTGTCCTCACGGATCATCGCGAGCAGCGGCTCGGCCTGGGACTCCTTGACGACCACGGTCGCCTTCACCCGCTCCGCCGGGTTGTCGTCCACGGGGAGGGTGGTGAAGGTGATGTTCTTCGGGTTGACGTCCTTCAGCTCCTTGGCCAGGCGCGTCAGTTCGGGGATGCCCCCTATGCCCGTGTCGACGGTGAGGGCCTGCGTGGCCGCCTCCGCCAGGGAGAAGAGCTTGGTCGGGCTGGTGAGCGTCTCGCTGGACTTCATCTGCCGGATCATCGAACTCAGGAAGGCCTGCTGGGTCTTGATCCGGTCCAGGTCGCTCTCGTTGCCGAAGGCGTGCCGGGTGCGGACGAAGGCCAGGGCCTGCTCGCCCTGCAGCAGGTGCTCGCCCTTGGTCAGCCTGAGCTTGGAGTCCTTGTCGTTGACGTCCTTGTTCACGCAGACCGGGACGCCGCCGACGGCGGTGCTCAGCGTCTTGACCGCGTTGAAGTCGGCCATCATGAAGTGGTCCACGGGGATGCCGGTCAGCTTCTTGACCGTGCGCATCGTGCAGCCGGGGTCCCGGCCGCCCTGGCCCAGGCTGGTGTTGAAGCGGACCCCGCTCTGGCCCGGCACCGTCTTGACCGAGCCGTCGGGCTGCTTGGTCGGGCAGTCCGGGATGTCCGTGATCAGGTCGCGGGGGATGGAGAGCGCGGTCGCGTTCGTCCGGTCCTTGGAGACGTGGAAGAGGATCGTGGTGTCCGCGTGGCCGGGGCTGTTCTTGTCGCCGTAGCCCGTGTTGCCCGAACCGGTCCGCTTGTCCGTGCCGATCACCAGGATGTTGATGGCCTGGTCGGTCTTGAAGCCGCCGCTGCCCGCGTCGCCGATGTCGGTGGTGCTGATGTTGTTGTTCAGGTGGCGGTAGTAGAGGTAGCCGCCCACCGAGCCGGCGACGAGGACGAACGCCATCGAGCCGCCGGTGATGAGCAGGACCTTCTTCTTGCGGTCGCCGCCGCCCGGGCGTTTGCGGCCGCCGCGCCTTCCGCCGCCCGGCGGGGTGCCGCCGCCGCGCCGGGGCGCGGGGACGCCGGGAGCGGTGCGTACGGGGGGACCCGACGGGCTCGCGACGGGGGAGGGGGCGGAGGGAGCCGCGTGTGC
Source organism: Streptomyces sp. NPDC101118 (assembly GCF_044759445.1). Lineage (NCBI taxonomy): Bacteria > Bacillati > Actinomycetota > Actinomycetes > Kitasatosporales > Streptomycetaceae > Streptomyces > Streptomyces sp. NPDC101118. The sequence continues at coordinate 34,897 of NZ_JBIVZG010000006.1, read as the reverse complement.
GGATCTACGGGGACGGGAGACCGGCCGCTGCCCTGCGGAGCTGTCCAGTCGCAGTTCGTAGTTGCCAGTGCTGGGGTTGAGTACCCACTGGTCTGCGGGGTCGATTTCGTTCGCCCGCCCACGGCCTTGCGCATCCACGGTTGTCTGAATCCTCCGTCGGTGCCACACGAAGCGCCTCCCCCCAGGCGCCTGGTCGTCGATCCGGCAGTGCACGGCCTGGTCGTTGGTCTGGCCTGGGCACCGGATCGCTCACACTATCCGCCCAGTTCGGCTGCAAACCATGCTGGTGACAAATTCCACTCCCCTTATAACCGGGCAATCCGCACATCCCGCACGGTCGGCCGCCCGGCTTTTTGGATTGCTTTACCGGCAGGTTGCCGTGTCGGCCGTGGTGCCGGTGAAAGTGGGGGCCGGGGTGGCGCTCCCGGTCACCTGCGAGGACGTGTTCCCGGCGGCCTCTCCGGGCTGCTTCGGGTCGGCCGCGGCCTGCGCCGGCTGGGCGGGGGAGACGGTCACCGGGCGGTCGAGACGCAGCTGCTGGAACAGGCGCGAGGCGTCCGGTTCGAGGAGTTCATCCCGGTTCGGGTTCGCCGCGTAGGGCTTGCGGGGAACCGTGAGGAACTGGGTGCGGTCGATCGGGATGTCCCGCATGTCGCGCACGAGTTCGTACAGCCCGCGCAGCGAGGCGAGCCCGGGGTCGGTGGTGATCGAGGAGGTCGCCGCGTCGAGCAGCGGGTACAGCTTGGCCGGATTCAGCAGGACGCCGTTGCTCTGCACCTTCTTCACGAGGGCGCCGAGGAACTGCTGCTGGCGGGACATGCGTTCGGTGTCGCTGCCGTTGCCGAGGCTGTAGCGGGCGCGTACGAAGCCCAGCGCCTGCTCGCCGCGCAGGGTCTGGCGCCCGGCGGGCAGCTTCAGCTTCGCCTCGGTGTCGTCGATGGGCCGCTTCAGGCAGATCTCGACGCCGCCGACGGCGTCGACCATCTTCTTGAAGCCGCCGAAGTCGACGACCATGTGGTGGTCGATGCGGATCCCGCTCAGCTTCTCGACGGTACGGATCGTGCAGGCCGCGCCGCCGAACTGGAAGGCCCAGTTGAACTGGGCGAACTGCTCGGTGGTCCGGGTGCCGTCGGCCTTGCGGCAGCTCGGGACCTCCGTCATGAGGTCGCGGGGTATCGACACCGCGGTGGCGCTCTTCCGGTCCGCCGCCACGTGCAGCAGGATCGTGGTGTCCGACCGCTGGGTGCCGCCGTCCTGGCCGTAGCGGCCGTTCTCCTTGCCGGCCCGCGAGTCCGAGCCGATGAGCAGGATGTTCTGGGCGCCCCGGACCGCCTGGGTGGGGCGTTCCTTCTCGTACCGCTCCAGCTCGGCGGCTGCCGAAGTGTCCGGCGTGATGTTGGCGTCGAGCTTGCGGTACAGCCACCACGCGGCGCCCGCCCCGACCAGCACCATCAGGGCCATGGCCAGTCCGACCCAGCGGAGCACGCGTCGCCTGCGCCCGGACGGGGGCTTGCTGCCGCCTCCGTCCGGACCGTTCACGCCCGGCATGCCCGCTGCATCGGTCACGTCTGCGTCCATCCTCACGGCGGTCGGCGGCGGCCGCTGGGTCCGGCTGCTTATGGGGCGAAGCGTCCGGTATGCGGCCTTCCGTCGATCATCCCACCGCCGCGGTGGAAAGAGCCCTGGTGCGGGGCCCTGTGTTCCGCCATGTGGGTGACAAATTCGATGGCCCCGCCCTTGGGCGGTGTGGGTGAACGGGGCCTCGGCAGAGTGGGTGACCTGCGATTACGCGATCCGGGTGACCCCCGTACCCGGGAGGGACGGTCTCCCTTACACGGTATGGGTGACCCGCTCGCTCTCGATCCGCTGCGCCAGGGCGTCGGCCCCGAGCCGGTCCAGGTTCCGGCAGAGCACCACGGAGCCGCCGGCAGCCAGGGGCGCGTACAGCCCCGCGGACAGCCCCTCCCAGGTGTCGTAGCCCAGCCCCGACAGCACCCGCGACCCCGGCCCGAACCCGAGCTTCCCGGCGTCCTGCCGCGCCTGGTCCACCAGCTCCGCGTACGAGAACTCCGCCCCCTGCACGGCCAGCCCCTCCCCGTCCGCGTCCACCGGCACGAAGGGCGCGAACCGGTCGCCCTGGCCCGGCACCTCCACCGCGTAGTCCGCGAAGCCGGCCGGCGGCTGCGGGAAGCGCCCGCCCAGCGGCCGCAGCGCGAGGGCCACCCGCTCGCCGGAACAGGTCCGCGCCTCCTCCAGGGTGTCGGGGCCGCTCACCACCAGGTCCGCGTCGGCCGGGTCCCCGCCCACCTCGGCCACCACGCCCACCGAGGCGCAGGCCAGCAGCCAGACGGCGGTCTGCCAGTGCGCGGGCAGCAGCAGCGCGAGCCGGTCGCCCGGCTCCGCGCCGAGGTCGCCCTGGAGGAGGTTGGCGGTCTTGGCCACCCAATTGGCGAAGGTGGCCACGGACAATTCCACGCGCTCGCCCGTGGCGTCGTCGTAGAAGGTGACCAGGGGACGGCCGGGATCGGCGGCGAGCGCGGATCGCAGCAGGTCGGCAGGGGTGCGGTCGTTGGCGTTCACGCGGCAAGCGTACGTGGGGGCGGCGGGCCGCCCTCGCCCGTACGGGGGCGGGCCCGTCGCCCGTAAGGGGGCCGCCCGCTCGCCCGTACGGGTGAACGGCGCCGCCCCGGGATCCGATGGGCCGTCAGGTCTCGGCTGGCGGGCCGTCAGCGGTGTGCTCAGCATCGGCTGCATGCGTGGATTCCTGGTTTCCTCGATCGGCGTCGCGACGGCGGCCGCACTGGCCCTCCCGCTCGCGCTGACCTCTCCGTCCCTGGCGGCGGGACCGGGCGCACCGCCCGCCACGGCCGGTGCCCCGGCCGCCGGGCCGGGCGCAGTACCGGCCGCGCCACCGGCCGCCGGGCCCGCCGCCGCGGCCGAACCGGCCGTGCCCGGCTCGACCCAGTCGCTCCCCCTCACACCGCTCACCCCCGGGTCCCGCAGGGCCTTCCCCGGCATGTCGGCACGGCTGCCGGACACCGCCGCCGTGGGCCTCGCCGCCCGCGAGACCGGCACCTTCTCGATGGTCGGCGTCGTCTGGGACGACGCGCGTACGGAACTCCACGGCCGCGTCCAGGTCCGTACCCGGTCCGCCCACACGGGCACCTGGACCGCCTGGCAGGACGTGGAGATCCACAACCGCGAGCACGCGGCCGACCCCGGCACCGCCGAGGGCGCCTCCCGCCGGGTGAAGGGCAGCACCGCGCCCCTGTGGGTCGGCGAGTCGGACGGCATCGAGGTGCGCGTGCAGGCGGAACCGGGCGAGGCCCCCGGTGCACCCGTGGCGCCGGAGGCCGGGGAGGCCTCCGACGCCACCGGCCACCGGGCCGCGGAGCCGGAGGTGCTCACCCTGCCCACCGGGATGCGGATCGAACTGGTCGACCCCGGCAGGACGCCGGCGCCGGCGGAGGAGGCAGCGCTCCTCCCCGCCGCCGGGGGGAACCGCGCGGGCCGCCACGGCGCCTCCCCGGCCGTCCTGGCAGCCCTCGCCGACCCCACCGCCCACACCGGCTCCGACGGACCCGGCCCCGACGAGAAGGCCGAGGCGGCCGCGGCGGCGGAGACGTCCGGAGACGCACAGGCGACGATCCTCCCGGCGGTCCTCCCGGCCATGAGCCAGGCCACCATCGAGACCTCCGCCGCCAACCTCGGCCTCGCCCCGCTCGGCGCGGACGCGATCGAGGCACGGGACAAGGCGGGCTCCGCGGCCGACGTGCTCATCGCCTCCGACGGCAAGGTCGGCGTCGCCGCCCGCCCGTACATCGGCCCCCGCCCGCGCATCGTCACCCGCAAGGGCTGGGGCGCCAACGAGTCCCTGCGCGAGAAGGGCTTCGTCTACACCGGCAGCGTCAAGGCGGCCTTCGTCCACCACAGCGCCTCCGGCAACAACTACAAGTGCTCCGAGGCGCCGGCCGTCCTGCGCAGCCTGTACCGCTACCACGTCGTCAGCAGCGGCTGGCGCGACTTCGGCTACAACTTCGCCGTCGACAAGTGCGGCACCGTCTACGAGGGCCGCGCGGGCGGCGTGGCCAAGGCCGTCCTGGGCGCCCACACCATGGGGTTCAACACCAACAGCATGGGCGTGGCCGTCATCGGCACCTTCACCTCCAGCGCGCCACCGGCCGCCGCGGTCAAGGCCATCGCGCAGCTCACGGCGTGGAAGCTCGGCCTGTACGGGGCCAACCCGCTCGGCAAGGCGACGCTCAAGTCCGGTGGCGGGAACCTGTATCCGAAGGGAAAGCAGGTCAAACTGAACGTGATCTCCGGACACCGCGACGGATTCGCCACCGAGTGCCCCGGCAAGAAGCTCTACGGCAAGCTCGGTACGGCCCGGTCGACATCGGCGCGATTGCAGGGCAGGTGAGGAAAACCTCTGCATAAACTGGCCGCCCGCCCCGGCCCTGCCGCGGCTCCGTCCCAGGCCAGACCCAGCAGGAAGCAGAGCGAAGTTGACTGAAGCGATCCTCCTGGTGGGCGGCAAGGGAACGCGGCTGCGCCCGCTGACGGTGCACACGCCGAAGCCGATGGTCCCGGCGGCGGGCGTCCCGTTCCTCACGCACCAGCTGGCACGGGCGCGGGCGGCCGGCGTCGAGCACGTCGTGCTCGCCACCTCCTACCTCGCGGAGGTCTTCGAGCCGTACTTCGGCGACGGCTCCTCCCTCGGACTGCACCTGGAGTACGTCACCGAGGTCGAGCCGCTCGGCACCGGCGGCGCCATCCGGAACGTCGCCTCCCGCCTGCACTCCGGCCCCGACGACCCGGTCCTCATCTTCAACGGCGACATCCTCACGGGCCTCGACATACCCGCCCTCCTGGACACCCACCGGTCCTCGGGGGCGGACGTCTCCCTCCACCTCACCCGGGTCGAGGACCCGCGCGCCTTCGGCCTCGTCCCGACGGACGGGACCGGCCGGGTCACGGCCTTCCTGGAGAAGCCGCAGACCCCCGAGGAGATCGTCACCGACCAGATCAACGCGGGCGCGTACGTCTTCCGGCGCTCCGTGATCGACACCATCCCGGCCGGCCGCCCGGTCTCCGTCGAGCGCGAGACCTTCCCGGACCTGCTGGCCGCCGGCGCGCACCTCCAGGGCATGGTCGACTCGACGTACTGGCTGGACCTGGGCACCCCCCAGGCCTTCGTACGCGGCTCCGCCGACCTCGTCCTCGGCCGCGCCCCGTCCCCGGCGGTCCCCGGCCGCACGGGCGAGTCCCTGGTGCTGCCCGGCGCGGTGGTGGCCCCGGACGCCAAGCTCTCGGGCGGCACGGTGATCGCCGAGGGCGCGGAGGTCGGCGCCGGCGCCAGGATCCACGGCAGCGCGGTCCTGGCGGGCGCGGTGATCGAGCCGGGCGCGGTGGTCACGGACTCCCTGATCGGCGCGGGCGCCCGCATCGGCTCCCGCACCCAGCTGACGGGCACGGTGGTCGGCGACGCGGCCGTGGTGGGCCCGGACAACGAACTCCGCGAGGGCACGAGAATCTGGTGCGGAGCCACCCTCCCGGCGGCAACGATCCGCTTCTCGTCGGACCAGTAACCACCCACCACCCCAGCCGGTCCCCTGCGGGGCGCGGGGCTGCCCGAGGCCGGTGCCCCACGCGGCGGGCGGCTGCCCGAAGCCGGCCCGCTCCGCGCGGCGCGAGGGCGCCCGAGGCCGGTGCCCCGCGGGGAGGGCGGCTGCCCGAAGCCGGCCCGCTCCGCGCGGCGCGAGGGCGCCCGAGGCCGGTGCCCCGCGGGGCGCGGCTGCCCGAAGCCGGCCCGCTTCGCGCGGCGCGAGGGCGCCCGAGGCCGGTGCCCCGCGGGGCGCGGCTGCCCGAAGCCGGCCCGCTTCGCGCGGCGCGAGGGCGCCCGAAGCCGGTGCCCCGCGGGGCGCGGATGCCCGACGCGAGCCCCCTCCCGCACGACGGGGGGCTGCCCGAAGCCAGCCCCCCCGCACGGCGCGGGGCTGCCGAAGCCGGGGCCAGGCGGCCGGGTGACAGTGGGGGCGCGAGCAGACCTGCGCCGCCGGCTACGGCGGGAACGTGCCCCCCACCCTTCTCCCGTTCACCGGAGCTCCGCCCGGCCCCCGGGGTGATCCGCCGCCCGTGCCGCGCGCCGAGCCCGCCCCGGACAGACCGTTCCGCCCCGCCGGTTCCGAGCCCGCCGTGGCTGCTCGGGTGGCCCGTCCCGGACTGAGGTCGGCATTCGCGTCCCGCTCCAGCCCCGGCTGCGTTTGAGGCTCGGGGCCCGGGGCGGAGCCCCGAGCGGGGTACGGGGCGCTGCCCCCGGAGGGGTCCGGGGCGCAGCCCCGGTGAACGGGAGAAGGGCGGGGAGGGGCCGGCCCCGCAGGGCAGCCGAGGCCCCCACTGCCCGCACCCGTCACCCCGCATACGCCACGGCCGCCCCCGACTCGGCGGGTCCACGGTCCCGTCCCGCAGCCCGCACCCGACGACGGCATCGCCCGGCCGGGCCGCACCCACAGGACCCCGCGGCCCCCAGGGCACGGCGGGGCGTGCCGAACGCCACCCCCAGCCCACCCGGCACACCGCCCCGCCGGGACTACGCTCAGAGGGTGGCCGGCAGATTCGATCCCCTCACCCGCACCACCGTGCGCGGCGGCGCGACCCGCGTACCCGCACCGACGCCGGCCGGGCCGACCGGCACCGGCACCGGCAGCGTCGGCACAGAGACCGGCACCGGCACGGCGGGCACCGAGGCGAACACCGTCACCGGCACCGGCAGCGCCGAAGCAAAGACCGGCAGCCGCACCGACACCGGCACCGGCAGCCGCACCGGCACCCGCACCCGCCACTACGCACCCCCCGGCCCCCTCACCCTCGGCCTGGTGCTCGGCCCCCTGCGGAGGGGCCCGCACGACCCGACCTTCCGCGTGACCCCCGACGGCGCGGTCTGGCGGGCCAGCCAGACCCCCGCCGGCCCCGGCACGCTCCGGGTGACCGCCCGCGCAGCGGACGGCACCGTCACCGGCGAGGCCTGGGGCCCCGGAGCGGACTGGCTCCTCGACCGCCTCCCCGCACTCCTCGGAGCCGAGGACGACCCCGGGGCCTTCGTGCCCCGGCACCGCCTCGTGCACGCCAGCCACCGCAGCCGCCAGGGCCTCCGCCTGACCCGCACCGGCCTGGTCCTGGAGTCGCTGATCCCCTCCGTCCTGGAGCAGAAGGTCACCTCCGACGAGGCCTACCGCGCCTGGCGCATCCTGGTGCGCCAGCACGGCACCCCGGCCCCCGGCCCTGCCCCGGACCGCATGTACGCGATGCCGGACGCCCGTACCTGGTGCCGCATCCCCTCCTGGGACTGGCACAAGGCGGGCGTGGACAGCAAGCGCTCCGGCACCATCCTCCGCGCGGCCCGCGTCGCCCCCCGCCTCGAAGAGGCCGTCGGCATGGACCTCCCGGAGGCCACCGCCCGCCTGGAACTCGTCCCCGGCATCGGCCCCTGGACCTCCGCCGAAACCCTCCAGCGCAGCAACGGCCACCCGGACGCGGTGACCGTCGGCGACCTCCACCTCCCCGGCATCATCGGCTTCGCCCTCGCCGGCGACCGCACCACCGACGACGCGGCCATGCTGGAGCTCCTCGCCCCGTACGAGGGCCAGCGCCACCGCGCGACCCGCCTGATCCTCCTGGCGGGCCACACCCCACCCCGCCGCAAACCCCGCATGCCCCGCACGGACATCGGCCGCCTCTGAGCAGCAACGAGAACAACGGGGCGGGCTCTGGACCAGCACATTGGTCCAGAGCCCGCCCCGTCACTCGCAGTACCTCAGCCGATGGCCTGCTTGTACTTCCAGCCGACGCCGTTGCTGTTGCCGACGATCAGGGTGCCGGACCCGGACATCGCGGTCGGGGAACCCCGGTAGAAGCGGACCGAGCCGTCCACCCGCAGGGTCCAGATGTCCGGGACTCCGTCGCCGTCGACGTCGGGCGTGCCCAGGAACAGCCGGATGTTGCTGCGCTGCCATCCGGAGGCGCCGTAGGTGATGTCGACGCCTCCCGGCGAGGCCGAGTCGGCGGCCGCGGCCAGCGAGTCGAGGTCCACGCCTCCGGAGGAGGCTGCCTTGCCCAGACGCAGGAACAGCTTCCCCTGGGTGTCGTTGCGGTAGACCATGTCGGTCACGCCGTTGCCGTCGATGTCGGTGACCTGGACGAGGTCCCGGTCGCCCCACACCGTGGAGGAGAGCCGGACGGCCTTCTCCACAGTGGCGCCGTTGTAGCCGATGAAGGCCCAGAACTCGGTGCCGGTGGTGACGAAGAAGTCGGGCTTCCCGTCGCCGGTGGCGTCGCCGGCGGCGACCAGTTGCCGGTAGCCGGCCGGGTCGGGGGCGTTCGAAGGCAGCAGGATCTCCTGCCGCTTGTCGATGTTGACCGCCCCGTAGCCGTCACCGGGGTACACCCACAGCTTGCCGCCGAGTCGGGCCACCAGGTCCTGGAGGCCGTCGCCGCCGTAGACGTCACCGATGTGGGTGAGCAGCGCGCCGTTCCAGTAGCCCGACGGTGCGCCGGCCCACATCGGCAGGTTGTCGGTGCCGTTGGGGTCGCGGAGCGGGTTGGCCCGGTAGGCGCCGGACATCGAAGAGGCGATGTCGCCGGTGCCCTTGGTCAGGTCGGTCAGCTGCGACTCGCCCGGGTACATGCGGAGCTTGCCGTTGCCGTCGACGATGAACATGTCGGGCCGGTCGTCGCCGGTGAAGTCGCCGGGGGCGTCGGCCTTGTCCCGCGGGGTGACGTAGAACAGGTACTTAGCCGGGTCAGAGCGGTGCCCGGCCCCGTCCACGGCCCACACGTACAGCACGTTCGGGCCGGCCAGCGGCGGCTTGACGTTGCTCAGGCTCGTCTCGGTGGTCACCGGGGCGCCGGCGGTCCGGGCCACCGAGCCCTGGACACCGCCCTGGTTGAAGCCGTACTCGAACTTCACGACGTCCGTCTGGGCCGCCTTGAAGGTGAACGACCCGGCCGTGCCGAACTTCACCGTGCTCCAGGTGGAGTCGTCGGAGTCGTTCCAGAAGCCGTTGTCACCCGCGTCGCCGTCCGGGAACTGGGACGACTTGACGGTGGGGGCCGTCGGCCGCGTGTTGTCGAAGACGAAGCGGCAGGGCACCTTCGTGTGCGAGTAGGCGCTGCTGGAGCCGAACTTGTCGACCGACTTGGCCCGCCAAGAGTACGTCTCGCCATTGACCAGCTTCAGCCCGGTGCTGCCGGTCTGGAACGGGCCGACGTACACCCGGGCCGAGGAGGTCGCCGAGCCCACGGACTTCTTGCCGCCGGCACCGAGCAGGTTGGGGCCGGTGGCGCCGTACTTGCTGTTCCACAGCTCGAAGTTGAGCGTGGAGAGGTTGCCGTCCTTGTCCTTGCCACTGCCCCAGAGGGTGATCGACGAAGAGCCGACGGCGCGGCCTCTGGGGGCACGGTAAGGTCCCCGCAACCCGCAACGCACACCTCTCTGACAGCGGGCTGCGCGCACTGGCGTCACAGGAGGACGCCCAGACCCTGTTCGACATGTACAGGGGAGCAGCGGCGGCGATTCCGTCCAATGGGACCGCCAAGGTTCGTGTTGAACTCACTCAGCAGGTTCTGGACGCATGGAGGAGGAATTAGCGATGCGACCCGGTTTCCGATTCAAGATCAAGGCCGATGACGAAAGCTCGTTCTCCGTCATGTTCGAACCGAGCGGAATGCTGTACGAGCTGGGGCCGTCTGAGGTGATGTTCGCGAGGCTCGACGACCTCCAGTCAGAGGAGTTGGAGATCGTGTACTGGGAGGGCGGGATCTCGATCACGCCGCCCGGGGCGGTGACCACCTTCGACGCGACGGGTCAGGAGCTGCACCGGCTCTACTGACCGACTGAGCCGAGAAGCCCCGCCGGGCAAGGCCCGGCGGGGCTTCTCGCGTGTCCGAGGTCCTGGCTCACCGCACCTCGATGAACGCCTCCGCGTCCCGGTCCGGGCGGGGGCCCGGGAGGGTGGTCGGGTGGCCGATCGCCACCGCGCCCATGGGCTCCCAGTGGTCCGGAATCCCCAGCACCTTGCGGACCACGTCGCGGCAGAACATCGTCGACGAGACCCACGCCGAGCCCAGGCGTTCCGCGGCCAGGGCGACCAGGAAGTTCTGGACGCCCGCGCCCGTGGCGACCACGAACATCTCGCGCTCCGCCGCGTCCCGGCGGGCGTGCCCGTAGTGGTGGGCGCCGTCCATGACCATGCAGGGGACGGCGAGGTACGGGGCGTTGCGCAGGACGTCGCCCCGCCGCACCCGCTTCGCGATGGATTCCGGGGACTTCCCGTCCCGCTCCAGGTCCGCGATCCACGCGTCCCGCATCGCGTCCAGCAGTTCCACCCGCGCGGTCGCGGACTCCAGGAGGACGAACCGCCACGGCGTCGTGTGGTGCGGGGCGGGGGCGGTGACGGCGGCGGCCACGGCCCGCCGTACCGCGCCCGGGTCCACCGGCTCGTCGGTGAAGGAGCGGACCGTGCGCCGCTGCGTCACGGCCTCCCGGATCGCCTCCGAGGTGCCCAGGCGGAACATGTCGTCGGCGGCGGACCGGATCAGCTCGGCCGCCGTGCCCTCGCCGAGCACGTCACGGCCGAGGCCACGCACCACCGCCACCGGCAGCCCGCCGGCCTTGCCCTTGACCAGGTCGCCGGCGGCGGCCAGTTCGTCGGCGGTGGCGACCACGGTGGCGCTCAGCGGGTTGCCGTACGCGTCGGTGCCGCCGCGCAGGTCGTCGAGGACCCGTACGCCGGCCGCGCCGATGGCCACGTCGGTCAGCCCGGCGCGCCAGGGCCGGCCGAAGGTGTCCGTCACGATCACGCCGACCGTGACGCCGAGCCGCTCCCGCAGCCCCTCGCGGATGGCCCGCGCCGAGGCGTCGGGGTCCTCGGGGAGCAGCAGGACGGTGCCCGGCTCGGTGTTGGACGCGTCGACCCCGGCGGCGGCCATCACCAGGCCCTGCCGGTTCTCCACGATGCGCAGGGCGCCGCGGCGCGCGACCACCCGTACCGTCTCGGCGTCGATCGCCGCCTCGCGCGAGTCGGCGGTGACGATCCGGCCCTCGGCCTTGGAGACGATCTTCGAGGTGACGAGCAGGACGTCCCCGTCGAGCAGGTCGGGGGCGGCGGCCGCGATCAGCGCGGCGAGGTCGTCGCCGGGCCGTACCTCGCCGATCCCGGGTACGGCCCGGACGTGGACGGCCGGTGCGGTCACCGGGTCTCCTCGGCCAGCTCCAGGGCCTCGCGGGCCATCACGGCGGTGGCCTCCAGGTCGGTCATCATCAGCGGCACCGCGCGGCAGCGGATGCCGGCCGCCTCGACCTCGGCCACGGCCTCCGCGTCGCTGCTGTCGACCAGCCAGCCGTCCAGCAGGCCGGTGCCGTAGTGCTTCGCCACCGCCGCGGCCGTGGACTCGACGCCCACCGCGGCCAGCACCTTGTCGGCCATGCCGCGCACGGGCGCGCCGCCGACGATGGGGGAGAGGCCGACCACGGGCGCGGCCGCCGCGGCCACGGCCTCGCGGATGCCGGGCACGGCGAGGATGGTGCCGACGGAGACCACGGGGTTGGACGGCGGGAAGAGGATCACGTCGGCGGCCTCGATGGCCTCCAGCACGCCGGGCGCCGGCTTGGCCTGGTCGGCGCCGACGGGGACGACGGCCTGGGCGTCCACCGAGGCCCGCAGCCGCACCCAGTACTCCTGGAAGTGGATGACGCGCCGCTCGCCGCCGTCCTCGACCGCGACGTGGGTCTCGACCCGGTCGTCGGACATGGGCAGCAGCCGGACGCCCGGCCGCCAGCGGTCGCACAGGGCCTCGGTGACGGCGCTGAGCGGGTAGCCGGCGGACAGCATCTGGGTCCGCACGATGTGGGTGGCGAAGTCGCGGTCGCCGAGGCCGAACCAGGTGGGGCCGACGCCGTACGCGGCGAGCTCCTCCTTGACGGTGAAGGACTCGTCGGTGCGGCCCCAGCCCTGCTCCTCGTTGATGCCGCCGCCGAGCGTGTACATCACCGTGTCGAGGTCGGGGCAGACCTTCAGACCGAACAGGTGAATGTCGTCACCGGTGTTGCCGATGACCGTGATGTCCGCGTCGGGCGCGGCCGACTTCAGTCCGCGGAGGAAACGTGCCCCGCCGATACCGCCTGCCAGAACAACAATGCGCATGCCCCGCAGTTTGTCAGGCGCGGACGGTGTCCAGTGCGGCCGGGGAGCACTGCGAGGCGCCGGCGCCGCTCTCGTGCATCGGCATCTCGGTCAGGCCCGGGAAGTAGACGTGCAGGCTGACGGCGGGTTCGAGGGAGTCGTTGACGACCTCGTGGACGTACCCGGGGGCGAACACGCGCTGGGCGCCGGCCGCGAGCGTGCGGCGGCCGCGCTCGGTGCGCTCGGTCAACCCGCCCTGGAGGACGGTCAGCACGCCGGACGAGTCGCCGTGGTCGTGCAGTCCGCTGCCCTGTCCCGGCACCCAGCTGAGCAGCCAGACCTCGTAACCGGGGCCGGTGGTGAGGCGGTGGTACCAGCGGCTGGTGGCGTCGTACTCGACCAGGTGCTCCCACTGCGCGCGGTCGCCGGCGAGCGAGCGGGCCAGGCCGACGAAGTCGGCGACGGTGGCCGGGTGCTCCTTGGCGGGCTGGAGCAGGTGCTGGACGGCGAGGATGTCGCCCGCGATCTGGAGGTCGCTCTCCATCTGGAGGTCCATCTGGGGGGTTGTCTGGAGCGTGTTGCTGCTGCTGTTCATGTGCGGGGGTTCCTCGGCAGGAGTACGGGCTGTCGGGGTGTCGCAAGGACGGCTCTTCAACGAGCCGGACGGCTCGTACGCGAGCCAGGGGGAGAAAGCCGGACGCTCTACGGCATCAACAGCTGCAACAGCAACAGCGAACCAGGGCAGCGCTCAGGAGCCCGCGGAGGGGGCTCTCGGAGTGCGCTGCGTTCGCTGACATGAAAACAAGGAGAGCGGGTTTGGGAGGCGACTGTCAACCCAATGTCCGGTTTGCGGGAAAAGTTTCACCTCATCCGGTTACTGTGTGCGGAGAAAGGTTTGTGCAGACACGCCCAGGGCAAGTGCGGCTGCAACCCGGGCGCGTCGTGACGCGTCCGTTATGGGTGACGCTGCGGATGCCGGTGATGCATGTGGCATGTGTCACGATTTTTGGCGATATGAACACTTTCTGCATAGGCTTGGTTCCGCAGAGTGAATAAGGGGCCCAATAGCAGATCTCGGCTTGACTGGCCCGGATACGCACACTTGTAATTTCACTCGTGTCGTTCGGCCGGAAATCGGCGGCGGCAACATCACGGGGACGCGAAGACAGACGAGGGGCGCACATGACCGAGCTGTTTCAGGAACTGCTGGTCGAGGAGGCGGACGAGGAGCTCGGATGGCAGGAGCGCGCACTGTGCGCCCAGACCGATCCCGAATCCTTTTTCCCCGAGAAGGGCGGCTCGACCCGCGAGGCCAAGAAGGTCTGCCTCGCCTGTGAGGTCCGCTCCGAGTGCCTCGAATACGCCCTCGCGAACGACGAGCGCTTCGGCATCTGGGGCGGCCTGTCCGAGCGTGAGCGCCGCCGCCTGAAGAAGGCCGCCGTCTGACCGGAAACCGAAGCTTCCGCCACGCGCCTTGCCCCGCGTGACGGCGCATCGTACGAACCGAGATCCGTACAAGCCTCACAAACGCCACGAGCCGCCAGCGGCACCGGCCATACAGACCAGCGGTCCGCCTCCTGCCCCTTCCCCGCAGGAGGCGGACCGCTTTGTGCGCAGCCGTTAGTGTGGGGCGCTGTCCAGCAGCCTCCCGGGGCCCAGCCCCCCGGACCCTCCCCGGCCCCGCCCGGGGACCCCCCAGCCCGGAGGGCCCGTACCGCGATGTCCGTGCACAGCCACTCGACGGCCCCACATACGGCGGCCGCCGCCCCCGAGTTCCCGAGGCATGTCGTCACCGCGGTCCTGGTCGCGCACGACGGCGCCCGCTGGCTGCCCCAGGCGCTCGCCGGCCTGCAGAGCCAGGAACGGCCCGTCCAGAACCACGTCGCCGCCGACACCGGGAGCGCCGACGACTCCGCCCGCCTCCTCGCCGACGCCTTCGGCGACGACCGGGTGCTCCACCTGGCCCGCCGCACCGGCTTCGGCGCCGCCGTCGACGAGGCCGTGCGCACCGCGGGCGTCCTCACCCCCGAGGACCTCCCGTACCTGAAGCGCCCCAGCGGCTGGGACCCCGTCAGCCGCACCTGGCGCGACGATGCGTACGACCTCCCCGAACTGCCCCACGGCGAGCCCGTCCAGTGGCTCTGGCTGCTGCACGACGACTGCGCTCCCGAGCCGGACGCGCTCACCGAGCTGCTCCGCGTGGCCGAGGAGAACCCCGAAGCCGCCGTCATCGGCCCCAAGCTGCGCGGCTGGTACGACCGCAAGCAGCTGCTGGAGGCCGGCGTCAGCATCGCCCGCAGCGGCCGCCGCTGGACCGGCCTCGACCGCCGCGAACAGGACCAGGGCCAGCACGACGGCGTCCGCCCCGTCCTCTCCGTCTCCACCGCCGGCATGCTGATCCGCCGCGACGTCTACGAGGAGCTCGGCGGCTTCGACCGCCGCCTGCCCCTCATGCGCGACGACGTCGACCTGTGCTGGCGCGCCCACTCCGCCGGCCACGGCGTCCTCATCGCCCCCGACGCCGTCCTCCGGCACGCCGAGGCGTCCGCCCGCGAACGCCGCCCCATCGACTGCGCCGGCCGCTCGGTCGCCAGCCCCCACCGGGTCGACAAGTCCGGCGCCGTCTACGCGATGCTGGTCAACTCCCGCGCCGCCGCGCTCCCCTACGTCCTGCTGCGCCTCGTGCTCGGCACCCTCGTACGCACCCTCGCCTACCTCGTGGGCAAGGCCCCCGGCCAGGCCGTCGACGAGGTGCGCGGACTCCTGCGCACCCTCCTCGTGCCCGGCCGCATCCTCGGCGCCCGCCGCAGACGCGGCCGGTCCACGGTCCCCGCGGGCGAACTGCGGCCCCTGTTCCCGCCGCCCGGAGCCACCCTCCGCGCCACCGTCGAGCAGGTCGCCGGGTACTTCGGCAGCGGCTCCGACGACGCCTCCGGGGCGGGCCGCCACGGCGGTGCCGTCGAGTCGGGCCCCGGCGGCGACGACGCGGACTTCCTGGAGATCGAGCAGTTCGCCCGCCTGAAGCGGATCGCCCGCAAGCCCGCGCCCGTCCTCTTCGCCCTCCTGCTCGTCCTCTCCCTCGCCGCCTGCCGCGAACTCCTCAGCGGCGGCTCGCTGATGGGCGGCGCGCTGCTGCCCGCGCCCCCCGGCGCCTCCGGGCTCTGGAGCTCGTACCTCGACGCCTGGCACCCCGTCGGCACCGGCGGCACCGCCACCGCGCCGCCCTACCTCGCCGTCCTCGCCGCGCTCTCCGGGCTGCTCCTCGGCAGCACCCAGCTCGCGCTCACCGTGCTGCTGGTCTGCTCCGTGCCGCTGGCCGGCCTGACCGCGTACTTCGCCTCCCGGCCGCTCGTCGGGTCCCGGCTGCTGCGCGCCTGGGGCGCCGTCGCGTACGCCTTCCTGCCCGCAGTCACCGGAGCCCTCGCCGGCGGCCGCCTCGGCACCGCCGTGCTCGCCGTGCTGCTGCCGCTGCTCGCCCGGTCCGCCGTGGCCGCGTACGGCTTCGGCGGCTCCGACGGCGCCCGGGGCAGCTGGCGCGCGGTGTGGACGTACACCCTGCTCCTCACCCTCGCCACCGCCTTCACCCCCGTCGCCTGGCTGTTCGCGGCGGTCCTCGGGGTGGCCGCCCTCGTCGTCAACCGCTCGGCGCTCAAGACCTACGCGCCCCGCCTGCTCGCGAACCTGGCCGTCCCCCTCCTCGTCCTCGCCCCCTGGTCCCTGACCCTCCTCACCGACCCGGCCGCCCTCCTGCGCGAGGCCGGCCTGCCGTTCGGGACCGGCTCCGCGACCGCGCTCGACCTGCTCGGCATCAGCCCCGGCGGCCCCCGCACCGCGGGCGGCCTGCTGCTCGTCGGCGTCGTGCTCGCCGCCCTGGCCGCCCTGCTGCGCGAGGAGCGCGCCTTCACCGTCCGCGCGGCCTGGGCCGTCGCCCTGACCGGCCTGGCCGGTGCGGTGGTGCTCAACCGCGAGGGCTGGGCCGGACCCGCCACCCTCGTCTACGGCATCGCGCTGCTCACCGCCGCCGCCGTCGGCGCGGAGGGCGGACGCTCCCGGGTCGCCGCCCAGAGCTTCGGCTGGCGCCAGCCCCTCGCCGCCCTCATCGCCCTCGCCGCCGCGGCCGGGCCGCTGCTCGGCGCCGCGGGCTGGGTGATCAGCGGTGCCGCGGGCCCCGTCGAGCGCCGGGACCCGGTCCAGGTCCCCGCCTTCGTGGCCGAGGAGAGCCGCACCCGGGACCAGGCCCGCACCCTCGTCCTCGGCGGCGACTCGCCCGCCAAGGTCGCGTACACCCTCGTCCGGGGCTCCGGCGGACAGCTCGGCGACGCCGAGATCGCCACGGCCGCCGGCAGCGACGCCCGCCTCGACAAGGTCGTCTCCAACCTCGTGGCCGGCTCCGGCGCCGACCAGACCGACCAGCTCGGCGCCTTCGCCATCCGGTACGTGCTCGTCCGCGACGGCGCCCCCAAGCAGGTGGGCCGCGTGCTCGACGCCACCCCCGGCCTGAGCCGCCTCAGCCAGCTCGACGGCAGCGCCCTGTGGCGGGTGGACCGCCAGGTCGCCCGCGCCGTGATCATCTCCGGCAAGTCCGGCGACGACCCCATCCCGGTCGCCTCCGGACCGGTCGAGGCGCACACCGAGATCCCGGCCGGGCCCGCGGGCCGCGTGCTGCGCATCGCCGACACCGCCGCCCCCGGGTGGCACGCCACGCTCGACGGGCGCGAGCTGACGGCCAAGACCGTCGACGGCTGGGCCCAGGGCTTCGAACTCCCCGGCGACGGCGGCAGGCTCGACCTCGTGTACCGGGGCGACCTCGGCCACTCCGCCTGGCACTGGGCCCAGGGCTCGCTCGCCGTGGTCCTGCTGGTGATGGCCCTGCCGGGCCGCCGCCGGGAGCTGGACGACGACCTGCCGGAGGAGCCGGAGGCCCCCGCCGAGGGTGCCGACGGCACCGGCCGCCGCGCCCGCCGGCTGCGCGCCGAGGCCCAGGAGGCCGTGCCGGAGGCCGCCGCGTACGGCGAGACGGCCGACCCCTACGCCGCGGAGCCGTCGACCGACACCGCCGACGCCTTCGCGCCGGTTCCGCAGCAGCCGTCGTACGGCGAGTGGGACACCCCCGCCCCCGCGTACGCCGACCAGCCGGCCCAGGAGGCCGCCGGGTACGCGTACGGGCAGGGCGGGTACGAGGACCCCTTCGCCGGCACCCCGTACGAGCAGGGCGGCCAGGGCGGCTACCGGCAGGGCCCCGCGGAGACCCCGTACCAGGGCGGCTACCAGCAGCCCGGCTACGACCAGGGCTACCCCGGGACCCCGTACGGCACCGACGCCCAGGGCTACCCGTACGGCGGCGGCACCGGCCAGGAGGGGGCGTACGACGGGCAGACCGGCGCCGGCGCGTACGACCCGCACGGCCAGGACGGCGCGTACGGCCAGGACGGCGCGTACGGCCAGGACGGCGCCCCGTACGACCCCCACGGCCACGACCCCCACGGCCACGAGAACCGGCGTCCCGACGGGAGCACCCAGCAGTGAAGCGCGCACCCCTGACCCTCGCCGCCGTGGCCGCGGCCCTCGCGGCCGTCACCGGCATCGCCTCGTTCACCGCGCCCGGCGAGTCCGGCGGCACCAGCGCGAAGGCCGCCGTGCGGATGCCGGTCGAGCGGTCCGCGCTGCTGTGCCCCGCGCCCAGCGGCTCGGACGTCGCGGAGACCGCCTACACCTCGGTCACCCCCGCGGGGGGCTCCGGCCAGGCGTCCGCCGGCGGCAGGTCGAGCGCCCAGCTGCTCACCGCGGGCAAGACGGTCAAGCCGCTGCTCACCCTCAAGGAGCCCGGCAAGCCGGTGGCCGCCAAGGCCTCCGGTGCCGAGGCCCCGGCCCTGGCCGGCGCGGCCGAGGGCGCGCTCGCCCCGGGCTGGGCGGCGCAGCAGACCACGGTGGTCCCGGTCGGCTCCGCCCGCGGGGTGCTCGGAGTCGGCTGCTCGGCGCCCGACACGGACTTCTGGTTCCCCGGCGCGAGCACCGCCAAGACCCGGCAGGACTACCTGCACGTCACCAATCCCGACGACAGCACCGCCGTCGTCGACATCGAGCTGTACGGGCCGGACGGCAGGCTGAAGTCCGACTCCGGCGCGGGCGAAGGCATCCCGGTGCCCGCCAAGTCCTCCGTTCCGGTGCTCCTCTCCACGCTCACGACCACGCCGTTCGCGGACCTCACGGTGCACGTGACGACGCGCACCGGCCGGGTCGGCGCGGCCGTGCAGGTCCTGGAGGACGGCGTCGGCGCCGACTGGCTGCCCGCCTCCGCCGACCCCTCGGGCGCGCTGGTGCTGCCGGGCATCCCGGCCGACGCCACCTCCGTACGGCTGGTCGCCTTCGCCACCGGCGACGACGACGCGGACCTCACGGTGAAGCTGGCGGGACCGGGCGGCTCCATCT
The DNA here is from genome assembly GCF_044759445.1 of Streptomyces sp. NPDC101118. Classification (NCBI taxonomy): domain Bacteria; kingdom Bacillati; phylum Actinomycetota; class Actinomycetes; order Kitasatosporales; family Streptomycetaceae; genus Streptomyces; species Streptomyces sp. NPDC101118. The sequence continues at coordinate 16,286 of NZ_JBIVZG010000006.1, read as the reverse complement.
CCCCGGCCGGCCACGAGCAGCTGCACGTGAAGTCCGGCATGACGGCCGTGGCCGACCTCAAGGACCTCACCCGCGGGGAGGCCGGCTCGCTGGTGCTGGCCCCCGCCGACGCCGGGCACGCGGCGCCCGTGGTGGCCGCGCTGCGGGTGGTCCGGGGGACGGTCGAGAAGCAGGAGCTGGCGTTCGTGCCGGCCACCGGGCCGGTCGGCGACCGGGCGACCGCGGCCGACAACCGGGCGGCCGGGGGCACCCTGTCGCTGACCGCGCCGGGTGCGGAGGCCGTCGTCAAGGTCACCGCCTCCGCGGGCACCCAGGCCGGGGAGCCGGCCACGAAGACGTACACCGTGAAGGCGGGTGCGACGCTGGCCGTGCAGCCGCCCGTGCCGGCCGGGCTCAAGGGCTCGTACGCGCTCACCGTGGAGACCGTCTCGGGCGGCCCGGTGCACGCCGCGCGCACGCTGGCGCTGCCCGCCGACGGCATCCCGATGTTCACGGTCCAGACGCTGCCGGACGACCGGGGCACGGTGGCCGTGCCCGAGGCGGAGCAGGACCTGTCGGTCCTGGGCGGCTGACCGCGCGGGGTCCCGGGGTGCGGGCCCGCACCCCGGGTCCGGCCGCCCGTGCCGTACGGGAGCGGGTGCCCGGCACCGGGCCCGTCCTGCCGGGGCGCGGCCCGGGCGCGGGCAGGGCCGCGGCCCGGTGGTGCCGGCGCCCGCCCCGGGACCGGGTCAGTCCTGTCCGTACCGCGGGTCGACGGTCTCCGGGGACAGCCCGAGCAGCTCCGCGACCTGCTCGACGACGATCTCGTGCACCAGCAGGGCCCGCTCGTCGCGGTTCTTGGTGCGGATCTCCACCGGCCGCCGGTAGACCACGATCCGCGCCGGACCTCCCGCGCGCCCCTGGAACACCGCGCCCAGCGGCACCGCCTCGTCGTTCCAGCCGCTCTCCGGGCCGCCCGGCCGCGGCACCTCGGCCACCATGAACTCCACGTCGGCCAGCTGGGGCCAGCGGCGCTCCAGCCGCTCCACCGAGTCCTGGACCAGGTCGCCGAACAGCTCCGCGCGGCTCGCGGACAGCGGGACCTGCGGCGGCGCGACGGGCCCGCGCATCCCGCGGCCGTGCCGGTCGCGGCGGCGCGGACGGGGCTCGGAGGGGCGCTCGGCCGGCGGGGGCGGTACGGAACTGTCCATCACCGGAATTCTCCCAGGACGCCTCGTCCGTCAGGGACGGGTGGGGGTACCTCCCGCCTGCGGGGGACAACGGGGCCTTGGCGCGGAGGCGCGGAGCGCCGGAGTTCTCGTCGCATTCTGTTCTGACCTGCACTCTCTTCTGTTGTCAGTGGGGGCTGTTGGCTTGCGGGACATGGCGACGACAGGGTTGGCCGAGCAGGTGTACCGGGCATGCCGGGTACACCTTCCGGCTGCGCGTGTCGTCCGGTGCGCCGGCCCGGCTCGAAGGCGAGTGGGCGCGGTGCCGTTGGGTGTGGAACGAGTGCGTGGCGATGTCCCGCAAGGTCCACGCCCTGAACAAGACGGCCGAGCAGAAGATCACGTGTGGGCCGGCGCAGCCGGACAGCACGCTGACCGCGGCCCGGCAGCCGATGCGGCACAGAGCCGGGATGCCCCGCATCAAACGCAAGCGTGACGCACTTCCCACGCTGAACTGCACCACCGGCGGGTTCCGCCTCAGGGACGGCCGCCTGCACCTGGCCGGCGGGATCATCCTGACCGTGGTGTGGTCGCGCGGCCTGCCGTCCGCTCCGTCGAGTGTGCGGGTGTACCGGGACAGCCTCGGGCACTGGCACTGCTCCTTCGTCGTGGCCACCGAGGCCGAGCCGCTTCCCCCCACCGGCCGGGCGATCGGCATCGACTGGGGTGTGCGCGAGACCGCCACCACCACCTCCGGCACGCACGACCTCCCGCACGCCGAGCACGGGAAGACGGCCGCGCAGAAGCCGGCGCGCCACCAGCGGCAGATGGCCCGCCGCAGGACCCCGAAGACCCGGCCCGATACCAAGGGATACCGCGCGCACACCACCATGGACTGCGCCCGGTGCGGAGCGAGAGCCAAGCACGCACTCCCCCTCTCCGAGAGAACGTATTCGTGCACCGCATGCGGAGCCGAGTCCCCCAGGGACAGGAACTCCGCCCACGTGATGCTCACCCGGGCTGGTCTCAACCCGGCTAGTGCTGATCTTGTAAGTCCTGTCCGTGGCTGACGGCCGGGCGAAGTGAGCTGGGAATCCCCCCCCACCAGGGAGGGGAGGTTTCAATCACGCAGGGTAGCCCCCGACGCGCTCCCGGGGCCGGGTGATCCACGGCCCGCACGGCATGTCGGAGCTTGAACATTCCGGCCAAGCTTTCGATCGCTTCCGGAACCTCCCCTGACCGTCGACCTCGCCCTGATTGATGGGATTCGTACCGAGTGGTTACCGCGATCCGCGCCGGAGGTCGCCTCCCGGCCACCGCACCGTGCAGGTCAGGCCAGTTGCCGCCGGAGCCGGTATGGCCGAGATCACGCCACGACACGGGGGAGTGAGCTGGGGGAGAGTCGTCGCGGCCCGGTCAAGAGTGCGGTACCGTCCAACGTCGTGAGCCCTGTACGTCGCTGTTCGCGCACCGCGTGCGGCCGCCCTGCCGTCGCAACACTGACGTACGTCTACGCCGATTCGACCGCAGTCCTCGGCCCGCTCGCCACGTACGCCGAACCCCACTGTTACGACCTGTGCGCCGAGCACTCCGAGCGGCTGACCGCGCCGCGCGGCTGGGAGGTCGTACGCCTCTCCGACGGTTCCGCGCCCTCCCGCCCCAGCGGCGACGACCTCGAAGCGCTCGCCAACGCCGTGCGCGAGGCGGCCCGTCCGCACGAGCGGGCGGCCGAGGCGGGCGGCGGTTCCGGCCAGGGCGTGGTCTCCGAGACCCGCCGCGGCCACCTGCGCGTCCTGCGCTCGCCCGACTCCTGACGCGGGCCGGCTCCGGTACCCGACCCGGTCGGGCTCCCCCTCCCGGGGGATCGGCTCGAAACCGACGGGACTCCGACGGCCACCCCACAGTTCGCATCCATCTCCTGCGGGTAGGTTGGGGCGGACCACCCAGGAGCTCAGGAGGGCAGGCCGTGGCTGCTGATCTGTCGCAGATCGTCAAGGCGTACGACGTACGCGGGGTCGTCCCCGACCAGTGGGACGCATCGCTCGCCGAGCTGTTCGGCGCCGCGTTCGTCCGCGTCACCGGCGCCACGGCGATCGTCGTCGGCCACGACATGCGGCCCTCCTCGCCCGAACTGTCGGGCGCGTTCGCCCGCGGTGCGGCGGCCCAGGGCGCGGACGTCACCGAGATCGGCCTGTGCTCCACGGACCAGCTGTACTTCGCCTCGGGCCAACTGGACCTGCCCGGCGCGATGTTCACCGCCTCCCACAACCCCGCCCAGTACAACGGCATCAAGATGTGCCGGGCCGGCGCGGCCCCGGTCGGCCAGGACACCGGCCTGACCGAGATCCGCGAACTGGTCGAGGGCTGGCTGGACGGCGGCGCCCCCGAACCCGCCGCCACGACCGGCGGGATCACCCGCCGCGACACCCTCGACGACTACGCCGCACACCTGAAGTCCCTGGTGGACCTCGGCTCGATCCGGCCCCTCAAGGTGGTCGTCGACGCGGGCAACGGCATGGGCGGCCACACCGTGCCGACCGTCTTCGCGGGCCTCCCGCTGGACGTCGTGCCGATGTACTTCGAGCTGGACGGCACCTTCCCCAACCACGAGGCCAACCCCCTCGACCCGAAGAACATCGTCGACCTCCAGGCGCGCGTCCTCGCCGAGGGCGCCGACCTCGGCCTCGCCTTCGACGGCGACGCCGACCGCTGCTTCGTCGTGGACGAGCGCGGCGAGGGCGTCTCCCCGTCCGCGATCACCGCGCTCGTCGCGGCCCGCGAACTGGCCCGCCACGGCGGCTCCGGCACGGTCATCCACAACCTGATCACCTCCTGGTCCGTCCCGGAGGTCGTGCGCGAGCACGGCGGCACCCCGGTCCGCACCCGGGTCGGCCACTCCTTCATCAAGGAGGAGATGGCCCGCACCGGCGCGATCTTCGGCGGCGAGCACTCGGCGCACTACTACTTCAAGGACTTCTGGAACGCCGACACGGGCATGCTCGCCGCGCTGCACGTACTGGCCGCCCTCGGGGGCCAGGACGGGCCCCTGTCCGGCCTGGTGGCCGCGTACGACCGCTACGTCGGCTCCGGCGAGATCAACTCCACCGTCGCCGACCAGACGGCCCGCACGGCCGCCGTGAAGGCCGCCTTCGCGGACCTGCCGGACGCCACCGTCGACGAGCTGGACGGCCTGACGGTCTCCACCGCCGACTGGTGGTTCAACCTGCGCCCGTCCAACACCGAGCCGCTGCTCCGCCTGAACGTCGAGGCCCGGGACGCGGACACCCTCGCCCGCGTCCGCGACGAGGTGCTGGCGCTCGTCCGCGCGTGACGCCGTCACGGGGCCGGACACCACCCGTGACCGGCCCCGCACCGCACCGAGCACGGCCGGCCCCCGAGCCGGCCCCCGCGCCGCCCCCCTCCGCACCGCCCCCCGAGCCGCCCCCCGCACGGACCCCGCCGAGCCGCACCCGGCCGCGTCCGGCGGTACGCTGACCTGGCCCAAACCGCATGTTCGAAAGGGACACCCCATGCCGCTCGAAGCCGGCCTCCTGGAGATCCTCGCCTGCCCCGCGTGCCACGCGCCGCTGCGGGACGAGTCGGCCGCCGACACCCCCGAGCTGACCTGCACCGGCACGGACTGCGGCCTGGCCTACCCCGTACGCGACGGCATCCCCGTCCTGCTCGTGGACGAGGCCCGCCGCCCCGCCTGACCCCTGACCGGTGCCGTAGCCCCGACGGACGTGGGAGGCCCCCATGCTGGACGAGTCCCTGCTCGACGCCCCTGAGGCCCTCGGCAGGGCCGACCGCCGCGGACTGCTCCGCGGCGCCGCCGAAGCCGGGGCGCGGGTCCGCACCGCGGCCCGGCACGCCACCGAGGCGGGCCTGGCCGACCTCCGGCCCGACGGCCGCCCCCGGGCGGTCCTCATCGCCGGCCCCGGCACCGCGGCCACGGGCGTCGCGGACCTGCTGACCGCCCTCGCGGGCGCATCCGCGCCCGTGACCCGCCTGCACCCCACCGGAGTGGCCCCGGCCGCCGGGGCGCTGCGCTGGACGCTGCCCGGCTGGGCCGGGTCGGTCGACCTGCTGCTCATCGCCACCACCGACGGCTCCGAGCCCGGCCTCTCCGTCCTCGCGGAGCAGGCCTACCGGCGCGGCTGCACCGTCGTGGCCGTCGCCCCCGAGCGCTCGCCGCTCAGCGAGGCCGTCGGTGCCGCCCACGGGCTCGTCGTCCCGATGGCCAAGGCCCCGTACCAGGAGTACGACGACAGCGCCTCCGCCAGTCCCGGCGCGCTCTGGGCCCTGCTGACCCCGCTGCTCGTCCTCCTCGACAAGGTCGGCCTGATCTCCGCCGCCCCCGAGGAGCTCCAGAAGGTCGCCGACCGCCTCGACCACACCGCGGAGCGCTGCGGGCCCGCCATCGCCACGTACTCCAACCCGGCCAAGACCCTGGCCGCCGAGCTGGCCGACTCCCTGCCGCTCATCTGGACCGAGGGCGCGGCCGCCGGCCCCGCGGGCCGCCGCTTCGCCGCCGTGCTCGCCGAACTCGCCGGCCGCCCGGCGCTGGTCGCCGAACTGCCCATGGCCCTCCCCGCGCACGGCGTGCTGCTCTCCGGAGCATTCGCCGCCGGCGCGGATCCCGAAGACTTCTTCCGTGACCGGGTCGAGGAGCAACAGGCTCTGCACGCCCGGGTCGTCCTGCTGCGTGACCGGCCGGGCGGCGGACTCACCGCCGCACCCGCCGCACGCGAGCTCGCCCTCAGCCACGACACGGCCGTGAGCGAGCTCGAACCGGAGGAGGGCGGCGAGCTGGAGACGCTCGCCGAACTCCTCGCCGTCACGGACTTCGCCACCGCCTACCTGGCGCTGGCCTCAGGGGGACGTTCATGACGGGCGCAGCCGCGCATGAGCGGACGTACCCGACCGGGGGACCGGCCTGACCGGATCCCGGCCCGCGAGGCCAGGCCCGGTGGCCCGCCCCGGCTCCTCCTCCCAGGAAGACGACCGATGGACCGCCTCTCGAACACCGTCCGCCCCTACGCCTGGGGTTCCCCGACAGCCATCCCGGAACTGCTCGGCGTCACGCCGACGGGAGAGCCCCAGGCCGAGCTGTGGATGGGCGCCCACCCCGGTGCCCCCTCACGGGTGGACCGCGGCCGGGGCGAGACGGCCCTCTCGGAGCTGATCGCCGCCGACCCCGAGCGGGAGCTCGGCGCCGAGGCCGTCGCCAGGTTCGGCCCCCGGCTGCCCTTCCTCTTCAAGGTGCTCGCCGCGGGCGCGCCCCTCTCCCTCCAGGTCCACCCCGACCTCACCCAGGCCCGCGAGGGGTTCGCGGAGGAGGAACGGCGCGGCGTCCCCCTCGACGCCCCGCACCGGAACTACAAGGACGCCAACCACAAGCCCGAACTCGTCTGCGCGCTCACGCCCTTCGACGGTCTGTGCGGCTTCCGCGACCCGCTCAGGACCGCCGACCTGTTCGCCGCGCTGGAGGTCGACTCGCTCAAGCCGTACGTCGACCTGCTCCACGCCCACCCCGAGGACGCCGCCCTGCGCGAGGTCCTCACCGCCGTCCTCACCGCGGACCGCGCCGAGATGGCCCACACCGTCGCCGAGGCGAGCGCCGCCGTGGAACGCCTGGGCGGCGAGTACGCCCCGTACGCCAAGCTCGCCCACCACTACCCCGGCGACCCGGGCGTCATCGCCGCCATGCTGCTCAACCACGTGCGGCTCCAGCCCGGCGAGGCGATGTTCCTCGGCGCCGGCATCCCGCACGCGTACCTCGACGGGATGGGCGTCGAGCTGATGGCCAACTCCGACAACGTGCTCCGCTGCGGACTCACGCCCAAGCACGTCGACGTCCCCGAACTGCTGCGGGTCACGCGCTTCGAGGCCGGCGACCCGGCCGTACTGCGCCCGGAGGGCAACGGCGAGGAGGTGTACGACACCCCCATCGACGAGTTCCGCCTCTCGCGCCTGGTCCTCGCCCCCGGCTCCGCGCCCCGCCAACTCCCGGCCGTCACCCCGCAGATCCTGCTCTGCACGGCCGGCGCGCCCGTGGTCCGCGGGGAGTCGGCGGAGGAGGTGCTGGGCCCGGGCCGCTCGGTCTTCGTACCGGCGGGCGAAAAAGCCGAATTGTCCGGTACGGGCACGGTCTTCCGGGCCACCGTGGTGGTCTGACGTGGCGTTCCTCCCGACTGCTGCAACAATGTGCGGCCGAATCACCGGTCGGAGAAGGGACACCCTGCACCCATGAGCGCGTCAGGCGGAACCAAGGCGATCGTGGCGGCCCTCGCCGCCAACCTCGCCATCGCCGCAGCCAAGTTCGTGGCATTCATCTTCAGCGGCTCGTCGTCGATGCTCGCGGAAAGCGTCCACTCGCTCGCCGACTCCGGCAACCAGGGCCTGCTGCTGCTCGGCGGCAAGAAGGCCCAGCGGGAAGCGACGCCGCAGCACCCCTTCGGCTACGGGCGCGAGCGCTACATCTACGCCTTCCTCGTCTCCATCGTGCTGTTCTCGGTCGGTGGCATGTTCGCCATCTACGAGGGCTACGAGAAGATCAAGGACCCGCACGAGATCGAGCAGTGGTACTGGCCGATCGGCGTGCTCGTCTTCGCGATCATCGCGGAGAGCTTCTCCTTCCGCACCGCGATCAAGGAGTCGAACGAGCTGCGCGGCGGCCTGACCTGGATCCAGTTCGTCCGCCGCGCCAAGGCGCCCGAGCTGCCCGTCGTTCTCCTGGAGGACCTCGGCGCCCTGGTCGGTCTGGTCCTCGCCCTCGGCGGCGTCGGACTCGCACTGCTCACCGGCAACGGCGTCTGGGACGGCATCGGCACGCTCTGCATCGGCGTCCTGCTGATCGTCATCGCGATCATCCTGGCCGCCGAGACCAAGTCGCTGCTGCTCGGCGAGGCCGCCGGCGTCGAGGACGTCGAGAAGATCAAGGCCGCGATGGTCGACGGCGACACCGTCACCCGACTCATCCACATGCGCACGCTCCACCTCGGCCCGGAGGAGCTGCTGGTCGCCGCCAAGATCGCGGTCAAGCACGACGAAACCGCCGCCGAGGTCGCCGACGCCATCAACGCCGCGGAGGAGCGGATCCGGGCGGCCGTGCCGATCGCCCGCGTCATCTACCTGGAGCCGGACATCTACCAGGAGCGGGCCGCGGCCGCCCAGTAGCACCGCCGTCCGGCAGACCGGGGCCCCCGCAGGCGACTTCCGCCCGCGGGGGCCCCGGCCGTTTCCCCCGCGATCCTCAGGGGCCCACCCAGACGGGCACGTCCGGCACCTGTCGGGCCGCCCGCCGGCGCAGCACGAGCGCCGCGGTCCCCAGCCCGCCGCCGACGAGCGCGACGACCACGCCCAGGACCATCAGGCCGCCCGCCACGATCACCCCGGTCGGCCGGTCGACCGCCTTGCCCTTCACCGCCGCCAGCGGCACGCTGCCCCGGCCCTCGTCGTCCAGGTGCATGGACGAGTCGTAGGAGTTGCCCCGGTTGTCGCCCATCAGGAAGACCCGCCCCTCCGGCACGGTCACGTCGAAGGACACGGTCGCCGCCACCTCGGGGTCCATGAGGTACGGCTCGTCCAGCGGCCGCCCGTTGAGCGTCAGCGCCCCGCCGCGCCCGTCGTACGCGATCCGGTCGCCGCCCACGGCGACCACCCGCTTCGCGATCGGTGCGTCCGGCACCCAGTCCGTCTCGACGAGCACGACGTCCCCGCGCCGGACCGGCTGCTGCTCGGCACCGCCCATGGCGAACCATTGCACCTCGCCCGGCTCCAGCGTCGGCCGCATGCTGTCGCTGGAGATGTCGTACTTCTTGACGACGAGCTCCTGCCCGGCCACCAGCGCTCCGGCCCCGGCCCCGCCCACCAGCAGCACCCCGGCCAGCAGCAGCGCGACCCCCGCGATCCCGAGCCTCCGGCCCGGCCTCCGCCCCGTGTTCACGACGTCCCCTCCCTGAAGTGGATCAGCGTGCCGGGATCGTACGGAACCCGCGGGTCCGGTAAGCGGCCGGGCCCCGTACCTGGGCGGTACGGGGCCCGGTGGGCGTTTCGCGCGTGGCTACCGGATCTCGCGCAGCACGTCGAGGACCGCGGGCTCGTCCGGCGCGGTCCCGAGCCGCTCCCGGAAGTCCGCGTCCATCAGCTTGCGCGACAGCAGGGCCAGGATCCGCAGGTGCTCGTCCCCGGCGGCCGCCTCCGGTACGGAGATCATGAAGACCAGCCGGGCCCGCGTACCGTCCAGGGCACCCCACTCGATGCCCTCGGCGGACCGGGCGAAGCCCACCGTCGGCCGGCTCACCGCGTCGGTCTTGGCGTGCGGGATGGCGATGGACTCGCCCAGGCCCGTGGTGCCCTGGGCCTCGCGGGCCAGCGCCACCCGCACCAGCTCGTCGACGTCCCGGACGTTGCCCGTGGCCGCCAGCATCTCGGCCATCTCCCGGATCGCGGCCTCCTTGGAGTCCGCGGCCAGCTCCGTCCTGACGGTCCGCTCGGTCAGGTAGCCGGAGAGCACCTCGGGCCTGGTGTCCACGGCGGCAGCGGCGGGCGCACCCGCCGGGGCGGCGGTGGCGGTCGCGGTGACCGTGCCGGCCCCGACGGCCGGACCGGCGCCCACGCCCACGCCCGCGCCGGCCGGCGCCGGCCCGGGGGCGGGGGAGACGACCGGAACCGCAGCGGCCGTGCCCTCCCGGCGGCGCTTGAGGTCGATCAGCGCGTTGGTGGCCAGCGCGGTGACGACCGTACCCGCGGCGATGGCCACGAAGAACATCGCGACCCCGCTGACCGCGCCGAAGAGCGCGACGACCGGACCGCCGTGCGGCACGGAGTCCTCGACCCCGGCGAGACCCGCGAGCGCACCGGCCACCGCACCGCCGAGCATGTTCGCCGGGATCACCTGGGCCGGCCGCGCCGCGGCGAACGGGATGGCGCCCTCCGAGATGCCGAAGAAGCCCATGAACAGCGCCGCGATGCCGGTCTCGCGCTCCTGGTCCGAGTAGAGCCTGCGGCGCAGCAGCGTGGCCAGGCCCTGCCCGAGCGGCATCACGGGGATCGCCGCGGCGGCCATGCCCATCACGGCGTTGTTGGTGCCGATGAGACCCACCGCGACCAGGAAGGCCGTCTTGTTGACCGGGCCGCCCATGTCGAAGGAGATCATCAGGCCGATGATGGCGCCCAGCACGACCGCGCTGGAGCCCGTCATGCCGTTGAGCCAGTCGGTCAGGTGCACGAACACCCAGGAGATGGGCCGGCCGATGACGTAGACGTAGAGCAGGCCGAGGGTCAGCGTCGACAGGATCGGGATCACGATGATCGGCATGATCGGCTGGACGAACCGGGGAACCTTGACCTTCTTGATCCAGACCACGAGGTAGCCGGCCAGGAAACCGGTCGCGATGGCGCCGAGGAAGCCCGCGTTCGCCTCCGCCCCGTAGATGTTCACCGCGTCGGCGGCCAGGAAGCCGCCGATCATGCCGGGCACGAGGGCGGGCCGGTCGCCGAGGGCGTACGCGATGTACCCGGAGAAGATCGGCAGCATCAGCTTGAAGCCGAGACCGCCGAGGGCGTTCACGTAGAACCAGAAGGAGCCCTCGTCGAAGACGATGCCCTTCGACGTGGTGTGGCCGCCCAGCGCGATGGAGACCGCCAGCAGCAGACCGCCCACCACGACGAACGGGATCATGTGCGAGACGCCGTTCATCAGCGCCTTGTACGCGGCGCTGCGCTCCCGGCCGCCGCCCCCGCCGGCCGCCCCGGCCGAGCCCTCCGCCTGGACCGGCGCGCCCTGCACCCGCGCGATCAGCTCCTCCGGCCGGTGGATGCCGTCGGCGACCCCGGCCGACAGGACCCGCTTGCCGGCGAAGCGGTCGCGGTCCACTTCCTTGTCGGCGGCGATGATGACGCCGTCCGCCTCTCTGACATCGTTGTCAGAGAGCACGTTCTCGGCGCCGATGGAGCCCTGCGTCTCCACCTTCATGTCGACGCCCAGGCGGTCGGCGGCCTGCTGGAGCTTCTCCGCCGCCATGTACGTGTGGGCGATCCCGGTGGGGCACGCGGTGACGGCGAGCAGCTTCAGGCGCTTCTGCCCTCCCCCGGAAGGGCCGGCCGGACTGGTCAATGGAATCTCCTCACGCCGCGTGGTGGTGCTGCGCGACCGCGCGAGCGGCGCGGTCCACCCAGCATCCTCCCCCGCCTAAGGGGCGGATCAAAAGTCCGAAAGGCCCGAAACCGGCACGCCGGAAGGCCTGAAGTCGCACGGCGACGTGTCGCCCGGTCGGCTGGGGCGCGCTGGGCCGATCGGTGTAGATTCGTAAGCGGTGTCAGACGTCGCTGCTGATGGCGGGTCGGGCGATCCTCGTGATCGGCCGAGGGGAGAGAGGACCTCCGACGGACTGCGCTGGTGCGCCCCCGAGGTGCACGGCTCAGCCGTACCCACCCTCTCCAACCTGAGGAGCAGCACGCATGGACTTCAAGGTCGCCGACCTCTCCCTCGCGGCGTTCGGCCGCAAGGAGATCACGCTCGCCGAGCACGAGATGCCCGGCCTGATGTCGATCCGCAAGGAGTACGCCGCCGCGCAGCCCCTGGCGGGCGCCCGCATCACCGGCTCGCTGCACATGACCGTGCAGACCGCCGTCCTGATCGAGACCCTGGTCGCCCTCGGCGCCGAGGTCCGCTGGGCCTCCTGCAACATCTTCTCCACCCAGGACCACGCGGCCGCCGCCATCGCCGTCGGCCCGAACGGCACCCCGGACAGCCCGCAGGGCGTCCCGGTCTTCGCCTGGAAGGGCGAGACGCTGGAGGAGTACTGGTGGTGCACGGAGCAGGCGCTGACCTGGCCGAACACCCCCACCGGCGGCCCGAACATGATCCTGGACGACGGCGGTGACGCCACCCTCCTGGTCCACAAGGGCGTCGAGTTCGAGAAGGCCGGCCAGGCCCCGGACCCGTCCACGGCGGACTCCGAGGAGTACGGCCACATCCTCACGCTGCTGAACCGCACCCTCGCGGAGTCCCCGCAGAAGTGGACGCAGCTGGCCTCCGAGATCCGCGGCGTCACCGAGGAGACCACCACGGGCGTCCACCGCCTGTACGAGATGATGGCCGAGGGCACCCTGCTCTTCCCGGCGATCAACGTGAACGACGCCGTCACCAAGTCGAAGTTCGACAACAAGTACGGCTGCCGCCACTCGCTCATCGACGGCATCAACCGCGCCACCGACGTCCTCATCGGCGGCAAGGTCGCGGTCGTCTGCGGCTACGGCGACGTCGGCAAGGGCTGCGCCGAGTCCCTCCGCGGCCAGGGCGCCCGCGTCGTCATCACCGAGATCGACCCGATCTGCGCGCTGCAGGCGGCGATGGACGGCTACCAGGTCACGACGCTGGACGAGGTCGTCGAGACGGCCGACATCTTCATCACGACCACGGGCAACAAGGACATCATCATGGCCTCGGACATGGCCAAGATGAAGCACCAGGCGATCGTGGGCAACATCGGCCACTTCGACAACGAGATCGACATGGCCGGCCTCGCCAAGGTCGACGGCATCGTGAAGGACGAGGTCAAGCCGCAGGTCCACACCTGGACCTTCCCGGACGGCAAGGTCCTCATCGTCCTGTCCGAGGGCCGCCTCCTCAACCTGGGCAACGCGACCGGCCACCCGTCGTTCGTGATGTCGAACTCCTTCGCGGACCAGACCCTGGCCCAGATCGAGCTCTTCACCAAGCCGAACGAGTACCCGACCGACGTCTACGTGCTCCCGAAGCACCTCGACGAGAAGGTCGCCCGCCTGCACCTCGACGCCCTGGGCGTGAAGCTCACGACCCTCCGCCAGGAGCAGGCCGACTACATCGGTGTCAAGGTCGAGGGCCCGTACAAGCCGGACCACTACCGCTACTGAGCCGGCCCCGGTACGCCGTACCGGACCGGCCCCGCAGCACCCAGCACAACAGGCAGGCCCCCCGCACCCCGTGCCGGGGGCCTGCCCCGTATCCGGAGCCCCACCCCGAGAGTTCTGAGGCCAACCCATGCCCCGCGGCCGTTATTCGCTGCACGACCCGCACGACCACACCCCCCTCGGCGAAGAGCACTTCCACTGCGCGCCCGGCTCCTCAGGCTGGCGCTACGTCTCCCAGCTCACCAGCCCCTCCGGGGACCACCGCGGCTCCGTCGACCTGACCATCGACGCCCTCGGCCGCCCCATCCGCCTCGAACTCCACGCCGCGAGCTGGCAGGTCCGCGGCGCCGCCCTCGAAGGCGTCACCTGGGTACGCACCGACCCCACCGGCACCGAGGCGACCGAGGGCAACGTCCCCGCCCACGCCTTCACCGGCACCTCCCCGGCCTTCCTCGTGGCCACCGCCCGCCTGCTGCGCCTCGCTCCCGGCGACCCGGCGAAGCGCGTACGCCTCGTCGCCTTCACCGACCCCGTCCTCGCCCCCCGCACCCTGGACCAGGCATGGGCCCTGCTCCGCAGCGAGGCGCACACCACCGACAGCGGGCCGCTCATGGTGGACGAGTACCAGGTCAGCGAGCTGGACACGGGCGAGCAGCACACCGTGCACATCGCCGGCGACGTGGTCCTCTCCGCACCCGGCATCGAGCTGGAGGACCTCGAAACCCCGCCCTCGCAGTTCCCGCCCGACTAGGCCGGCGGCGCGAACCCGGTGGCGGGCCGCTCGGGCGCGGACGCCTCGGCCGGGGGAGCGGCGGACACGGCCGGAGCCTGCGACACCACCGGAGGCACCACCCCGCCCGGGGGCGCGTACGAAGCAGGCGGGCCGTAAGGCGCGGGCGGGCCGTACGAAGCAGGCGGGCCGTACGGCGCGGGCGGCGCCTGGACCCCAGGCGCCGCGAACGGCCCCGGCGCCTGGGCGACCGGCGCCGCGTACGGCGCACCCGCCCCCGGCACGTGCGGGCCCGGAGTCACCTGCCCCACGCCGCCGTCCCCGAAGGCACGCCGCGCGTCCCGCTCGCGGCGCTCGTGCACCACGGCCGCCAGGTAGGCCGCCGCCGGCACCCCGGGAGGCGCGGGAGTACCCGTACACGCCACGAGGTCGTCACCGAGCCGCGCCGCCATCGAAGCGCTGACGTGCGGATCCAGCTGGTTCATCCGCGTCAGGTACTGGCGGATCGCCAGCCACAGCCCCTCCGGCACGGCCGAGAGGTCCAGCTGCGTGAACCGCCCGGCCAGCCAAGGCGGCGGAGGCGGTACGTACGCCGCCCGCGCGCCCGGCACCCGCTCGCGCACCACCAGCGTCCCCGCGAACACGTCCCCGACCCGCCGGCCCCGTGCCGAGACCAGCGACGCGATGATCGCCACCACCCCGAAGGTCATCAGCAGCTCGACCACGCCCATCGCCCCGCGCACGAGCGCGTGCCGGAACCGGATCGGCCCGCCGTCGTCCCGCACCACCCGCAGTCCGCAGACCAGCTTTCCCAGGGACCGGCCCCGGCTCAGCGTCTCCACCGCGATCGGGACCCCGACCAGCACGAGCAGGAACAGCGCGATCGAGATCGCCATCTGCGCCGCCTCGTCGAGCGAGGAGGTCGCGGCCACCACGCCCGTCGTCACGACCAGGAACACCGCCCACTGCACCGCAAGGTCGATCACGATGGCCAGAGCCCGGCTCGGCAGCCGCGCGGGCCGAAGTCCGAGGACGACCGCGTCGCCCGTCACCAGATCGCTCACCGATGCCCACCCTCCAAGCCGTGCCCCTTGGTCGACAAGTCTGCCAAGCTGACGTTCGTACGGTCAGCACCCGGGGCGGTACGCGAAGAACAACGGACCGCAGCGGGGAGCAGCAGCCGGATGGACCTCGACGTCTTCGTCACCGCCCACCAGGCCGAATGGCACCGTCTTGAGCAACTGCTCCGCCGCGGCCGGAAGCTGACCGGCGCCGAGGCCGACGAACTCATCGCGCTCTACCAGCGCACGGCCACCCACCTCTCCCTGATCCAGTCCAGCGCGCCGGACCCGATGCTCACCGGACGCCTGACCCAGCTCGTCGCGCGCGCCCGCGCCACGGTCACCGGCACCCGCCGCGCCACCTGGCGCGACGCCGCCCGCTTCTTCACCGAGGGCTTCCCGGCCGCCGTGTACCGCAGCCGCCGCTGGTGGGTGCCCACGGCGCTGCTCTCGATCGCCCTCGGCGCGCTGATCGGCTGGTGGATCGCGGCGCACCCCGAGGTTCAGGCCGCCATCGGCGCCCCGACGGAGCTGCGGGAGATGACCAAGCCGGGCGGTGCCTACGAGACGTACTACTCCAGCCACCCGGCGACCTCCTTCGCCGCCCAGGTGTGGACGAACAACGCCAGGGCCGCCGCCATGTGCCTGGTCCTGGGCGCCTTCCTGGGCCTCCCGGTGCTCTGGATCCTCTTCCAGAACATGCTCAACCTCGGCGTCGCGATCGGTCTGATGGGTTCGGCCGGCCGCCTGGACACGCTCCTCGGCCTGCTGCTCCCGCACGGCCTGCTGGAGCTGACGGCCGTGTTCGTCGCCGCGGGTACGGGCCTCCGCCTCGGCTGGACGGTCATCGACCCGGGCCCCCGCACCCGGCGGGTGGCCCTGGCCGAGCAGGGCCGCGCGGCCCTGGGCATGGCCATGGGCCTGGCGGTGGTGCTGTTCCTGTCCGGGATCATCGAAGCCTTCGTCACCCCCTCCGGCCTGCCGACCTGGGCCCGCATCGGCATCGGCGTCCTGGCCGAGGCCCTGTTCCTGGTCTACGTGTGGGTGCTGGGCGGACGGGCCGCGAAGGCGGGCGAGACGGGTGACCTGCAGGCCGCTGACCAGAGCTCATCACTGCCCGTCGCGGCCTGATGTGCGTACAAGCCCGTTGAGCTGCTAGTCTCCTCTTCGTCCCGCAAAGACCGTTGACACGGTCCGCGTGGGGAGGTAGATTCGAACGGTTGCCTCGAACTGGACAGTTCGACCGCGACGGTCTAATATCTCTCTCGCTCCCAGATGGAATTCGAATTCCACGGTAGGAGCACACCCCGACTCCTTTATCGGATCGCGAAGCCGGAAAAACCCGGTGGAAAACATCTGATAGAGTCGGAAACGAAGGAAGCGCCCGGAGGGCCCGGAAACGGGAACAAAGGAAGCGACCGCACCTTGAGAACTCAACAGCGTGCCAAA
>NZ_JBIVZG010000005.1:209218-360791 GCF_044759445.1 Streptomyces sp. NPDC101118 | reverse complement strand
AGTGCTGTCGCGAGG
Source organism: Streptomyces sp. NPDC101118 (assembly GCF_044759445.1). Lineage (NCBI taxonomy): Bacteria > Bacillati > Actinomycetota > Actinomycetes > Kitasatosporales > Streptomycetaceae > Streptomyces > Streptomyces sp. NPDC101118. The sequence continues at coordinate 360,776 of NZ_JBIVZG010000005.1, read as the reverse complement.
GTCTCCAGGTTTGTCGTCACACACGAACCAACGAGACCCTCGCTTCATGCGCGCGAAGACTTCGGACTTACTCGTCTAGGCCTTGGCCTCGGCGAGGAGCTTCTGGATGCGCGAGACGCCCTCTACGAGGTCCTCGTCGCCCAGTGCGTACGACAGGCGCAGGTAGCCCGGCGTACCGAAGGCCTCGCCCGGGACGACCGCAACCTCGGCCTCGTCGAGGATCAGCGCGGCGAGCTCGACGGAGGTCTGCGGGCGCTTGCCGCGGATCTCCTTGCCCAGCAGGCCCTTCACCGACGGGTACGCGTAGAAGGCGCCCTCGGGCGTCGGGCAGACCACGCCGTCGATCTCGTTCAGCATCCGGACCATGGTCTGGCGGCGGCGGTCGAAGGACTTCCGCATCTCCGCGACGGCGTCCAGGTTGCCCGAGACGGCGGCCAGCGCGGCGATCTGCGCGACGTTGGAGACGTTGGACGTGGCGTGCGACTGCAGGTTGGTCGCGGCCTTGATGACGTCCTGGGGGCCGATGACCCACCCGACGCGCCAGCCCGTCATGGCGTACGTCTTGGCGACGCCGTTGACGATGATGCACTTGTCGCGCAGGGCGGGGACCAGCACCGGCAGCGAGGTGAACGTCGCGTCGCCGTAGACCAGGTGCTCGTAGATCTCGTCGGTGAGGACCCACAGGCCGTGCTCGGCGGCCCACTCGCCGATCGCCTTCGCGTCCTCCTCGCTGTAGACCGCACCGGTCGGGTTCGAGGGGGAGACGAACAGGACGACCTTGGTGCGCTCGGTGCGCGCGGCCTCCAGCTGCTCGACGGAGACGCGGTAGCCGGTGGTCTCGTCGGCGACGACCTCGACCGGGACACCGCCGGCGAGCTGGATCGACTCCGGGTAGGTGGTCCAGTACGGGGCCGGGACGATGACCTCGTCACCCGGGTCCAGGATCGCGGCGAAGGCGTTGTAGATCGCCTGCTTGCCGCCGTTGGTCACCAGCACCTGGGAGGCGTCGACCTCGTAGCCGGAGTCGCGGAGCGTCTTCTCCGCGATGGCCTTCTTCAGCTCCGGCAGACCGCCGGCCGGCGTGTAGCGGTGGAACTTCGGGTCGCGGCAGGCCTCCACCGCGGCCTCGACGATGTAGTCGGGGGTCGGGAAGTCGGGCTCGCCGGCACCGAAGCCGATGACCGGTCGCCCGGCGGCCTTGAGGGCCTTGGCCTTGGCGTCGACGGCGAGGGTGGCGGACTCGGAGATGGCGCCGATGCGGGCAGACACCCGGCGCTCGGTGGGAGGCGTTGCAGAGGTCATGCGGCCAATCGTCCCAGACCTCATACGACCCCGGCACACCGTTTCAGGGAGCGGACGGCACCCGTCCGGTCCTTTCTGTTCGACGCGGGGACCAAGACCACGTACACTCACCTGTCGTTGGTCCTCACCAGCCGCAGATCCGGGACGCGGGCACACCCCGCACCCGCTCGGATGCTGTAGGTTGGGGGACGCAGCAAAGGGTCGTAGCTCAATTGGTAGAGCACTGGTCTCCAAAACCAGGGGTTGGGGGTTCGAGTCCCTCCGGCCCTGCTCCACACTCCTTACCGGATGTGTGCGCAGGTACGTACTTCGATGAACGCCGTGCGGCTCAACCGGGCGCGGCACGGCCATGACCCGGATTCAGGTGAGAGACGTGACGGACGCCCTTGGCTCCATCGACATGCCTGACGCCGAGGACGAGACCCGCGAGAAGAAGGCCCGCAAGGGCGGCAAGCGCGGCAAGAAGGGCCCTCTGGGCCGCCTCGCGCTCTTCTACCGCCAGATCGTTGCGGAACTCCGCAAGGTCGTCTGGCCGACTCGCAGCCAGCTGACGACGTACACCACTGTGGTGATTGTCTTCGTTGTCATCATGATTGCCCTGGTTACCGTGATTGACTATGGGTTCCAGGAAGCCATCAAGTACGTCTTCGGCTGATCCCCGCGGAGGGCGGCGCCTTGATGAGGCGACCGCCCGTTTTCGCATGTTCCACCCCTCTTTGTATCCAGGAAGAAGCAGCCACCGTGTCTGACCCGAACCTGAACGTGAGCCACGACTCCGTCGAGTCCGTCGAGGACGAGCTCGACATCGTCGAGGGCGCGGACGCTGTGGACCCTGACGAGGCCGAGTTCGCGGACACCGAGGCCGGCGACGCCGCCGAGGAGGCCGCGCTGCACGTCGAGGACGACGAGGACGAGGACGCCGACGAGGCTGCCGACGCCTTCGAGGCCGGCGACGCCGACGAGACCGACGAGGTCGAGGCCGTCGAGGCCGAGGCCGAGGAGCTCGAGGTCGAGGAGGAGGCCGCTCCGGCCGAGCCCGTCGACCCGATCGAGGCCCTCCGCGACGAGCTCCGACTGCTCCCGGGCGAGTGGTACGTGATCCACACCTACGCGGGCTACGAGAAGCGCGTGAAGGCCAACCTGGAGCAGCGCGCCGTCTCGCTGAACGTCGAGGAGTTCATCTACCAGGCCGAGGTGCCCGAGGAAGAGATCGTCCAGATCAAGAACGGCGAGCGCAAGAACGTCCGGCAGAACAAGCTGCCCGGCTACGTGCTCGTCCGGATGGACCTGACGAACGAGTCCTGGGGCGTCGTCCGCAACACCCCCGGTGTCACCGGCTTCGTGGGCAACGCGTACGACCCGTACCCGCTGACCCTGGACGAGATCGTCAAGATGCTCGCCCCGGAGGCCAAGGAGAAGGCCGACAAGGCCGCCGCCGAGGCCGCCGGCCTGCCGGCGCCCGCCGTCAAGCGCACCATCGAGGTCCTGGACTTCGAGGTCGGCGACTCGGTCACCGTCACCGACGGCCCGTTCGCCACGCTCCAGGCGACGATCAACGAGATCAACCCGGACTCGAAGAAGGTCAAGGGCCTCGTCGAGATCTTCGGCCGCGAGACCCCGGTCGAGCTGAGCTTCGACCAGATCCAGAAGAACTGATCACAGCTTCTGGGCGAAAGCTTCGGACAGGTCAGACCGGCCCTTGAAGGGCGGTCTGACCTGCTCGGTTTTAAGCCCCGCACCGATACCCGTTATCGTGGTGCGGTATGCCTCCATCCGGATGACCGGGTGGCGGCTGGAAAACTCTCACTAGGACCCGGAGAGAGCAATGCCTCCCAAGAAGAAGAAGGTCACGGGGCTTATCAAGCTCCAGATCCAGGCCGGTGCGGCCAACCCGGCTCCGCCGGTCGGTCCCGCGCTGGGTCAGCACGGCGTCAACATCATGGAGTTCTGCAAGGCCTACAACGCCGCGACCGAGTCGCAGCGTGGCATGGTCGTGCCGGTGGAGATCACGGTCTACGAGGACCGTTCCTTCACCTTCGTCACGAAGACTCCGCCGGCCGCCCGCCTGATCCTCAAGGCCGCGGGTGTGGACAAGGGCTCCGGCGAGCCGCACAAGACCAAGGTCGCCAAGCTGACGCGCGACCAGGTCCGCGAGATCGCCACCACCAAGATGCCCGACCTGAACGCCAACGACCTGGACGCCGCCGAGAAGATCATCGCCGGCACCGCCCGTTCCATGGGCATCACGGTCGAGGGCTGATCAGCCTCTCACGCGGCGCAGTCGCATCTGCGGCGCCGTGTCCCCAGTGGTAGGGCCCGCGCTGGCCCGCACCACGACTCCACACCTGAAGCAAAAAAACAGGAGCAGAAGTGAAGCGCAGCAAGACTCTCCGCGCTGCGGACGCCAAGGTCGACCGGGAGAAGCTGTACGCCCCGCTCGAGGCCGTCCGTCTCGCCAAGGAGACCTCGTCCGTCAAGTTCGACGCGACCGTCGAGGTGGCCTTCCGCCTGGGTGTCGACCCGCGCAAGGCCGACCAGATGGTCCGTGGCACCGTGAACCTCCCGCACGGCACCGGTAAGACCGCCCGGGTCCTGGTCTTCGCGACCGGTGACCGTGCTGCGGCCGCGGAGGCCGCTGGCGCCGACATCGTCGGCTCCGACGAGCTGATCGACGAGATCGCCAAGGGCAACCGCCTGAACGAGTTCGACGCGGTTGTCGCGACCCCGGACCTCATGGGCAAGGTCGGCCGCCTCGGCCGCGTGCTCGGTCCGCGTGGTCTGATGCCGAACCCGAAGACTGGCACCGTCACGATGGACGTGGCGAAGGCCGTCACGGAGATCAAGGGCGGCAAGATCGAGTTCCGCGTCGACAAGCACTCGAACCTGCACTTCATCATCGGCAAGGTCTCCTTCTCCGATGACAAGCTGGTCGAGAACTACGGCGCGGCCCTGGAGGAGATCCTCCGTCTGAAGCCGTCCGCCGCGAAGGGCCGCTACATCAAGAAGGCCGCCCTGAGCACCACCATGGGCCCCGGCATCCAGCTGGACCCGAACCGCACCCGCAACCTCCTCGTCGAGGAGGACCCGGCCGCGGTCTGAGCCTGAGCGCTCGCAAAGTGGCAGTCGGGCCCCGCACCTCTCGGAGGTGCGGGGCCCGATTTGTATTTCCGCGCCCCCTTCCCGTACTCTTTCGAAGAAGCCAAAGACCGCTGGTCGTTGCTGTGCCCGACAGGGCGCGGCGGCCGAAGGATCCGTTGCATGACGGACGACCCGCGCAGGTGACAGTGGAGATGCTCCCGGACTCGTCTGGTCGAGCAAAGCCCCGTGCGCCTGCGCCGGGGCGTTTTGTTTGTTCAGCCCCTTCTGAGCGGTCCTCATCACCCGGAAGGAGGCCGACGCTCTATGGCAAGGCCCGACAAGGCTGCCGACGTAGCCGAGCTCAAGGACATGTTCCAGAGCTCGTCTGCCGCCGTGCTGACCGAGTACCGGGGTCTCACCGTGGCGCAGCTCAAGACGCTGCGTCGTTCGCTCGGTGAGAACGCCCAGTACGCCGTGGTGAAGAACACGCTGACCAAGATTGCGGCCAACGAGGCTGGGATCACCGCACTGGACGAGCACTTCGCTGGTCCGACCGCGGTCGCCTTCGTCACCGGGGACCCGGTGGAGTCGGCGAAGGCTCTGCGTGACTTCGCCAAGGAGAACCCGAACCTGATCATCAAGGCCGGTGTCCTTGATGGAAAGGCTCTCTCCGCCGACGACATCAAGAAGCTTGCGGACCTCGAGTCCCGCGAGGTTCTGCTCAGCAAGCTGGCCGGCGCGTTCAAGGGCAAGCAGTCTCAGGCTGCTCAGCTCTTCCAGGCGCTGCCGTCGAAGCTCGTCCGCACCGTGGACGCTCTTCGCGCCAAGCAGGCCGAGCAGGGCGGTGCCGAGTAATTCGGCTCGCGCATTGATCCGCGCCGCCTAGTGCGCGGGTCGTAGCGGGCCGTAAGTACGCCCGCCTTTCGATACATACGGCACCTGCCGGAATTAGTGGAAGGATCGCCCATCATGGCGAAGCTGTCTCAGGAAGACCTGCTCGCGCAGTTCGAGGAGATGACCCTCATCGAGCTCTCCGAGTTCGTGAAGGCGTTCGAGGAGAAGTTCGACGTCACCGCCGCCGCGGCCGTCGCCGTTGCCGCTCCGGGTGCCCCGGGCGCCCCGGCCGAGGCCGTCGAGGAGAAGGACGAGTTCGACGTCATCCTCACCGGCGCCGGCGACAAGAAGATCCAGGTCATCAAGGTCGTCCGCGAGCTGACCTCCCTGGGCCTCAAGGAGGCCAAGGACCTGGTCGACGGCACCCCGAAGCCGGTCCTCGAGAAGGTCAACAAGGAGGCCGCTGACAAGGCCGCCGAGGCCCTCAAGGCCGCCGGTGCCGCGGTTGAGGTCAAGTAAGACCGCTCCGCAGGTCCGCTGACCGCAGAGCGCCCCTGAGGGGCCGCTGCGGGAGCTGCTTGTGAACGAAGGGCGATCACCCGTAAGGGTGGTCGCCCTTCGGCGTTCCCGTGACGCTTGGCTTGCTGTGGGGCCTTTGGGGGGTATGGTGATCTTCGTTGCCCCGCGGCAGGGGTCCGGTGATGATCCGCACGGGGCCGGGGGCCTTGACGAACGGCACGCGGCGCGCAATTCTCAGGACGCGTCGCTACGTCGGTCCAGATTCGAGGCATGGATCGACTACGAAGAGGGCAGTATCGATACGCGCTCTGCACACGAGGGCCGCAGCGTTGAACAACAAGGGGAAGGCCTGTTGCCGGACTCCAGAAACCTGGTCTGGACATCAGTGAGCCAAGTGGCTACACTGACCCTTTGCGCTGCCTGTTAGCTGCCCCCTGCCCGTCGCCAGGGGCATGCCCACGCTTGAGCACACGTGATAGATCCTCCCTGACCTGGGGTTTCTCATCTTTGTGTCGGCTGGGACCGGTACGCGCGTAGTGAGTCCGAGCCCTCGGAAGGACCCCCTCTTGGCCGCCTCGCGCAACGCCTCGACCAATACGAACAACGGCGCCAGCACTGCCCCGCTGCGCATCTCCTTTGCAAAGATCAAGGAGCCCCTCGAGGTTCCGAACCTCCTGGCGCTGCAGACCGAGAGCTTTGACTGGCTGCTCGGCAACGCCGCCTGGAAGGCTCGCGTCGAGTCGGCTCTCGAGAGTGGACAGGACGTCCCCACCAAGTCCGGTCTGGAAGAGATCTTCGAGGAGATCTCGCCGATCGAGGACTTCTCCGGGTCGATGTCGCTGACCTTCCGCGACCACCGCTTCGAGCCGGCGAAGAACTCCGTCGACGAGTGCAAGGAGCGCGACTTCACGTACGCCGCGCCGCTCTTCGTCACCGCCGAGTTCACCAACAACGAGACCGGGGAGATCAAGTCCCAGACGGTCTTCATGGGCGATTTCCCGCTCATGACGAACAAGGGCACCTTCGTCATCAACGGCACCGAGCGTGTCGTGGTGTCGCAGCTCGTCCGTTCGCCCGGTGTCTACTTCGACTCCTCCATCGACAAGACGTCCGACAAGGACATCTTCTCCGCCAAGATCATCCCGTCCCGGGGTGCCTGGCTGGAGATGGAGGTCGACAAGCGCGACATGGTCGGTGTCCGCATCGACCGCAAGCGCAAGCAGTCCGTGACCGTCCTCCTGAAGGCGCTCGGCTGGACCACCGAGCAGATCCTCGAGGAGTTCGGCGAGTACGAGTCCATGCGCGCCACCCTGGAGAAGGACCACACCCAGGGCCAGGACGACGCGCTGCTCGACATCTACCGCAAGCTGCGTCCGGGCGAGCCGCCGACCCGTGAGGCCGCGCAGACGCTGCTCGAGAACCTGTACTTCAACCCGAAGCGCTACGACCTCGCGAAGGTCGGCCGCTACAAGGTCAACAAGAAGCTCGGGGCCGACGAGCCGCTCGACGCCGGTGTGCTCACCACCGACGACGTCATCGCCACGATCAAGTACCTCGTGAAGCTCCACGCGGGCGAGGTCGAGACCGTCGGCGAGAACGGCACGAACATCGTCGTCGAGGTCGATGACATCGACCACTTCGGCAACCGTCGTCTGCGCAACGTCGGCGAGCTCATCCAGAACCAGGTCCGCACGGGTCTGGCTCGTATGGAGCGCGTCGTCCGCGAGCGCATGACCACCCAGGACGTCGAGGCGATCACGCCGCAGACCCTGATCAACATCCGGCCGGTCGTCGCCTCCATCAAGGAGTTCTTCGGCACCAGCCAGCTGTCGCAGTTCATGGACCAGAACAACCCCCTGTCTGGTCTGACCCACAAGCGCCGTCTCTCCGCGCTCGGCCCCGGTGGTCTGAGCCGTGAGCGGGCCGGCTTCGAGGTCCGTGACGTGCACCCGTCCCACTACGGACGCATGTGCCCGATCGAGACCCCCGAAGGCCCGAACATCGGTCTGATCGGTTCGCTCGCCTCGTACGGCCGCGTCAACGCGTTCGGCTTCATCGAGACGCCGTACCGCAAGGTCGTCGACGGCCAGGTCACCGACGAGGTCGACTACGTCACCGCCGACGAGGAGGACCGCTTCGTCATCGCCCAGGCCAACGCGCGCCTGGACGACGAGCTGCGCTTCGCCGAGGGCCGCGTCCTCGTCCGCAAGCGTGGTGGCGAGGTCGACTACGTCGAGCCGTCCGACGTGGACTACATGGACGTCTCGCCGCGCCAGATGGTGTCCGTCGCGACCGCGATGATCCCCTTCCTCGAGCACGACGACGCCAACCGCGCCCTCATGGGCGCGAACATGATGCGCCAGGCCGTTCCGCTCATCAAGGCGGAGGCCCCGCTCGTCGGCACCGGCATGGAGTACCGCTGTGCCGTCGACGCCGGCGACAGCATCAAGGCGGAGAAGGACGGTGTCGTCCAGGAGGTCTCGGCCGACTACATCACCGTCGCCAACGACGACGGCACGTACACCACGTACCGCGTCGCCAAGTTCTCCCGCTCCAACCAGGGCACCTCGGTCAACCAGAAGGTCGTCGTCAACGAGGGCGACCGCGTGATCGAGGCGCAGGTCCTGGCCGACGGTCCGGCGACCGAAGAGGGCGAGATGGCCCTCGGCAAGAACCTGCTCGTGGCGTTCATGCCGTGGGAGGGTCACAACTACGAGGACGCGATCATCCTGTCGCAGCGCCTCGTGCAGGACGACGTCCTCTCCTCGATCCACATCGAGGAGCACGAGGTCGACGCCCGTGACACCAAGCTCGGCCCGGAGGAGATCACCCGGGACATCCCGAACGTCTCCGAGGAGGTCCTCGCCGACCTCGACGAGCGCGGCATCATCCGGATCGGTGCCGACGTCGTCGCCGGCGACATCCTGGTCGGCAAGGTCACCCCGAAGGGTGAGACCGAGCTGACCCCGGAGGAGCGCCTGCTCCGCGCGATCTTCGGTGAGAAGGCCCGTGAGGTCCGTGACACCTCGCTGAAGGTGCCCCACGGCGAGATCGGCAAGGTCATCGGCGTCCGCGTCTTCGACCGCGAGGAGGGGGACGAGCTTCCCCCGGGCGTGAACCAGCTGGTCCGCGTCTACGTCGCCCAGAAGCGCAAGATCACCGACGGTGACAAGCTCGCCGGCCGTCACGGCAACAAGGGTGTCATCTCCAAGATCCTCCCGATCGAGGACATGCCCTTCCTCGAGGACGGCACCCCGGTCGACATCATCCTCAACCCGCTCGGTGTCCCGTCCCGAATGAACCCGGGACAGGTCCTGGAGATCCACCTCGGCTGGCTCGCCAGCCGCGGCTGGGACGTCTCCGGCCTCGCGGACGAGTGGGCCCAGCGCCTGCAGGCCATCGGCGCCGACAAGGTCGCCCCCGGCACCAACGTCGCCACCCCGGTGTTCGACGGTGCCCGTGAGGACGAGCTCGCCGGCCTCCTGCAGCACACGATCCCGAACCGCGACGGCGAGCGCATGGTGCTCCCGTCCGGCAAGGCGCGCCTGTTCGACGGCCGCTCCGGCGAGCCGTTCCCGGACCCGATCTCGGTCGGGTACATGTACATCCTCAAGCTCCACCACCTGGTCGACGACAAGCTCCACGCCCGTTCGACCGGTCCGTACTCGATGATCACGCAGCAGCCGCTGGGTGGTAAGGCGCAGTTCGGTGGCCAGCGCTTCGGTGAGATGGAGGTGTGGGCGCTCGAGGCTTACGGCGCCGCGTACGCCCTCCAGGAGCTCCTGACCATCAAGTCCGACGACGTGACCGGCCGCGTGAAGGTCTACGAGGCCATCGTCAAGGGCGAGAACATCCCCGAGCCGGGCATTCCCGAGTCCTTCAAGGTGCTCATCAAGGAAATGCAGTCGCTCTGCCTCAACGTGGAGGTGCTGTCCTCGGACGGCATGTCCATCGAGATGCGCGACACCGACGAGGACGTCTTCCGCGCGGCGGAGGAGCTCGGTATCGACCTGTCCCGGCGCGAGCCGAGCAGCGTCGAAGAGGTCTGACGGGCCTGACGGGGGCTCCCACAAGGAGCCCCCGTCACCCCCGGGACCGTTCAGACCACTGATCAAGAGACACGACCCCGAAAGAGGGATTGACGCACAGTGCTCGACGTCAACTTCTTCGACGAGCTGCGGATCGGCCTTGCCACCGCGGACGACATCCGAACCTGGTCGCACGGCGAGGTCAAGAAGCCGGAGACCATCAACTACCGCACCCTGAAGCCCGAAAAGGACGGACTCTTCTGCGAGAAGATCTTCGGTCCGACCCGGGACTGGGAGTGCTACTGCGGCAAGTACAAGCGTGTCCGCTTCAAGGGCATCATCTGTGAGCGCTGTGGCGTCGAGGTCACCCGCGCCAAGGTGCGCCGTGAGCGGATGGGCCACATCGAGCTGGCCGCTCCCGTCACCCACATCTGGTACTTCAAGGGCGTCCCGTCGCGCCTGGGCTACCTGCTGGACCTGGCGCCGAAGGACCTCGAGAAGGTCATCTACTTCGCCGCGTACATGATCACGTTCGTGGACGAGGAGCGTCGTACCCGCGACCTGCCGTCCCTGGAGGCCCACGTCTCCGTCGAGCGCCAGCAGATCGAGAACCGCCGTGACGCGGACCTCGAGGCCCGCGCCAAGAAGCTCGAGTCCGACCTGGGCGAGCTCGAGGCCGAGGGTGCCAAGGCCGACGTGCGCCGCAAGGTGCGCGAGGGTGCCGAGCGCGAGATGAAGCAGCTGCGCGACCGCGCGCAGCGCGAGATCGACCGCCTGGACGAGGTCTGGAACCGCTTCAAGAACCTCAAGGTCCAGGACCTCGAGGGCGACGAGCTCCTCTACCGCGAGCTGCGTGACCGCTTCGGCACGTACTTCGACGGCTCGATGGGTGCCGCGGCGCTGCAGAAGCGCCTGGAGTCCTTCGACCTGGAGGAGGAGGCCGAGCGCCTCCGCGAGATCATCCGCACCGGCAAGGGCCAGAAGAAGACCCGCGCGCTGAAGCGCCTGAAGGTCGTCTCCGCGTTCCTGCAGACCAGCAACAGCCCCAAGGGCATGGTCCTGGACTGCGTCCCGGTCATCCCGCCGGACCTGCGTCCGATGGTGCAGCTGGACGGTGGCCGCTTCGCGACCTCCGACCTGAACGACCTGTACCGCCGCGTCATCAACCGCAACAACCGTCTGAAGCGTCTGCTCGACCTCGGTGCCCCCGAGATCATCGTGAACAACGAGAAGCGGATGCTCCAGGAGGCGGTCGACGCCCTCTTCGACAACGGCCGTCGCGGCCGCCCGGTCACGGGCCCCGGCAACCGTCCGCTGAAGTCCCTCAGCGACATGCTTAAGGGCAAGCAGGGTCGATTCCGTCAGAACCTGCTCGGCAAGCGAGTCGACTACTCGGCGCGTTCCGTCATCGTCGTCGGCCCGCAGCTCAAGCTGCACCAGTGCGGTCTGCCCAAGGCCATGGCGCTGGAGCTCTTCAAGCCGTTCGTGATGAAGCGCCTGGTCGACCTGAACCACGCGCAGAACATCAAGTCGGCCAAGCGCATGGTCGAGCGCGGCCGCACCGTCGTGTACGACGTCCTCGAAGAGGTCATCGCCGAGCACCCGGTGCTGCTGAACCGTGCGCCCACGCTGCACCGCCTCGGCATCCAGGCCTTCGAGCCGCAGCTGGTCGAGGGCAAGGCCATCCAGATCCACCCGCTCGTCTGCACCGCGTTCAACGCGGACTTCGACGGTGACCAGATGGCCGTCCACCTGCCGCTCTCCGCGGAGGCGCAGGCCGAGGCCCGCATCCTGATGCTGTCCTCGAACAACATCCTCAAGCCCGCCGACGGCCGTCCGGTGACGATGCCGACCCAGGACATGGTCCTCGGTCTGTTCTTCCTCACCACCGACGGCGAGCTCCGCGACGTCAAGGGCGAGGGCCGCTCCTTCGGCTCCACCGCCGAGGCGATCATGGCGTTCGACGCCGGCGAGCTGTCGCTGCAGTCGGCCGTCGACATCCGCTTCCCGGTGGGCACCATCCCGCCGCGCGGCTGGGTCCCCCCGGTCGCCGAGGAGGGTGAGCAGGAGTTCCAGCCGGGCGACAGCTTCCGTCTGAAGACCACGCTGGGTCGTGCGCTCTTCAACGAGCTGCTGCCGGAGGACTACCCGTTCGTCGACTACTCGGTGGGCAAGAAGCAGCTCTCCGAGATCGTCAACGACCTGGCCGAGCGCTACCCCAAGGTCATCGTGGCGGCGACGCTCGACAACCTGAAGGCGGCCGGCTTCCACTGGGCGACCCGTTCCGGCGTCACCGTGGCCATCTCCGACGTCGTGGTCCCCGAGGCCAAGAAGGAGATCGTCGCGGGCTACGAGGCCCAGGACGAGAAGGTCCAGAAGCAGTACGAGCGCGGTCTGATCACCAAGGACGAGCGCACGCAGGAGCTCATCGCGATCTGGACCAAGGCGACCAACGAGGTCGCCGAGGCGATGAACGCGAACTTCCCCAAGACGAACCCCATCTTCATGATGGTTGACTCGGGTGCCCGAGGAAACATGATGCAGATGCGGCAGATCGCCGGTATGCGTGGTCTGGTGTCGAACGCGAAGAACGAGACCATCCCGCGTCCGATCAAGGCCTCGTTCCGCGAGGGCCTCTCCGTGCTGGAGTACTTCATCTCCACCCACGGTGCCCGTAAGGGTCTCGCCGACACCGCCCTGCGTACCGCCGACTCGGGTTACCTGACCCGTCGTCTCGTGGACGTCTCGCAGGACGTGATCATCCGCGAGGAGGACTGTGGCACCGAGCGCGGTCTGAAGCTGAAGATCGCGGTCCGCGGCGAGGACGGCGTCCTGCGCAAGGCCGACGACGTCGAGACCTCCGTGTACGCCCGCATGCTGGCCGAGGACGTCGTCATCGACGGCAAGGTCATCGCGCCGGCCAACGTGGACCTCGGCGACGTGCTGATCGACGCCCTCGTCGCCAACGGCGTCGAGGAGGTCAAGACCCGCTCGGTCCTGACCTGTGAGTCCGCCGTCGGCACCTGTGCCTTCTGCTACGGCCGCTCGCTGGCCACCGGCAAGCTGGTCGACATCGGTGAGGCGGTCGGCATCATCGCCGCCCAGTCCATCGGTGAGCCCGGTACCCAGCTGACGATGCGTACCTTCCACACCGGTGGTGTGGCCGGTGACGACATCACCCAGGGTCTGCCGCGTGTCGTCGAGCTCTTCGAGGCCCGTACCCCGAAGGGTGTCGCCCCGATCTCCGAGGCCGCCGGCCGCGTGCGGATCGAGGAGACCGAGAAGACCAAGAAGATCGTCATCACGCCGGACGACGGCTCCGACGAGACCGCCTTCCCGATCTCGAAGCGTGCGCGCGTCGAGGTCTCCGAGGGCGACCACGTCGAGGTCGGCCAGAAGCTGACCGCCGGTGCCACCAACCCGCACGACGTGCTGCGCATCCTCGGCCAGCGTGCGGTCCAGGTCCACCTGGTCGGCGAGGTCCAGAAGGTCTACAACTCGCAGGGCGTGTCGATCCACGACAAGCACATCGAGATCATCATCCGGCAGATGCTCCGCCGCGTGACGATCATCGAGTCCGGCGACGCCGAGCTGCTCCCGGGCGAGCTCGTCGAGCGCTCGCGCTTCGAGTCCGAGAACCGTCGTGTGGTCACCGAGGGCGGTCACCCCGCCTCCGGCCGTCCGCAGCTGATGGGTATCACCAAGGCCTCGCTGGCGACGGAGTCCTGGCTGTCGGCCGCCTCCTTCCAGGAGACGACCCGAGTCCTGACGGACGCGGCGATCAACGCCAAGTCCGACAGCCTCATCGGCCTCAAGGAGAACGTCATCATCGGTAAGCTCATCCCGGCCGGTACGGGTCTGTCCCGCTACCGCAACATCCGGGTGGAGCCCACCGAGGAGGCGAAGGCCGCGATGTACTCGGCCGTCGGCTACGACGACATCGACTACTCGCCCTTCGGCTCCGGCTCCGGCCAGGCCGTCCCGCTCGAGGACTACGACTACGGCCCGTACAACGGCTAAGGGTCACCGAGAAGCCCCCCGCAGCTCCGAGAGGAGCGGCGGGGGGCTTCTCCGTTCCCGGGGGACCGGGGTACGGCGTCCGTTCACACGTTCGGCGGGTTACAGCCGGTGGATCCGGTCGACACCGTAGAACTCGGATACGCACCGGGCGGCCCAGTCGCTGCGGTACACCCGCGTGTAGAAGGGCTCGGCCAGGTTGCCGATCGGCAGCGGGCGGTACCCGACGTCCCGGGCCCCGCCGGCCACCTGGGCACGGATCCGGGCGTTCTGCCGGTCCCAGGCCAGGCCCCGGTCCACCGTGTCGGAGGTGAGCTGGCGCAGGGCCGGCACCAGCGCGGCCAGGGCGACCAGCGCCACCGCGGTGGCGGCGGTCACCGCCAGGGCCGGGGCCGCGGGGCCGCGGGCCCGCAGGCGGAGCCCGGCCCACCGGCCCAGCCAGGCCCCGTACAGGCAGAGCGTGAGCAGCAGCGGGGTCATGAAGCTGGTCCACGTACGGGCGTACGTCCAGCCCGTCGGCCCGTACCCGCTGCGCAGGCCGAGCGCCACCAGGAACACGGAGGCCAGGACCAGGAGGGGCGGCAGCACGAACAGGGCCCGGCCCGCCCAGCGCGGGGCGGTGCCGAGGGTGCCCGGGCCGGCGGGGCCGCAGAGGGCGACGGCGAGTCCCAGCAGGAGGCCCAGGGCCACGGCGGCCAGGTAGGCCTCCTGGGCGGCGATGGTCCGCAGGATCCGCAGCGCGTCGCCCACGGTCCCGGTCAGCTCCTCGGGGGAGAGGGGGGAGGCCTTCTCGGGCTGCTGGGCGCGGCGCCAGCGGGCGCCGGGGGAGGTGTAGAGGATGGCCAGGCCCAGGGGCACCCCCAGGCACCAGGCGGTGCACCAGGCGAGCGGGCAGCGGTCCCGCGCCAGCCCGAACCGGGGGACCGCCAGCACCCCGGCGGTCGCCGCGAAGGCCCAGCTGACCATGGAGAACGGCTCGCTGAGCATCCCCATCGCGACGGCCACGCAGAAGGTGCCGGCCAGGGCGGCCCCGCGGGCGGCCGTGCCCCCGCGGCGGGCGGCGTGGATGCCCAGCAGCAGGGTCCCCGCCCCGAGGACGGTGGGCAGGGTGTGGGAGATGGTGGCGGGCGCCCAGAGGAGCGCCTGGTACGTGCGGGTGCCCGCGAAGAACAGCAGCGCCTCCAGGGCCGCGGCGACGGCCACGAGGACCAGGAGGGGCACGCCGCCGAAGCCGAGCATGCGCAGGGCCTCCCGGAGCAGCAGCACCAGGCACAGGCCGAGTGCGAGCGCGAGCAGGGAGGGCAGCAGCCGGGGGCCGGCGAGCCCGTCGGCGTAGACGACGCCGGTGACGAGGGCGTTGGTGACCCGGCCGTTCTGGGTCAGGTAGAAGTCCTTGGCGAGGCCGAGAACGCCCAGGTCACGGGCCTTGTAGGCAGCGCACCAGTCGTCCGACGTGGGCCGGACGTACAACTGCAGGAAGATGCCCACGGACAGCAGCGCGCCGGCTGCGGCCACCAGGACGGCAGCGCAGCGGACGAGCAGCCGCCGAGCGGTGCCGGGGACGGAATCGCGGCTCATGCGTCGACTTCCTGGAGGGGGAGGAAAGACCTGTCATCCCGTACCTTGACGGGTTCCTCCGCCGGGGCCGGGGACCTTGCCACCAGGACGGCCGGGCGTGGGCATTTGTTTTGACCGGAGTGGATGCGATAGGTACGCTCAGACCTTGTGCCTGGGGTGTGCCTGGGCTCCCGTGCGTGTCCATCACCGCACGCGAGCGCCATAGGTCGCCGCAATCCGTACGTTTCCGCGTCTCGCGGAGGTCTGCCGGATTCGACACACCCGACCGCGTGGGTCGGAGTTGTTTCAGGTTAGTTTCACCAACGGCACACAGAAACCGGAGAAGTAGTGCCTACGATCCAGCAGCTGGTCCGTAAGGGCCGGCAGGACAAGGTCGAGAAGACGAAGACGCCCGCGCTTGAGGCCTCGCCCCAGCGTCGTGGCGTCTGCACGCGTGTGTTCACGACCACCCCGAAGAAGCCGAACTCGGCGCTCCGTAAGGTCGCGCGTGTGCGTCTGACCTCCGGCATCGAGGTCACCGCTTACATTCCGGGTGAGGGACACAACCTGCAGGAGCACTCGATCGTGCTCGTGCGTGGTGGCCGTGTGAAGGACCTGCCGGGTGTTCGTTACAAGATCATCCGCGGTGCGCTTGACACCCAGGCTGTCAAGAACCGCAAGCAGGCCCGCAGCCGCTACGGCGCCAAGAAGGAGAAGTAAGAATGCCTCGTAAGGGCCCCGCCCCGAAGCGCCCGGTCATCATCGACCCGGTCTACGGTTCTCCTCTGGTGACCTCGCTCATCAACAAGATCCTCCTGGACGGCAAGCGCTCCACCGCCGAGCGCATCGTCTACGGCGCCATGGAAGGCCTCCGCGAGAAGACCGGCAACGACCCGGTCATCACGCTGAAGCGCGCGCTGGAGAACGTCAAGCCCTCCCTCGAGGTCAAGTCCCGCCGTGTCGGTGGCGCGACCTACCAGGTCCCCGTCGAGGTCAAGCCGGGTCGTCAGTCGACCCTGGCCCTCCGCTGGCTCGTGGGCTACTCCCGCGCCCGTCGTGAGAAGACCATGACCGAGCGCCTCATGAACGAGCTGCTCGACGCCTCCAACGGTCTTGGCGCTGCCGTCAAGAAGCGCGAGGACACGCACAAGATGGCCGAGTCCAACAAGGCCTTCGCGCACTACCGCTGGTAGTCGCAACCCACATCGAGACCGAGAGAAGACTGAAGCCTTATGGCTACCACTTCGCTTGACCTGGCCAAGGTGCGCAACATCGGCATCATGGCCCACATCGACGCGGGCAAGACGACCACCACTGAGCGGATCCTGTTCTACACCGGCGTCTCGTACAAGATCGGTGAAGTCCACGACGGCGCTGCCACGATGGACTGGATGGAGCAGGAGCAGGAGCGCGGCATCACGATCACGTCCGCCGCGACGACCTGCCACTGGCCGCTCGAGAACGTCGATCACACGATCAACATCATCGACACCCCGGGCCACGTGGACTTCACCGTCGAGGTGGAGCGTTCGCTCCGCGTCCTCGACGGCGCCGTCACGGTGTTCGACGGTGTGGCCGGTGTTGAGCCGCAGTCCGAGACGGTGTGGCGTCAGGCCGACCGTTACGGCGTGCCCCGCATCTGCTTCGTGAACAAGCTCGACCGCACCGGCGCCGAGTTCCACCGCTGCGTCGACATGATCAAGGACCGCCTGGGCGCGGTTCCGATCGTGATGCAGCTGCCCATCGGTGCCGAGGCCGACTTCCAGGGTGTCGTCGACCTCGTCACGATGAAGGCGTTCGTCTGGTCCGCCGAGGCGACCAAGGGCGAGATGTACGACATCGTCGACATCCCGGCCACGCACGCCGAGGCCGCCGAGGAGTGGCGCGGCAAGCTGGTCGAGACCGTCGCCGAGAACGACGACGAGATCATGGAGCTGTACCTGGGCGGCGAGGAGCCGTCCGTGGAGCAGCTGCACGCGGCCGTCCGTCGCATCATCCTCAGCTCCGGCAAGGGTGGCGGCTCGACCGTCACCGCGGTGTTCTGTGGCACGGCGTTCAAGAACAAGGGTGTTCAGCCCCTGCTCGACGCCGTCGTCCGCTACCTGCCGTCGCCCCTGGACATCGAGGCCATCGAGGGCCACGACGTCAAGGACGCCGAGGTCGTCGTGAAGCGCAAGCCGTCCGACGAGGAGCCCCTCGCGGCGCTGGCGTTCAAGATCATGAGCGACCCGCACCTCGGCAAGCTCACCTTCGTCCGGGTCTACTCGGGCCGCCTGGAGGCCGGCACCTCGGTGCTGAACTCCGTCAAGGGCAAGAAGGAGCGCATCGGCAAGATCTACCGCATGCACGCGAACAAGCGTGAGGAGATCGACGCGGTGGGCGCCGGCGACATCGTCGCCGTCATGGGCCTGAAGCAGACCACCACCGGTGAGACGCTGTGCGACGAGAAGCAGCCGGTCATCCTGGAGTCCATGGACTTCCCGGCCCCGGTCATCCAGGTCGCCATCGAGCCCAAGTCCAAGGGTGACCAGGAGAAGCTGGGTGTCGCCATCCAGCGTCTCGCGGAGGAGGACCCCTCCTTCCACGTTCACTCGGACGAGGAGACGGGCCAGACCATCCTCGGCGGTATGGGCGAGCTGCACCTCGAGGTGCTGGTCGACCGTATGAAGCGCGAGTTCAAGGTCGAGGCCAACGTCGGCAAGCCGCAGGTCGCGTACCGCGAGACGATCCGCAAGGCCGTCGAGCGCATCGACTTCACCCACAAGAAGCAGACCGGTGGTACCGGTCAGTTCGCCAAGGTGCAGATCGCGATCGAGCCGATCACGGACGCCGATGGTCCGGCGTACGAGTTCGTGAACAAGGTCACCGGTGGCCGCATCCCGAAGGAGTACATCCCTTCGGTCGACGCGGGTGCGCAGGAGGCCATGCAGTTCGGCATCCTGGCCGGCTACGAGATGACGGGCGTCCGCGTCACGCTTCTCGACGGTGGCTACCACGAGGTCGACTCCTCCGAGCTCGCCTTCAAGATCGCCGGTTCGCAGGCGTTCAAGGAGGGTGCGCGCAAGGCCAGCCCCGTGCTGCTCGAGCCGATGATGGCCGTCGAGGTCACCACGCCCGAGGACTACATGGGTGAGGTCATCGGCGACATCAACTCCCGCCGTGGCCAGATCCAGGCCATGGAGGAGCGTCACGGCGCCCGCGTCGTGAAGGGCCTCGTGCCGCTTTCGGAGATGTTCGGCTACGTCGGAGACCTCCGCAGCAAGACCTCGGGTCGCGCAAGCTACTCGATGCAGTTCGACTCCTACGCCGAGGTTCCCCGGAACGTCGCCGAGGAGATCATCGCGAAGGCCAAGGGCGAGTAACTCTCCCGAGTTCACGCTTTAGGCTTGTCACCGGATCCCCGGGGCAGTCGGGCAACCGCTTCGGTTGCCCCGGGGGCCGGCATTCCAGCAAAGATCACCTGGCGCCGATGAGTAAGGCGTACAGAACCACTTCCCAGGAGGACCCCAGTGGCGAAGGCGAAGTTCGAGCGGACTAAGCCGCACGTCAACATCGGCACCATCGGTCACATTGACCACGGTAAGACGACCCTCACGGCCGCCATTACCAAGGTGCTGCACGACGCGTACCCGGACCTGAACGAGGCCTCGGCCTTCGACCAGATCGACAAGGCTCCCGAGGAGCGCCAGCGCGGTATCACGATCTCGATCGCGCACGTCGAGTACCAGACCGAGGCGCGTCACTACGCCCACGTCGACTGCCCGGGTCACGCGGACTACATCAAGAACATGATCACCGGTGCCGCGCAGATGGACGGCGCCATCCTCGTGGTCGCCGCCACCGACGGCCCGATGCCGCAGACCAAGGAGCACGTGCTCCTGGCCCGCCAGGTCGGCGTTCCGTACATCGTCGTCGCCCTGAACAAGGCCGACATGGTGGACGACGAGGAGATCCTGGAGCTCGTCGAGCTCGAGGTCCGCGAGCTCCTCTCCGAGTACGACTTCCCGGGCGACGAGCTCCCCGTCGTGCAGGTCTCGGCGCTCAAGGCGCTCGAGGGCGACAAGGAGTGGGGCGAGAAGCTCCTCGGCCTCATGAAGGCCGTCGACGACTCGATCCCGACCCCGCCGCGTGAGACCGACAAGCCGTTCCTGATGCCGGTCGAGGACGTCTTCACGATCACCGGTCGTGGCACCGTCGTCACCGGTCGTATCGAGCGTGGTGTCCTGAAGGTCAACGAGACCGTCGACATCATCGGCATCCGCCCGGAGAAGACCACCACCACGGTCACCGGCATCGAGATGTTCCGCAAGCTGCTCGACGAGGGCCAGGCCGGTGAGAACGTCGGTCTGCTCCTCCGTGGCATCAAGCGCGAGGACGTCGAGCGCGGCCAGGTCATCATCAAGCCCGGTTCGGTCACGCCGCACACCGAGTTCGAGGCCACCGCGTACATCCTGTCGAAGGACGAGGGTGGCCGTCACACCCCGTTCTTCAACAACTACCGCCCGCAGTTCTACTTCCGTACCACGGACGTGACCGGCGTCGTGACCCTCCCCGAGGGCACCGAGATGGTCATGCCGGGCGACAACACCGACATGACCGTCGCGCTGATCCAGCCCGTCGCCATGGAGGAGGGCCTGAAGTTCGCCATCCGTGAGGGTGGCCGGACCGTCGGCGCCGGCCAGGTCACCAAGATCACGAAGTAATTCGTGTTCTGACCTGGTAGCTCTCCAGAGCTGCTGAGAAGGGCCCCGGCCCGCCGCGCGAGCGGCGGACCGGGGCCCTTCCGTCATGACTGCGGGGTCCGCCCCGCGTGGCGGATGCGCCTGCGAAATGTGAGATGGGGTACGCTCCCCGCTTGCGATTGGCGCCCTCTGCGTCATGTATGGCAGACTGTTCAAGTTGCTCGGTTGAGTACCGATGCTGCGCGCCTCCCGCCGGGAGGACCGGAAGCGAGTCCCACAGTACTCGTCGCCTTTATCTGCCCTCCGGGGCAGCAATGGGGCGGACGTACGGGAATCTTTCGGGAAGCGTCAGCGGGGTGCCGGCCAGGCACTCGGTGGGTGTTCTTCCCCCGAAGCGCGGTCCAGGACCGCACCCCCTCTGGCAGGGAATTTCCGTATGGGAATTTTCAGAAGCGGGAGTGCGACACGCCCGACCGCGTGGGTCGGAGGAGAGCGGCGCGGAAACGCGCAGCCGGCCGAGTTCCAGAGCGTTCCACAGAGACGAAGGACTACGAAGTAGCCATGGCGGGACAGAAGATCCGCATCCGGCTCAAGGCCTACGACCACGAGGTCATCGACTCCTCGGCGAAGAAGATCGTCGAGACGGTGACCCGCACTGGTGCGTCGGTCGCGGGCCCGGTGCCGCTGCCCACTGAGAAGAACGTGTACTGCGTCATCAAGTCGCCGCACAAGTACAAGGACTCGCGCGAGCACTTCGAGATGCGCACGCACAAGCGCCTGATCGACATCCTCGACCCGACGCCCAAGACCGTTGACTCGCTGATGCGCCTGGACCTTCCGGCCGGCGTTGACATCGAGATCAAGCTCTGAGAGGCGCGGAGAAGATGGCTAAGCAGATCAAGGGCGTCCTGGGCGAGAAGCTCGGCATGACCCAGGTCTGGGACGAGAACAACCGTGTCGTCCCGGTTACCGTCGTCAAGGCCGGGCCCTGTGTCGTCACCCAGGTCCGCACCAACGACATCGACGGCTACGAGTCGGTCCAGATCGCCTTCGGCGAGATCGACCCGCGCAAGGTGAACAAGCCCCTCAAGGGCCACTTCGCCAAGGCCGACGTGACCCCGCGCCGCCACCTGGTGGAGCTCCGTACCTCCGACGCCAGCGAGTACACGCTCGGCCAGGAGATCACGGCCGAGGTGTTCGAGTCCGGCGTCAAGGTTGACGTCACGGGCACGAGCAAGGGCAAGGGCTTCGCCGGTGCCATGAAGCGCCACAACTTCCGTGGTGGCAAGGCGTCGCACGGTGCCCACCGTGTCCACCGCAAGCCGGGTTCGATCGGTGGCTGCGCCACCCCGGGCCGCGTCTTCAAGGGTATGAAGATGGCCGGCCGGATGGGTAACGACCGGGTCACCACCCAGAACCTGACCGTTCACGCCGTTGACGCGGAGAAGGGCCTGCTGCTCATCAAGGGCGCGGTTCCTGGTCCGAACGGCGGCCTCGTCCTGGTCCGCACCGCGGCCAAGGGGGCCTGAGGACTATGAGCACCATTGACATTCTGTCGCCTGCCGGCGACAAGACCGGGACCGTCGAGCTCCCGGCCGAGATCTTCGACGCCAAGGTCAGCGTTCCGCTGATCCACCAGGTCGTCGTCGCGCAGCTGGCCGCTGCCCGTCAGGGTACGCACAAGGTCAAGACGCGTGGCGAGGTCCGTGGTGGTGGCAAGAAGCCCTACCGCCAGAAGGGCACCGGCCGCGCCCGTCAGGGTTCGACCCGTGCGCCGCAGTTCGCCGGCGGTGGCGTCGTGCACGGCCCCGTGCCGCGTGACTACTCGCAGCGGACCCCCAAGAAGATGAAGGCCGCCGCCCTCCGCGGTGCCCTCACCGACCGGGCCCGTCACTCCCGCATCCACGTCGTCTCCGGCGTGGTCGAGGGTGCCGCCTCCACCAAGGCCGCCAAGACGCTGTTCGGCAAGATCTCGGAGCGCAAGAACCTGCTCCTGGTCGTCGAGCGCGCCGACGAGGCCGCGTGGCTGTCCGCCCGCAACCTGCCCCAGGTGCACATCCTGGAGCCGGGCCAGCTGAACACGTACGACGTGCTCGTCTCCGACGACGTGGTCTTCACCCAGGCCGCTCTCGAGTCTTTCGTGTCTGGCCCCAAGGCCGTTGAGACCGAAGGGAACGAGGCCTGATGTCTGAGGCAACCGTTACCAGCAAGACCTTCACGGACCCGCGCGACCTGCTGATCAAGCCGGTCGTCTCCGAGAAGAGCTACGCGCTGCTGGACGAGAACAAGTACACGTTCATCGTCGCGCCCACCGCCAACAAGACCCAGATCAAGCAGGCCGTCGAGGCGGTCTTCTCGGTCAAGGTCACCGGGGTCAACACGATCAACCGCCAGGGCAAGCGCAAGCGCACCCGCACCGGTTTCGGCAAGCGTGCCGACACCAAGCGCGCCATCGTGACCCTCGCTGAGGGCGACCGTATCGACATCTTCGGCGGCCCGGTCTCCTAAGGGAGTCCGTGTCGTCCGGAATCGGACGAGGACTGAGAAATGGGTATCCGCAAGTACAAGCCGACGACCCCGGGCCGTCGTGGCTCCAGCGTCGCCGACTTTGTCGAGATCACGCGGTCCACGCCGGAGAAGTCGCTGGTCCGCCCGCTGCACAGCAAGGGCGGCCGTAACAACGCCGGTCGTGTGACCGTTCGCCACCAGGGTGGTGGCCACAAGCGCGCCTACCGCGTGATCGACTTCCGTCGTCACGACAAGGACGGCGTGCCGGCCAAGGTCGCTCACATCGAGTACGACCCGAACCGCACCGCGCGCATCGCTCTTCTGCACTACGCGGACGGCGAGAAGCGCTACATCATCGCTCCGCGCGGCCTGAACCAGGGCGACCGGATCGAGAACGGCCCCGCGGCCGACATCAAGCCCGGTAACAACCTGGCGCTCCGCAACATCCCGGTCGGTACCACGATCCACGCGATCGAGCTCCGTCCCGGTGGCGGTGCCAAGTTCGCCCGTTCCGCGGGTGCCTCCGTGCAGCTGCTGGCGAAGGAAGGTGCCATGGCGCACCTCCGTATGCCGTCCGGTGAGATCCGTCTGGTCGACGTGCGCTGCCGCGCCACGATCGGCGAGGTCGGCAACGCCGAGCAGTCGAACATCAACTGGGGCAAGGCCGGCCGCATGCGCTGGAAGGGCGTCCGCCCGACCGTCCGCGGTGTCGCGATGAACCCGGTTGACCACCCGCACGGTGGTGGTGAGGGCAAGACCTCCGGTGGTCGCCACCCGGTCTCCCCGTGGGGTCAGAAGGAGGGTCGTACTCGTTCGCCGAAGAAGGCTTCGAACAAGTACATCGTCCGCCGCCGCAAGACGAACAAGAAGCGCTAGGAGCGGGTTTAGATGCCGCGCAGTCTCAAGAAGGGGCCCTTCGTCGACGACCACCTCGTAAAGAAGGTGGACGCCCAGAACGAAGCCGGCACCAAGAACGTCATCAAGACCTGGTCCCGTCGCTCGATGATCATCCCCAGCATGCTGGGTCACACGATCGCGGTGCACAACGGCAAGACCCATGTCCCGGTGTTCGTCACCGAGTCCATGGTCGGCCACAAGCTCGGCGAGTTCTCGCCGACTCGCACCTTCCGCGGCCACGTCAAGGACGACCGGAAGTCGAAGCGCCGCTAAGCGCGGGGTGGGAACGACTATGACTTACACCGAAGGGACAACCATGGAAGCCAGGGCTCAGGCGCGGTACATCCGTGTCACGCCCATGAAGGCCCGCCGTGTGGTGGACCTCATCCGTGGCATGGATGCCACGGAGGCCCAGGCGGTCCTGCGTTTCGCTCCGCAGGCCGCGTCTGTGCCGGTGGGCAAGGTGCTTGACAGCGCCATCGCCAACGCCGCGCACAACTACAACCACACGGACGCCTCCTCGCTGGTCATCAGCGAGGCGTTTGTTGACGAGGGTCCGACCCTGAAGCGGTTCCGTCCGCGTGCCCAGGGCCGTGCCTACCGGATCCGCAAGCGGACCTCCCACATCACCGTGGTCGTCAGCAGCAAGGAAGGAACCCGGTAATGGGCCAGAAGGTAAACCCGCACGGGTTCCGGCTCGGCATCACCACCGACTTCAAGTCGCGCTGGTACGCCGACAAGCTGTACAAGGACTACGTCAAGGAAGACGTCGCCATCCGTCGGATGATGACGTCCGGCATGGAGCGCGCCGGCATCTCGAAGGTTGAGATCGAGCGCACCCGTGACCGCGTCCGCGTGGACATCCACACCGCCCGTCCGGGCATCGTCATCGGCCGCCGTGGCGCCGAGGCCGACCGCATCCGCGGCGACCTCGAGAAGCTCACCGGCAAGCAGGTCCAGCTGAACATCCTCGAGGTCAAGAACCCCGAGGTCGACGCTCAGCTCGTGGCCCAGGCCGTTGCCGAGCAGCTGTCCTCCCGCGTCTCCTTCCGTCGGGCCATGCGCAAGAGCATGCAGTCCGCCATGAAGGCCGGCGCCAAGGGCATCAAGATCCAGTGTGGCGGTCGTCTCGGCGGCGCCGAGATGTCCCGCTCGGAGTTCTACCGCGAGGGTCGTGTGCCGCTGCACACGCTGCGCGCGAACGTCGAGTACGGCTTCTTCGAGGCCAAGACCACCTTCGGCCGCATCGGCGTGAAGGTCTGGATCTACAAGGGCGACGTCAAGAACATCGCCGAGGTTCGCGCCGAGAACGCTGCGGCCCGCGCGGGCAACCGCCCGGCCCGTGGTGGCGCTGACCGCCCCGCCGGCCGTGGTGGCCGTGGCGGCGAGCGTGGCGGCCGCGGCCGCAAGCCGCAGCAGGCTGCTGCGACCGAGGCCCCCAAGGCCGAGGCCGCTGCCGCCGCTCCGGCTGAGAGCACCGGAACGGAGGCCTGACCGACATGCTGATCCCTCGTAGGGTCAAGCACCGCAAGCAGCACCACCCGAAGCGGGGCGGTGTCTCCAAGGGCGGTACCGAGGTCGCATTCGGCGAGTACGGCATCCAGGCGCTGACCCCGGCCTACGTGACGAACCGCCAGATCGAGGCGGCTCGTATCGCGATGACCCGCCACATCAAGCGTGGCGGCAAGGTCTGGATCAACATCTACCCGGACCGTCCGCTCACGAAGAAGCCCGCCGAGACCCGCATGGGTTCCGGTAAGGGTTCCCCCGAGTGGTGGATCGCGAACGTGCACCCGGGCCGGGTCATGTTCGAGCTGTCCTACCCGAACGAGAAGATTGCGCGTGAGGCTCTGACTCGTGCGGCCCACAAGCTGCCGATGAAGTGCCGGATCGTCAAGCGCGAGGCAGGTGAGTCGTGATGGCGGCCGGTACCAAGGCGTCGGAGCTGCGCGAGCTGGGCAACGAGGAGCTCGTTGCCAAGCTGCGCGAGGCCAAGGAGGAGCTGTTCAAGCTCCGTTTCCAGGCGGCCACGGGTCAGCTGGAGAACAACGGCCGGCTCAAGTCCGTCCGTAAGGACATCGCTCGCATCTACACCCTGATGCACGAGCGTGAGCTCGGTATCGAGACGGTGGAGAGCGCCTGATGAGCGAGAACAACGTGACTGAGAAGACCGAGCGCGGCTTCCGGAAGACCCGCGAGGGTCTGGTCGTCAGCGACAAGATGGACAAGACCGTCGTCGTCGCCGTTGAGGACCGCGTCAAGCACGCGCTGTACGGCAAGGTCATCCGCCGTACGAACAAGCTCAAGGCGCACGACGAGGCCAACGCCGCGGGCGTCGGCGACCGCGTCCTCCTCATGGAGACCCGGCCGCTGTCCGCGACGAAGCGCTGGCGCGTCGTCGAGATCCTCGAGAAGGCCAAGTAAGGAACTTCCCGCAAGGGAAGTCCGAAGAATCAACCTGAGGGGTTTCCCTCAGGTCAGTTCCGCCAGGCTCGGCAGGGGCTGAGGAATCAGCCCCTGCCGGGAACCGGCAGACAAACAGGAGATAGACGTGATCCAGCAGGAGTCGCGGCTTCGTGTCGCCGACAACACTGGTGCCAAGGAGATCCTTTGCATCCGTGTTCTCGGTGGCTCCGGCCGCCGCTACGCGGGCATCGGTGACGTCATCGTCGCCACCGTCAAGGACGCGATCCCCGGTGGCAACGTGAAGAAGGGTGACGTCGTCAAGGCGGTCATCGTTCGCACCGTCAAGGAGCGCCGCCGCCAGGACGGCTCGTACATCCGCTTCGACGAGAACGCCGCTGTCATTCTGAAGAACGACGGCGACCCTCGCGGCACCCGCATCTTCGGCCCGGTCGGCCGTGAGCTGCGCGAGAAGAAGTTCATGAAGATCATCTCGCTCGCGCCGGAGGTGCTGTAAGCATGAAGATCAAGAAGGGCGACCTGGTCCAGGTCATCACCGGCAAGGACAAGGGCAAGCAGGGCAAGGTCATCCAGGCCATGCCCGCTGAGAACCGCGTTCTGGTCGAGGGTGTCAACCGGGTCAAGAAGCACACCAAGGCTGGTCCGAACCAGGCCGGCGGCATCGTGATCACCGAGGCCCCCGTCCACGTTTCGAACGTCCAGCTGGTCGTGGAGAAGGACGGCAAGAAGGTCGTCACCCGCGTCGGTTTCCGCTTCGACGACGAGGGCAACAAGATCCGCGTTGCCAAGCGCACGGGTGAGGACATCTGATGGCTACCACTCCGCGTCTGAAGACGAAGTACCGCGAGGAGATCGCGGGCAAGCTGCGTGACGAGTTCAAGTACGAGAACGTCATGCAGATCCCCGGCCTCGTGAAGATCGTGGTCAACATGGGTGTGGGCGACGCCGCCCGCGACTCCAAGCTGATCGAGGGCGCCATCAAGGACCTCACCACGATCACCGGTCAGAAGCCGGCCGTCACCAAGGCCCGCAAGTCCATCGCGCAGTTCAAGCTGCGCGAGGGCCAGCCGATCGGTGCCCACGTCACCCTCCGTGGCGACCGCATGTGGGAGTTCCTGGACCGCACCCTGTCGCTCGCGCTCCCGCGCATCCGCGACTTCCGTGGTCTGTCCCCGAAGCAGTTCGACGGCCGGGGCAACTACACCTTCGGTCTCACGGAGCAGGTCATGTTCCACGAGATCGACCAGGACAAGATCGACCGCGTCCGGGGTATGGACATCACCGTGGTGACCACGGCGACCAACGACGACGAGGGCCGTGCCCTTCTGCGTCACCTCGGCTTCCCGTTCAAGGAGGCGTAAGCGAGATGGCGAAGAAGGCTCTCATCGCGAAGGCTGCCCGCAAGCCCAAGTTCGGCGTGCGCGCGTACACCCGTTGCCAGCGCTGCGGTCGTCCGCACTCCGTCTACCGCAAGTTCGGCCTGTGCCGCGTGTGCCTTCGTGAGATGGCTCACCGTGGCGAGCTGCCGGGCGTGACCAAGAGCTCCTGGTAAATCCCCTTCACCCTTTGGGTGTTGAGGTTTTCCAGACGCTCTCGGTAAGCATCAGGTCGGCGGACCGCCCGTCCCGCATGCCGTAGGCTTGTGGGGTTGGGCGTCCGCCGCCCTACCGACTTACTACGCCGTAGGTCCCCGCGCCGCACCCGTCCCGCCTCTGTGTGGGGAGAGGGATGGCGCATACAGGAAACCCCGGCGAGAGAGGCCGAAGGCCGATTCATGACCATGACTGACCCGATCGCAGACATGCTGACTCGTCTGCGTAACGCAAACTCGGCGTACCACGACCAGGTCGTGATGCCGCACAGCAAGATCAAGTCGCACATCGCGGAAATCCTCAAGCAGGAGGGTTTCATCACCGGCTGGAAGGTCGAGGACGCCGAGGTTGGCAAGAACCTCGTCCTCGAGCTGAAGTTCGGTCCGAACCGCGAGCGCTCGATCGCCGGCATCAAGCGCATCTCGAAGCCGGGTCTGCGCGTGTACGCGAAGTCCACCAACCTGCCGAAGGTCCTCGGCGGCCTGGGCGTGGCGATCATCTCCACGTCCCACGGTCTCCTGACCGGCCAGCAGGCGCAGAAGAAGGGCGTGGGTGGGGAAGTCCTCGCCTACGTCTGGTAGTCGGGAACGGAGGAAAAGCTATGTCTCGCATTGGCAAGCTCCCCATCCCGGTTCCCGCCGGCGTGGACGTCACCATCGAGGGCCGTACGGTCACCGTCAAGGGTTCCAAGGGCACCCTGACGCACACCGTCGCCGCTCCGATCGAGATCGTTAAGGGCGAGGACGGCGTTCTGAACGTCACCCGTCCGAACGACGAGCGTCAGAACAAGGCCCTCCACGGCCTGTCCCGCACGCTGGTGGCCAACATGATCACCGGTGTGACCACGGGATACACCAAGGCGCTCGAGATCAGCGGTGTCGGTTACCGCGTTGCCGCGAAGGGCTCCGACCTGGAGTTCCAGCTCGGCTACAGCCACCCGATCCTGGTGGAGGCGCCCGAGGGCATCTCCTTCAAGGTCGAGTCGCCGACCAAGTTCTCGGTCGAGGGCATCGACAAGCAGAAGGTCGGCGAGGTCGCCGCCAACATCCGCAAGCTGCGGAAGCCCGACCCGTACAAGGCCAAGGGCGTCAAGTACGCGGGCGAGGTCATCCGCCGCAAGGTCGGAAAGGCTGGTAAGTAAAGCCATGGCATACGGTGTGAAGATCGCCAAGGGCGACGCTTACAAGCGGGCTGCCAAGGCCCGCCGCCACATCCGCATCCGCAAGACCATCTCCGGTACGGCCGAGCGTCCGCGCCTGGTCGTCAACCGGAGCAACCGCGGCATCACCGCCCAGGTGATCGACGACATCAAGGGTCACACCCTGGCGTCGGCGTCCCACCTGGACGCGTCGATCCGCGGTGGCGAGGGTGACAAGTCCGCGCAGGCCAAGCAGGTCGGTGCCCTGGTCGCTGAGCGCGCCAAGGCCGCCGGCGTCGAGGCCGTCGTGTTCGACCGTGGTGGCAACAGGTACGCCGGGCGCATTGCCGCTCTGGCTGACGCCGCCCGCGAAGCCGGGCTGAAGTTCTAAGCCCCGGTTCCGGGACTAACGGACGTAACAGAGAGAGGTAATCCAATGGCTGGACCCCAGCGCCGCGGCAGCGGTGCCGGTGGCGGCGAGCGGCGGGACCGGAAGGGTCGCGACGGTGGCGCTGCTGCCGCCGAGAAGACCGCGTACGTTGAGCGCGTAGTCGCGATCAACCGCGTCGCCAAGGTTGTCAAGGGTGGTCGTCGTTTCTCCTTCACCGCGCTGGTCGTGGTGGGTGACGGTGACGGCACCGTGGGTGTCGGTTACGGCAAGGCCAAGGAGGTGCCGGCCGCCATCGCCAAGGGTGTTGAGGAGGCCAAGAAGCACTTCTTCAAGGTCCCGCGTATCCAGGGCACCATCCCCCACCCGATCCAGGGTGAGAAGGCTGCGGGCGTCGTCCTGCTGAAGCCTGCTTCCCCCGGTACCGGTGTTATCGCCGGTGGCCCGGTGCGCGCCGTCCTGGAGTGCGCCGGCGTTCACGACATCCTGTCGAAGTCGCTCGGCTCCGACAACGCGATCAACATCGTGCACGCGACCGTGGAGGCCCTGAAGGGCCTGCAGCGTCCCGAGGAGATCGCGGCTCGCCGTGGTCTGCCGCTCGAGGACGTCGCCCCCGCGGCTCTGCTTCGTGCGCGTGCGGGAGCGGGTGCGTAATGGCTCGCCTCAAGATCACGCAGACGAAGTCGTACATCGGTAGCAAGCAGAACCACCGCGACACCCTGCGTTCGCTCGGGCTCAAGCGCCTGAACGACGTGGTCGTCAAGGAGGACCGCCCCGAGTTCCGCGGAATGGTGCACACCGTCCGCCACCTCGTGACGGTTGAGGAGGTCGACTGATCATGGCGGAGAACAACCCGCTCAAGATCCACAACCTCCGTCCCGCCCCGGGCGCCAAGACCGCCAAGACCCGTGTTGGTCGTGGTGAGGCGTCGAAGGGTAAGACGGCCGGTCGTGGTACCAAGGGCACGAAGGCCCGTTACCAGGTTCCGGAGCGCTTCGAGGGTGGCCAGATGCCGCTCCACATGCGCCTCCCGAAGCTGAAGGGCTTCAAGAACCCGTTCCGCACCGAGTACCAGGTCGTGAACCTGGACAAGCTGGCCGAGCTCTACCCGCAGGGTGGCGAGGTCACGGTGGCCGACCTGGTCGCCAAGGGCGCGGTGCGCAAGAACAGCCTCGTCAAGGTCCTGGGCCAGGGCGAGATCTCCGTGGCGCTGCAGGTGACGGTTGACGCCGTCTCCGGCTCCGCCAAGGAGAAGATTGCCGCCGCCGGCGGCACCGTCACCGAGCTCGTCTGAGCTCTGAGCTGACAGCGAGAGCCCGGTCGGCCCCCTCAGGGGGTGCCGACCGGGCTCTCTCGCGTTGCCGGTCCGCGAAGGGGAAACCCGCCGTTGGTCCGGCCGGTGTCATCCGTTGGGGGAACAGATCCGGACGAATGTCCGGGAGGGCGCCGATCGCGGGCCGTAAACGGCCGGGACGTGCACCGGCGACGTTTCCGCTCGTGGTGACGGCCGGGTATGGTAAGCGCTGTTAGCTTCCCCGGCAGTCTGCGCTCATCCGCTAGGCTGCCGTGTTCTGTAATCGCTCACTTACAAGCCGTCACCCTCACGCGAAACGCGGGGGTCGCAGGAGGCACCGTGCTCACCGCGTTCGCCCGGGCGTTCAAGACGCCCGACCTGCGCAAGAAGCTGCTCTTCACGCTCGGCATCATCGTGCTGTTCCGGCTTGGGTCACATGTACCCGTACCCGGCGTGGACTACTCAGCCGTCCAGTTCTGTGTGAACCAGGCGGGCAGCAGCAACAGCCTGTTCGGCCTGGTCAACATGTTCAGCGGTGGCGCCCTGCTGCAGATCACGATCTTCGCGCTCGGCATCATGCCGTACATCACGGCGAGCATCATCCTGCAGCTGCTGACCGTGGTCATTCCCCGCCTGGAGAACCTCAAGAAGGAAGGACAGTCGGGCACCGCGAAGATCACCCAGTACACGCGGTACCTGACCGTCGCCCTCGCGATCCTCCAGGGCACGGGCCTCGTGGCCACCGCCCGCAGCGGCGCCCTGTTCTCGGGCTGCCCGCAGGCCAACCAGATCGTTCCTGACCAGTCGATCTTCACCACCGCCGTCATGGTGATCACCATGACCGCCGGCACCTGTGTCGTCATGTGGCTCGGTGAGCTGATCACCGACCGCGGCATCGGCAACGGCATGTCGATCCTGATGTTCATCTCGATCGCCGCCGGCTTCGTCGGCGCCCTCTGGACCATCAAGCTCCAGGGCAAGATCGCGGACGGCTGGGTCGAGTTCGGCGTCGTGATCCTCGTCGGCCTCGCGATGGTGGCCCTCGTGGTCTTCGTCGAGCAGGCCCAGCGCCGCATCCCGGTGCAGTACGCGAAGCGCATGATCGGCCGCCGTGCCTACGGCGGTACGTCCACCTACATCCCGCTCAAGGTGAACCAGGCGGGTGTGATTCCCGTCATCTTCGCCTCGTCGCTGCTCTACATCCCGGCACTGATCGTTCAGTTCAGCGGATCCCAGGCGGGCTGGGCCAACTGGATCCAGAAGTACTTCGTCAAGGGCGACCACCCGTACTACATCGCCGCCTACTTCCTCCTGATCGTCTTCTTCGCGTTCTTCTACGTGGCGATTTCGTTCAACCCCGAGGAAGTCGCGGACAACATGAAGAAGTATGGTGGCTTCATCCCGGGCATCCGGGCCGGCCGACCTACTGCCGAGTACCTGAGCTACGTGCTCAACCGGATCACCTGGCCGGGGTCGCTGTACCTGGGTCTCATCGCTCTTGTGCCGACGATGGCGTTGGCGGGCTTCGGCGCGAACCAGAACTTCCCGTTCGGCGGGACGAGCATCCTGATCATCGTGGGTGTGGGTCTGGAGACCGTGAAGCAGATCGAGAGCCAGCTCCAGCAGCGTAATTACGAAGGGTTCCTCCGCTGATGCGTATCGTCCTCGTCGGGCCGCCCGGTGCGGGCAAGGGAACGCAGGCCGCGTTCCTTGCCAAGAACCTGTCGATCCCGCACATCTCCACGGGCGACCTCTTCCGGGCCAACATCAGCCAGGGCACCGAGCTCGGCAAGCAGGCGAAGGCGTTCATGGACGCCGGCGACCTGGTGCCGGACGAGGTCACCATCGGCATGGCCAAGGACCGGATGGAGCAGTCGGACGCCGAGGGCGGTTTCCTGCTCGACGGCTTCCCCCGCAACGTCTCGCAGGCCGAGGCGCTCGACGCGATGCTCCAGGCCGAGAACATGAAGCTCGACGCCGTGCTCGACCTCGAGGTTCCCGAGGACGAGGTCGTCAAGCGCATCGCCGGCCGCCGGATCTGCCGTAACGACTCGGCGCACGTCTTCCACGTGACGTACACCCCGCCGAAGACCGAGGGCGTCTGCGACGTCTGCGGCGGCGAGCTGTACCAGCGCGGTGACGACACCGAGGCCACGGTCCGCAACCGGCTGGATGTGTACCACACCCAGACCGAGCCGATCATCGACTACTACAAGGCCCAGGGCCTGGTCGTCACGATCTCCGCGCTCGGCGAGGTCCAGGACGTCACGCAGCGCGCGATGGACGCCCTGAAGAAGACCGACGAGGTCTGACCCACCCCGCAGTACCCCCGTACGGCCGCGGTGTCCCCTGGACGCCGCGGCCGTACTGTTGAGCAGAGACACCGAGAACCCGTACACCGGAAGGCAAGAGGGCATGGTCCAGATCAAGACCCCGGAGCAGATCGCGAAGATGCGCGAGGCGGGGCTGGTCGTCGCCGCCATCCACGCGGCGACCCGTGAGGCGGCCGTGCCCGGCGCCACCACCAAGGATCTGGACGAGGTCGCCCGCAAGGTGATCGCCGACCACGGCGCGAAGTCGAACTTCCTCGGGTACGGCGGCTTCCCCGCGACCATCTGCACCTCGGTCAACGAGGTCGTCGTCCACGGCATCCCGGACGAGAAGACGGTGCTCAAGGACGGCGACATCATCTCCGTCGACGCCGGCGCCATCATCGACGGCTGGCACGGCGACGCGGCCTTCACGTGCTTCGTGGGCACCGGTCACGCGCCGGAGCTGCTGGAGCTCTCCCGGGTGACCGAGGAGTCGATGTGGGCCGGCATCGCCGCGATGAAGCTGGGCAACCGGCTGGTGGACATCTCGAAGGCGATCGAGTCCTACATCAAGCGGCAGCCGCGTCCCGCCTCCGGCGACCACAGCCTCGGCCGGTACGGGATCATCGAGGACTACGGCGGCCACGGCATCGGTTCCGAAATGCACATGGACCCGCACCTGCTGAACTACGTCTCCCGCAAGCGCGGCAAGGGGATCAAGCTGGTCCCGGGCGTCTGCCTCGCGATCGAGCCGATGGTCTCGCTGGGCACCGCCGAGACCGAGGTGCTGGCGGACGACTGGACGGTCATCACCACGGACGGCACCTGGTCCTCCCACTGGGAGCACTCGGTCGCCCTCACCGAGCAGGGCCCGATCGTCCTGACCTCCCCGGACTGCGGCAAGGCGAAGCTCGCGGAGTACGGCATCACGACGGCGCCGGACCCGCTCGCTTAATGATCTACGCTGTAGGGCAGACTTTCCGGATTCGTCTTTCTGGGTGCCCTGACGTAGACTGACTCGTCGGCTCCTTTGCACCCGCATGTCTTCATGCGCGCGAGGAGCTGATCAAGGTAGCCGATTCGAAAGGCGAAGCGTGGCCAAGAAGCAAGGTGCCATCGAAATCGAGGGCACCGTGATCGAGTCCCTCCCGAACGCCATGTTCAAGGTGGAGCTCCAGAACGGTCACAAGGTCCTCGCGCACATCTCCGGCAAGATGCGGATGCACTACATCCGTATCCTCCCGGACGACCGGGTCGTGGTGGAGCTCTCTCCCTACGACCTGACGCGTGGCCGGATCGTCTACCGGTACAAGTAGATCTTGTCGCAGTCCCGCGCGAGCGTCCGCTCCCGCGGGGTGGTGGCACTGACCCGGAGAACCTCACATCCCATGAAGGTCAAGCCGAGCGTCAAGAAGATCTGCGACAAGTGCAAGGTGATCCGCCGTCACGGCCGGGTCATGGTCATCTGCGACAACCTGCGCCACAAGCAGCGCCAGGGCTGACGCACGCCGACCGACCTGCAACTTCGCAGTTCTTCGCGCGACGCAAGCAATACGTACATACGCAGAGCCCGTCCGGCCGTGTTCACGGCTGACGGCACCTCCGGCGGGGGCCGGGGACCCGATTCGTACCTCGTACGGCGGTCGGGATCGGCTCTGCTGAAGACCCCCGAACACACAGGAGCCATTAGTGGCACGCGTTTCCGGTGTTGACATCCCGCGCGAAAAGCGTGTGGAGATCGCACTCACCTACGTCTTCGGTATCGGGCGCACCCGGTCCAAGGAGATCCTCGCCTCCACCGGCGTGAACCCGAACACCCGCGTTCGTGACCTGGCCGAAGAGGACCTCGTCAAGATCCGCGAGTACGTGGACGCCAACCTCCGCACCGAGGGTGACCTCCGCCGCGAGATCCAGGGCGACATCCGCCGCAAGATCGAGATCCAGTGCTACCAGGGCATCCGCCACCGTCGTGGCCTGCCCGTGCACGGTCAGCGCACCAGCACGAACGCCCGTACCCGCAAGGGCCCGCGTCGCGCCATCGCCGGTAAGAAGAAGCCGGGCAAGAAGTAGTCCTCAGCGGACACGCTTTCCAGCGGTCTTGCGCTGTAGGACCGACCACCTCCCTGTAGGAGTAAGAGATGCCCCCCAAGGGTCGTCAGGGCGCTGCCAAGAAGGTGCGCCGCAAGGAAAAGAAGAACGTCGCTCACGGCCACGCGCACATCAAGAGCACGTTCAACAACACGATCGTGTCCATCACGGACCCGACCGGCAACGTGATCTCCTGGGCCTCCGCCGGCCACGTCGGCTTCAAGGGCTCGCGCAAGTCCACCCCCTTCGCCGCGCAGATGGCCGCCGAGTCGGCCGCCCGCCGCGCGCAGGAGCACGGCATGCGCAAGGTCGACGTCTTCGTCAAGGGTCCCGGCTCCGGCCGTGAGACCGCGATCCGCTCCCTCCAGGCCACGGGCCTCGAGGTCGGTTCGATCCAGGACGTCACCCCCACCCCGCACAACGGCTGCCGTCCGCCGAAGCGCCGCCGCGTCTGACCCCTGCCGGGTCACCGCAGCGCGTTTCGACGCACTGAGCTGAGGTTTCGGGCGGTACGTCCCCTCCGGGGGCCGTGCCGCCCGTACCCTTGCTAGTACCGCTGTACCCCGTACAGCACCGTCGGGCGTCAAATAGTGGGCGTCCACGACTGAAGGAACACAGACATGCTTATCGCTCAGCGTCCTTCGCTGACCGAAGAGGTCGTCGACGAGTACCGCTCGCGGTTCGTGATCGAGCCGCTGGAGCCGGGCTTCGGCTACACCCTCGGCAACTCCCTGCGCCGTACCCTCCTGTCCTCGATCCCGGGTGCCGCTGTCACCAGCATCCGCATCGACGGTGTCCTGCACGAGTTCACCACCGTGCCGGGCGTCAAGGAGGACGTGACCGACCTCATCCTCAACATCAAGCAGCTGGTCGTCTCCTCGGAGCACGACGAGCCGGTCGTGATGTACCTGCGCAAGCAGGGCCCCGGTCTGGTCACCGCTGCCGACATCGCGCCCCCGGCCGGTGTCGAGGTGCACAACCCGGACCTCGTCCTCGCCACGCTGAACGGCAAGGGCAAGCTGGAGATGGAGCTGACGGTCGAGCGCGGCCGCGGTTACGTCTCCGCCGTCCAGAACAAGCAGCTGGGCCAGGAGATCGGCCGCATCCCGGTCGACTCCATCTACAGCCCGGTCCTCAAGGTCACCTACAAGGTCGAGGCGACCCGAGTCGAGCAGCGCACCGACTTCGACAAGCTCATCGTCGACGTCGAGACCAAGCAGGCCATGCGCCCGCGCGACGCCATGGCGTCCGCCGGCAAGACCCTGGTCGAGCTGTTCGGTCTGGCCCGCGAGCTCAACATCGACGCCGAGGGCATCGACATGGGCCCGTCCCCGACGGACGCCGCCCTGGCCGCCGACCTGGCGCTGCCGATCGAGGAGCTGGAGCTCACCGTTCGGTCGTACAACTGCCTCAAGCGCGAGGGCATCCACTCCGTGGGTGAGCTCGTCGCCCGCTCCGAGGCCGACCTGCTCGACATCCGCAACTTCGGTGCGAAGTCGATCGACGAGGTCAAGGCGAAGCTGGCCGGCATGGGCCTGGCCCTCAAGGACAGCCCGCCCGGGTTCGACCCGACCGCCGCGGCCGACGCCTTCGGCGCCGACGACGACGCGGACGCCGGTTTCGTCGAGACCGAGCAGTACTAAGCAGTACCCGTAAGGCTCGCGGGGGGCGCAAGCCCCCCGTGCACCCTGCCCGCAAGAGCGGGTGGGGACTGACACCGGTACCTGACACGGCCGGTGCAGCACACAAGGAGAAACACCATGCCGCGTCCCGCCAAGGGTGCCCGTCTGGGCGGCAGCGCCGCGCACGAGAAGCTGCTCCTCGCCAACCTGGCGAAGTCGCTCTTCGAGCACGGTCGCATCACCACGACCGAGGCCAAGGCCCGCCGCCTGCGTCCGGTCGCCGAGCGTCTGATCACCAAGGCGAAGAAGGGCGACATCCACAACCGTCGCCTGGTCCTGCAGACGATCACGGACAAGGGCGTCGTCCACACGCTCTTCACCGAGATCGCTCCGCGGTACGAGAACCGCCCCGGTGGTTACACCCGCATCACCAAGATCGGCAACCGTCGTGGCGACAACGCCCCGATGGCGGTCATCGAGCTGGTCGAGGCCCTGACCGTGGCCCAGCAGGCCACCGGTGAGGCCGAGGCCGCGACCAAGCGTGCGGTGAAGGAGGCCGAGGCCAAGTCCGAGGCCGCCGCCGAGGAGACCACGGAGGCCTGATCCTCGGATCGCCTTCATGGACGGCTCTGAACGGGCCCGCCCCCTCCGGGGCGGGCCCGTTCTGCTTTTGCGAGTTTCTGAGAGGATCTGTCGCGTGAGTGACGAGGTGGAGCCCGGTTTCGTCCGGGTGCGGCTGGACCTGTCGTACGACGGCAAGGAGTTCTCCGGCTGGGCGAAGCAGACGGCGCGGCGGACCGTGCAGGGCGAGCTGGAGTCGGCCCTGCAGACGGTGATGCGGCTGGCCGAGCCGGTCGACCTGACGGTGGCCGGCCGTACGGACGCCGGCGTGCACGCGCGCGGCCAGGTGGCGCACCTCGACCTGCCGGGGGAGGTGTGGGCCGAGCACTCCGACAAGCTGCTGAGGCGGCTCGCCGGGCGGCTGCCGCACGACGTGCGGGTGTGGCGGGTGGCGGAGGCCCCCGCGGGGTTCAACGCCCGCTTCTCGGCCATCTGGCGCCGGTACGCCTACCGCGTGGGCGACCACAAGGGCGGCGTGGACCCGCTGCGCCGCGGACACGTGCTCTGGCACGACTGGCCGCTCGACGTCGACGCGATGAACGAGGCCGCGCAGGCGCTGCTCGGCGAGCACGACTTCGCCGCGTACTGCAAGAAGCGCGAGGGAGCCACCACGATCCGCACGCTCCAGAAGCTGAGCTGGGAGCGGGATGCCGAGGGCATCGTCACGGCGACCGTCCGTGCGGACGCCTTCTGCCACAACATGGTGCGCTCGCTGGTGGGCGCGCTGCTGCACGTCGGCGACGGGCACCGGCCGGTGGAGTGGCCCGGGAAGGTGCTGGCCGCCGGGGTCCGGGACTCGTCCGTGCACGTCGTGAAGCCCCACGGGCTGACGCTGGAGGAGGTCGGCTACCCGGCGGACGACCAGCTGGCCGCCCGCAGCCGCGAGGCGCGCAACGTACGGACGCTGCCGGGGGCGCCCGGCTGCTGCTGAGGGCCCGGCGGGCCGTGCGTACGGCCGCCGGGCGGGGGCGTCAGCCCTTCTTCTCGGCGGCCTCCGCCGCGGCCCGGCCGCGGTGCACGATGCGCTGGAAGGTGTACTCGGCCAGGTCGTCGCCGGTGCCGACGACGGTCTGGTCGCCTTCCGAGGCGTCCTTGTTGCCGGTGAGCCCGGTCAGGGTCAGGTACAGGTAGCGGCCGTACGAGTTCGCCGTGCGCCGGCAGACCGTGCCGGCCGCGCAGAACGGCTTCGCCGCCGATGCCGGCAGCGCGGTCACCCCGCCGCTGACCCCGGCCTTGGCCGCCGTGGCCTGCGCCGCGGTGGGGAAGACGGCGACACCCACGGTGACCTGGGCGTCGTCGCGGGAGTAGCCGGCGCGCATGAAGAGCGTGCAGCCCTGCTTGCGGAGCACGGCGCCGAGGGCCGGTTCGACCCGCTTGGTGCAGTCGGGCGTGGTGTCGCCGTCGCTCAGGTCGTACCGGTGGTCGCCGACCTTGACGTCCTTGGTGCCGAAGAGCAGGCCGGCCCGGAGCGGGGCGGTGTCCTTGCGGGCGTCCGAGAGGTACGCGAGCGGGTCCGGCGTGTCCGAGGTGTCGGCGAAGTCGGGCATGGCGTCCGCCGCCGGGTCGTGCTTCTGCGTCGGCGCGCCGCTGGGTCCCCCCTTGGCGTCGGCCCCGTCCTCGGGCGTGCCTCCGGTGACGACCAGGGCCGCCACGACCGCGGCCACCGCGGCGGCCGCGAGGACCCCGCCGCCCCACATCAGCCGCTTCCTGCGGCGCCGGCCCGCGGCGTGCGCGTCGGCCAGTGCGTCCCAGTCCGGGCCGGCGGAGACCCGCCCCGGAACCTGCCCCTCCCCAATGCTCATGGCGCGCATCCTAGGGGGTGTCCCGGGGGCCTCCGGATAACGGGTTGGGCACCTGCCCCGGGGCCGGTCAGAATGCGGGCATGGGACATCTGGAAGCCGGGCACCTGGAGTACTACCTGCCGGACGGGCGGGTGCTGCTGTCGGACGCCTCGTTCCGTGTCGGTGAGGGCTCCGTGGTGGCCCTGGTCGGCGCGAACGGCGCGGGCAAGACGACACTGCTGAAGCTGATCTCCGGGGACCTGCAGCCGCACGGCGGTGCCGTGACGGTCAGCGGCGGGCTCGGCGTGATGTCGCAGTTCGTGGGGTCGGTACGGGACGAGACGACGGTGCGGGACCTGCTGGTGTCGGTCGCGCAGCCGCGGATCCGCACGGCCGCGAAGGCCGTGGACGAGGCCGAGCACCTGATCATGACGGTCGACGACGAGGCCGCGCAGATGAAGTACGCGCAGGCGCTCAGCGACTGGGCGGACGTCCAGGGCTACGAGGCGGAGACCCTCTGGGACGTGTGCACCATGGCCGCGCTCGGGGTGCCGTACGAGAAGGCGCAGTTCCGCGAGGTGCGGACCCTCTCGGGCGGTGAGCAGAAGCGGCTTGTGCTGGAGGCGCTGCTGCGCGGTCCCGACGAGGTGCTGCTGCTCGACGAGCCGGACAACTACCTCGACGTGCCGGGCAAGCGGTGGCTGGAGGACCAGCTCAAGGCGACCCGCAAGACGGTGCTGTTCGTCTCCCACGACCGGGAGCTGCTGTCCCGGGCCGCGGAGAAGATCATCAGCGTGGAGCCGGGCCTGGACGGCTCGGACGTGTGGGTGCACGGTGCCGGCTTCGACACCTTCCACGAAGCGCGCAAGGAGCGCTTCGCCCGCTTCGAGGAGCTGAAGCGGCGCTGGGAGGAGAAGCACGCGCAGCTGAAGAAGCTGGTCGTCACGCTGCGGCAGGCGGCCGCGGTCTCCCACGAGATGGCCTCGCGGTACGCGGCCGCCCAGACACGGCTGCGGAAGTTCGAGGAGGCTGGACCGCCGCCCGAGCCGCCGCGCGAGCAGGAGATCACCATGCGGCTCAAGGGCGGGCGTACCGGCGTACGGGCGCTGACCTGCGAGAAGCTTGAGCTGACCGGCCTGATGAAGCCCTTCGACCTGGAGGTCTTCTACGGCGAGCGGGTCGCGGTGCTGGGCTCGAACGGTTCGGGCAAGTCGCACTTCCTGCGCCTGCTGGCCGGGGACACCGAGCGGCCCGTGCCGCACGAGGGCGTCTGGAAGCTGGGCGCGCGGGTGGTGCCCGGGCACTTCGCGCAGACGCACGCGCACCCGGAGCTGTTCGGGCGCACGCTCGTCGACATCCTGTGGACGGAGCACGCCAAGGACCGGGGCGGCGCGATGTCGGTGCTGCGGCGGTACGAGCTGGAGCGCCAGGGCGACCAGGTCTTCGACCGGCTGTCGGGCGGCCAGCAGGCGCGCTTCCAGATCCTGCTGCTGGAGCTGTCGGGCACGACGGCGCTCCTGCTGGACGAGCCGACGGACAACCTGGACCTGGAGTCCGCCGAGGCGCTCCAGGACGGCCTGGAGGCGTACGAGGGCACGGTGCTGTGCGTGACGCACGACCGCTGGTTCGCGAAGTCCTTCGACCGCTACCTGGTCTTCGGTTCGGACGGGGTGGTCCGGGAGACCACCGAGCCCGTCTGGGACGAGCGCCGCGTCGAGCGCAAGAGGTGATCCCCGGGCGCCCTAGTCTCTGACCCATGCGCTGGGTCGGGAGAGGCGAGGGCGCCTTCGGGGCGTGGCTGCTCGGGCGCGCCCCGGGGATCCTGCAGATCGCGGCGGCGGGCGTGGTGCTGGCCGTGGCGGTGTCCGCCTCGGTGCGCGCCGCCGACGGGGGCATGGACAACGCCTTCGTGGTCCGGGCGGCCGACGCGCTGCTGGACGGCAGGTCCCCGTACGCCGACAAGCGCTTCCTGTACTTCCCGAGCGCGGTGCTGATGGCCGTGCCGGAGGCGCTGCTGCCGGTGGGCGTCCAGCGGGTCCTGGTCCCGCTGGGGACGTCGGCGCTGTTGGCCGTCGGCTGGTGGGCGGCGCTGCGGATCTTCTCGGTGCCGCTGCGCAGCCGGTTCGGGGTGCTGGGCCTCGCGGTGCCGGCGGCCGCCTACAAGCCGTACGCCAACCTGGTGCAGCTGGGGAACTGGACCTGCCTCTCCGCCGCGGCGCTGCCGCTGGCCCTGCTGGCCGCGCACCGGGGCCGCTGGGTGCGGGCCGGGCTGATCGTCGGCGTGGCGATCGCGGCGAAGCCGATGCTGGTGCCGGTGGGGCTGCTCTTCGTCTTCGCCCGGCGGTGGCGCGGGCTGGCCGCCGTGGTGCTGGTGCCGCTGGGGGCCTCGCTGCTGGGCGCGGTCCTGATGCCGCGGCCCTCGCTGTTCTTCACCAGGACGCTGCCCTTCCTGCTCCGGGGCCAGGACTCCTTCGCGCTGCCCTGGGACGCCTCGCCGGTCGCGGTCCTGCCGCGGCTGGGTGTGCCCCAGCCGGCGGCGGTGGCGGTCGCCGGGCTGATGGCGGCCGCGGGGCTCTGGTGCGCGTGGCGGCGCTGGCGGCGCGCGGACGAGGGGCCCGAGCGGCTGGTGGAGACGGCCTGCATGGTGATGCTCGCCGCATTCCTGGTCTCGCGGCCGTCCTTCGACCACTACCTCCTGGTGGTGCTCCCGCTGCTGCTGGCCTCGGGGGTCCGGGACGGCTCGATGCCGCGTTCCCCTTGGTTCTGGCTGGCCCTGGTGCCCCAGACGGCGGGCCTTCCGTGGCCCTCGGAGTTCGAGAACAAGAACCGGGCGTTCCGGGACATGGCGGCCCTCTGCTCGCTCGCCGGTCTGCTGGCCGGTCGTGCGCTGCGCCCGCGTCGGGTTACTCTGGAGCCCGTAACAACTGCGGGGTCCCCACCCAGGACCGAACCGGAGTGCGCCGCGACGCCAGTTCCACCGGCATCGCGGACCGCGTTTTGACCCGAATGGGTCCTCATGGGTATCCTGCTGGTTTGTTATGCGTATGGGCTGTCTCATTCTCACGTGATAGGTCCTTACGCCGGTCCACCGGACCGATGACCAGCAGTTCAAACCGTTCGTACGGGTTGCGTCCCCGATGCGAACGAGGGCTGTCGTGATCGTCCGTGGTGACCCTGTCAGGACCCGTCTCGCGGGGCTAGCGCCCCAGGGGACGACCCACCACTGAAGAAGCGAAGGCATACGCGTGCGTACGTTCAGCCCCAAGCCCGGCGACATCTCGCGCCAGTGGCTCGTCATCGACGCCCAGGACGTCGTCCTCGGCCGTCTGGCGACCCAGGCCGCTGCCCTCCTGCGCGGCAAGCACAAGCCGACCTATGCGCCTCACATGGACATGGGCGACTTCGTGATCATCGTCAACGCCGACAAGGTCCACCTGTCCGGCAACAAGGCCGCGCAGAAGATGGCCTACCGCCACTCCGGCTACC
This sequence comes from Streptomyces sp. NPDC101118, assembly GCF_044759445.1. Taxonomy (NCBI): domain Bacteria; kingdom Bacillati; phylum Actinomycetota; class Actinomycetes; order Kitasatosporales; family Streptomycetaceae; genus Streptomyces; species Streptomyces sp. NPDC101118. The sequence goes on along the minus strand of NZ_JBIVZG010000005.1, from coordinate 318,608 downwards.
CGGGCGGTCTCCGCAGCGTCCGCTACGACGACCTGCTGGCGAACAACCCGGAGAAGGCCGTCGAGAAGGCCGTCAAGGGCATGCTCCCGAAGAACTCCCTGGGCCGTCAGATGCTCTCGAAGCTGAAGGTCTACTCGGGCGACCAGCACCCCCACGCTGCCCAGCAGCCGGTGCCGTTCGAGATCACCCAGGTCGCGCAGTAGTTCCGGCCACCCCCTAAGACGTAGAGAATTCTGAGGAGAATCGTGGCCGAGACCACCGTCGAGACCCCGCTTGAGGGCGACGAGACCTACGACGCTGTTACCACCTTCGAGTCCGAGGTTCCGGAGGGTGACTACACCTCCGAGTCCCTGGCCTCGCGCTTCGGCGACCCGCAGCCGGCTGCCGGCCTGGGCCGTCGCAAGAACGCCATCGCCCGCGTCCGGATCGTCCCGGGCACCGGCAAGTGGAAGATCAACGGTCGCACCCTTGAGGACTACTTCCCCAACAAGGTGCACCAGCAGGAAGTCAACGAGCCCTTCAAGGTGCTCGAGCTCGACGGCCGCTACGACGTCATCGCCCGCATCGCGGGTGGCGGCGTCTCCGGCCAGGCCGGCGCCCTGCGCCTCGGCGTTGCCCGTGCCCTGAACGAGGCCGACGTCGAGAACAACCGCGGCCCGCTGAAGAAGGCCGGCTTCCTCTCCCGCGACGACCGTGCGGTCGAGCGCAAGAAGGCCGGTCTCAAGAAGGCCCGTAAGGCCCCGCAGTACAGCAAGCGCTAATCTCCGCCTGCTGCTCTGCACGATTCCGCCCCGGCGGCACACAACCTGTGCTGCCGGGGCGGTTCGTTTACCGCCACAAGCGACGTATATCTGATAACAAACGGACCTTTCAGCGCGATCTCGGAGGACACAGTGGGACGACTCTTCGGTACGGACGGCGTACGTGGTGTCGCCAACGCGGATCTGACGGCTGAGCTCGCGCTCGGCCTCTCCGTGGCGGCCGCCCACGTGCTCGGCGAAGCGGGCACGTTCGAGGGCCACCGGCCGACGGCCGTGGTCGGCCGCGACCCGCGGGCGTCCGGAGAGTTCCTTGAGGCGGCCGTCGTGGCCGGTCTCGCGAGCGCAGGCGTGGACGTCCTGCGCGTCGGTGTGCTGCCCACCCCGGCCGTGGCGTATCTCACCGGTGCGCTGGGTGCCGACCTCGGCGTGATGCTCTCCGCCAGCCACAACGCCATGCCCGACAACGGGATCAAGTTCTTCGCCCGCGGCGGCCACAAGCTCGCCGACGAGCTGGAGGACCGGATCGAGTCCGTGTACGAGGAGCACCGCACCGGGGCCCCGTGGGAGCGCCCCACCGGTGCCGGCGTCGGCCGCGTCACCGACTACGACGAGGGCTTCGACAAGTACGTCGCCCACCTGATCGGCGTGCTCCCCAACCGCCTCGACGGCCTGAAGGTGGTCCTGGACGAGGCGCACGGTGCTGCCGCCCGCGTCTCGCCCGAGGCCTTCACCCGGGCCGGGGCCGAGATCGTCACGATCGGTGCGGAGCCGGACGGCCTGAACATCAACGACGGCTGCGGCTCCACCCACCTGGACCTGCTCAAGCGCGCCGTCGTCGAGCACGGCGCCGACCTCGGCATCGCGCACGACGGCGACGCAGACCGCTGCCTGGCCGTGGACGGCGAGGGCAACGAGGTCGACGGCGACCAGATCCTCGCCGTGCTGGCCCTCGCCATGCGCGAGGCCGGCGGGCTGCGCCAGAACACCGTGGTCGCCACCGTGATGTCCAACCTCGGCTTCAAGCTGGCGATGGAGCGCGAGGGCATCCGCTTCGTGGAGACCGGTGTCGGCGACCGCTACGTGCTGGAGTCGATGAAGGAGCACGGCTACGCGCTCGGCGGCGAGCAGTCCGGCCACGTGATCGTCCTCGACCACGCCACCACCGGCGACGGCACCCTGACGGGCCTCATGCTGGCCGCCCGGGTCGCCGCGACCGGCAAGTCCCTCGCCGAGCTGGCCGGGGTCATGAACCGGCTGCCGCAGGTGCTGATCAACGTCAAGGACGTCGACAAGTCCAAGGTGTCGACCTCCGCCGAGCTGGCCACCGCCGTGGGCGAGGCCGAGCGCGAGCTGGGTTCCACCGGCCGGGTGCTGCTGCGCCCCTCCGGCACCGAGCCGCTCGTACGGGTGATGGTCGAGGCCGCCGACCTGGAGCAGGCCCGCTCCGTGGCCGGCCGCCTCGCGGACGCCGTGAAGTCGGCGCTCGGCTAGGGGAATCCGGCTGGTCCGTGCCGGTCAACCGGCCCGGCTCACCTGCTCTGGCGCACCCAGCGGCCCCGCTGGGTGCGCCAGAGCAGTTTCTGGGCGTACAGGGTCAGCAGGCCGGCCAGCACGATCCCGCCCAGGTTCAGCGCCAGCTGCACGCCCGAGCCCCACATCTGGCCGAAGTCGCCGTAGCTGAGCGCGACGGCCGCGTTGGCGGCCGCCGGGACGGTGGTCACGGAGATGGCCACGCCGACCAGGGCCCCGGACTTGGCGGAGGTCAGGGAGAGCACTCCTGCGGTGCCGGCGAGCAGGGCCACCACGAACGAGAACGGGTCCGGCTGCCAGATGAAGCTGGTGTTCGGCCGCGGGTTCTCCAGCATGCCCTCGTCGAACAGGCCGAGCGCGTCCATGACCAGGCTGAAGACGGTGGTCGCGATGATCGCCGACGTGAAGCCGACCACCAGGGCCAACAGCGAGCGGCCGACCGCCCGGGGCACGCGCTGCACGATGCCGGTGCAGATGCCGGCCAGCGGGCCGAACTCCGGGCCGACCGCCATCGCGCCCACGATGAGGACGGCGTTGTCGAGCACCACACCACAGGCCGCGATCATGGTCGCGAGGATCATGAAGGCCGCGTAGGTGATGGTGAGGGTGGACTCCTCGTGGGTCGCCTCGGTCAGCTCCTCCCACAGCACCGCGTCCGCGGCCTCGCCCGGAGCCTCCTCCTCCGCGGCGTCGGCCCGGGTCGACAGCGAGATGTCGATGTTCTCCACCGCGATCGAGCCGTCCTCGTGGATGCCGAGTTCGCGCAGCCCGTGCAGCAGCTCGTCACCCGCCTCGCGGGCCACGTCGCAGAGCACCAGGTCGCCCTGCGGGTCGCGGGCGGCTCCGGGCAGGACCACCACGTGGGTGGTGCCGACGGTCCGCTCGACGACGGCGACCACGGCCTCGGTCCGGTCCGGCGGGGTGATCATCCTCAGGTGCAGCATGGCCGCACCCTATGGGCTGACTACAGCTTGCGCAGGCTCAGCCGCTGCACCTTGTGGTCCGGGCCCTTGCGGATGATCAGGTTGGCCCGGCCGCGGGTGGGGGCCACGTTCTCCAGCAGGTTGGGCCGGTTGATGGTGCGCCACATCGTGCGCGCGTAGTCCATCGCCTCTTCCTCCGAGACCTGCGTGTACTTCCGGAAGTAGGAGAAGGGGTTCTGGAAGGCGGTCTCGCGGAGCTTGCGGAAGCGGTTGAGGTACCAGCGCTCGATGTCCTCGGGGCGCGCGTCCACGTACACGCTGAAGTCGAAGAAGTCGGCGAGGCCCACCCGGGTCCGTCCGTCCTTGCCGGGCAGGGCCGGCTGGAGCACGTTGAGGCCCTCGACGATCAGGATGTCCGGGCGGCGGACCACCAGGCGCTCGCCCGGCACGATGTCGTAGATCAGGTGCGAGTAGACGGGCGCGGTGACCTCTTCCCTGCCCGCCTTGATGTCGGCGACGAAGCGCGTCAGGGCACGCCGGTCGTACGACTCCGGGAAGCCCTTGCGCGAGGTCAGGCCGCGCTCCTGGAGCTCCTTCATCGGGTACAGGAAGCCGTCGGTGGTGACCAGCTCGACGCGCGGGTGCTCCGGCCAGCGGGCGAGCAGGGCCTGGAGCAGACGGGCCACGGTGGACTTGCCGACCGCGACGGAACCGGCCACGCCTATGACGAACGGGGTGCCCTGCTGGGCGCCGTGGCCGTTGCCCGCGTCGCCCAGGAAGGTGTTCAGCGCGCCGCGCAGGTTGCTGGTCGCGCCCACGTACAGGTTGAGCAGGCGCGAGAGCGGCAGGTAGACGTCCCGTACCTCGTCGAGGTCGATGACGTCCCCGAGGCCCCGCAGCCGCTCGACCTCGTCCGCGGTCAGGGGAAGGGGGGTGCGCTCGCGCAGGGCGCTCCACTCGTCGCGGGTGAGGTCGACGTAGGGCGAGCCCTCGGCCCGGCGGGGCGTGCTTCGTGGCGGCGAAGTGATCACACCCTCATTGTCTGCGCTGCGGGGCCCTCGTGGGTGGTGGGCTCGGTCACTGGACCTGGAGGGTTGTACGACTGGATGTACCGATCCTGCGGACGTGCTGTGACGCGATGGTCACGATTGTGGGGAGCCGCCGTAATTCGGGAGCGGGGCGCGGGTGGATCGAAGATCATCGTTCGGTCCGCGTGGGACGCGATGAACGCCGCGCGGGGGGGATTTCCAGACTTCATGAGAGATGGGTTCATGCGCACCGTCATCCGCCGTACCGCCGTAGCCGTCACCGCCGCCTCCCTGGCCCTGCTCGTGACCGCCTGCGGTTCCGACAAGCCGGACGCGAAGAAGGAGGCGCCGGCGGGGGACAAGGGCGCCCAGAGCAGCGCCCCGGCCGCCAAGGCCCTGTCCACCGCCGAGCTGGAGAAGCTGCTCGTCGAGCAGGCCGACGTGCCGGACTACACGGTGAAGGCCGACGCCAAGGCCAAGCCGGTCGCCGCCGCCGGCTCCGCCAAGGCCGACAAGGCCGCCTGCCAGCCGTTCGCCGACGCGATCGGCGGCACCATCGCCACGCCCGCGGGCCAGGCCGTGCGGATGGCCGTGCTCACGCCGAAGGACTCGGGCAAGAAGCAGAGCCCGGAGGAGAAGGCGCTGGCCGGGCTGAACGCCCTGAAGTCGCCCGCCACCCGCGTGCTGCTCGGTTCGTACGAGGGTGACGGGGCGTCCGAGGCCCTGAACACCGTCAAGAACTCCGGGGCCGAGTGCATGAGCGGCTTCACCGTCACCCAGGACGGCGAGACCACGAAGATCACGGCTGCCACGCCGATGACGCTGGCCGCCGGCGAGGAGGCCACCTCCTGGTCCTTCACCATGGACATGGGCGGCGGCGATGAGGCCAAGTTCAACCTCGGCCTCATGCGCCAGGGCAACACGCTCGCCAGCTTCTACACCTTCAGCCTGGGCGGCTCCGTCGAGGAGCTCCCCATCAAGGTGATCGACGCCCAGGAGAAGAAGCTCGCCTGAGCCGGACTCCGCGCGACGCGGTGACGGCTCGCCGAGTGCGGTGCCGAGCGGCTTCCAGCCGCTTCCCGAGCCGCTTCCCGAGCGGCTTCCCGAGCCCCATCCCGAGCCCCATCCCGAGCCGCTTCCCGAGCCGCTCCGCGTCAACCCGCCCCGCCCGGGCCGTCGCCCGGGCGGGGTTTCGCTTCTTCGGCAGCCCGCCGCGAGCGCATAGGCTGCGGCGCATGTGCGGAATCGTCGGTTACGTAGGAGCGCAGTCCGCGCTCGAAGTCGTCATCGCAGGACTCAAGCGGCTCGAATACCGGGGTTACGACTCGGCCGGGGTCGCCGTGCTCGCCGACGGCGGCCTGGCCGCCGCCAAGAAGGCGGGCAAGCTCGTCAACCTGGAGAAGGAACTGGTCAGCAGGCCGCTGCCGACCGGGTCCACCGGCATCGGACACACCCGCTGGGCCACCCACGGCGGCCCCACGGACACCAACGCCCACCCCCACCTCGACAATTCGGGGCGCGTGGCCGTCGTACACAACGGCATCATCGAGAACTTCGCCGCGCTGCGCGACGAGCTGGCCGAACGCGGCCACAAGCTCACCTCCGAGACCGACACCGAGGTGGTCTCCCACCTGCTCGCCGAGCAGTTCTCCTCCACCGGGGACCTCGCCGAGGCCATGCGGCACGTCTGCCGGCGCCTGGAGGGAGCCTTCACCCTCGTCGCCGTGCACGCCGACGAGCCGGACGTCGTGGTCGGCGCGCGGCGCAACTCCCCGCTGGTGGTGGGCATCGGCGAGGGCGAGTCCTTCCTCGCCTCGGACGTCGCCGCCTTCATCGCCCACACCCGTTCGGCCATCGAACTCGGCCAGGACCAGGTCGTCGAGCTGCGCCGCGAGGGCGTAACGGTCACCGGCTTCGACGGCGCGCCCGCCGAGGTCCGCGCGTACCACGTGGACTGGGACGCCTCGGCCGCCGAGAAGGGCGGCTACGACTACTTCATGCTCAAGGAGATCGCCGAGCAGCCCAAGGCCGTCGCCGACACCCTGCTCGGGCGGATCGACGCCAGCGGCACCCTCTCCCTCGACGAGGTGCGGATCCCCGACTCCGAGCTGCGGGAGGTCGACAAGGTCGTCATCATCGCGTGCGGCACGGCCTACCACGCGGGCATGATCGCCAAGCTGGCCATCGAGCACTGGACGCGGATCCCCTGCGAGACGGAGCTGGCCAGCGAGTTCCGCTACCGCGACCCGATCCTCGACCAGCGCACGCTGGTCATCGCCATCTCGCAGTCCGGCGAGACCATGGACACCCTGATGGCCCTGCGCCACGCCCGCGAGCAGGGCGCCAAGGTGCTGGCCATCTGCAACACCAACGGCTCGACCATCCCGCGGGAGTCGGACGCCGTCCTCTACACCCACGCCGGACCCGAGGTGGCCGTCGCCTCGACCAAGGCCTTCCTGACCCAGGTGGTGGCCTGTTACCTGGTGGCGCTGTACCTGGGACAGGTGCGCGGCACCAAGTGGGGCGACGAGATCCAGGCAGTCATCCGCGAACTGTCCGCCATCTCCGGGGCCGTGGAGCAGGTGCTGGAGACCATGGAGCCGGTACGGGAGCTCGCGCGCTCCCTCGCCGACAAGAACACCGTCCTCTTCCTGGGCCGGCACGTCGGCTACCCGGTGGCCCTGGAGGGCGCGCTCAAGCTCAAGGAACTCGCGTACATGCACGCCGAGGGCTTCGCGGCGGGCGAGCTCAAGCACGGGCCCATCGCGCTGATCGAGGAGGACCTGCCGGTCGTCGTGGTGGTGCCCTCGCCGCGCGGCCGCTCGGTGCTGCACGACAAGATCGTCTCCAACATCCAGGAGATCCGGGCCCGCGGGGCGCGCACCATCGTGATCGCCGAAGTGGGCGACGAGGCGGTGGTCCCGTACGCCGACCACCTCGTGCGCATCCCGGCCACGCCCACGCTGCTCCAGCCGCTGGTGGCGACGGTCCCGCTGCAGGTCTTCGCCTGCGAGCTGGCCACGGCCCGCGGCAACGAGGTGGACCAGCCGCGGAACCTGGCCAAGTCGGTGACGGTGGAGTGAGGTCGGGGTCGTGATCATCGGGGTGGGGATCGACGTCGCCGAGATCTCCCGGTTCGAGGAGGCGCTGGCGCGTACGCCCGGCATGGCCAAGCGCCTCTTCATCGACCGGGAGCTGCTGCTGCCCAGCGGCGAGCGGCGCGGCATCGCCTCGCTCGCCGCCCGCTTCGCGGCGAAGGAGGCACTGGCCAAGGCCCTCGGCGCGCCGCCGGGACTGCTGTGGACGGATGCCGAGGTGTACGTCGAGGACACCGGCCAGCCGCGGCTGCGGGTGTCCGGCACCGTCGCGGCGCGGGCGGCCGCGCTCGGGGTGCGGTCCTGGCACATCTCGCTCAGCCACGACGCGGGCGTGGCCTCCGCGGTGGTGATCGCGGAGGGGTAGGGGTGGGGGCGTCCGTTCGCGGTGGGGTGGTCGTGCGGGTGGCCGTTCGCGCTGGTGACCGCTTGAGGTAGGCCGCGCGGGCGGCCCGGCGTGCCAAGCTGGCGGTCATGCGTACCGCTTACAGCGTGGAGACCGTACGGGCCGCCGAGCGCGAGCTGATGGACCGGCTGCCGGAGGGCGCCCTGATGCAGCGTGCGGCGGCCGGGCTGGCCGCGGCGTGTGCCGGGCTGCTGGGTCGGGTGTACGGGGCGCGGGTCGCCCTGCTGGTCGGGCCCGGCGACAACGGGGGCGACGCCCTCTACGCCGGTGCGCGGCTGGCCCACCGGGGGGCCGGGGTCGTGGCGGTGCCGATGGATCCCGAGCGCGTTCACGAGGGCGGGCTCGCGGCGCTGCGGGCCGCGGGCGGCCGGGTTGCCGGGCGCCTTGAGGGACGGGTCGACCTGGTCGTCGACGGGCTGCTCGGGATCGGCGGCCGGGGCGGTCTGCGGCCCGCCGCCGCGGAACTGGCCCGGCAGGCGGCCGCGGCGCGGGAGGCGGGGGCGCTGGTCGTCGCCGTGGACCTGCCGAGCGGCGTGGACGCGGACACCGGGGAGGTGGCCGGAGACGCGGTCACCGCGGATGCCACGGTCACCTTCGGGGCCTGGAAGCCCGGGCTGCTGGTGGACCCGGGGGCCGGCCGCGCGGGTGCGGTCCGGCTGGTCCCGATCGGGCTGGAGCTCGGGGAGCCGCCGGTGCTGGAGGCGCTGCAGTACGCGGACGTGGCCGGGCGGCTGCCCGTGCCGGGTGCCGCGAGCGACAAGTACCGGCGGGGCGTCGTGGGCGTCGTCGCCGGGTCCGCGCGCTACCCGGGGGCGGCCGTGCTGGCGGTCGCCGGGGCGCTCCGCGGAGGTGCGGGCGCGGTCCGATACGTGGGTCCCGCGGGCGACGAGGTGCTGGCCCGGTATCCCGAGACGCTGGTCCACGACGGGGCTCCGGGGAAGGCCGGGCGGGTCCAGTCCTGGGTCGTGGGTCCCGGCCTGGGGGACGACCGTTCGGCCGTGGGCGAGGTGCTGGCCTCGGACGTGCCGGTGCTCGTGGACGCGGACGGGCTGCGGGGCCTCGACCCGGATGCGGTGCGCGCGCGGCCCGCGCCGACGCTGCTGACCCCGCACGCGGGGGAGGCCGCGGCGCTGCTGGGCGTCTCCCGGGACGAGGTCGAGTCCGGCCGGCTGGCCGCGGTGCGCGAGCTGGCGGGGCGGTACGGCGCGGTCGTGCTGCTGAAGGGTTCCACGACCCTGGTGGCGGGGCCGGCCGGGGGCCCGGTGCGGGTCAACCCGACGGGTACGCCCTGGCTGGCCACCGCCGGGAGTGGTGACGTGCTGTCCGGGCTGGCGGGCTCGCTGCTGGCCGCGGGGCTGACGGCACCGGACGCCGCATCCGTCGCCGCCCACCTCCACGGCCTGGCGGCCCGCCTCGCGTCCTCGGGCGGGCCGGTGCTGGCGCACGAGGTGGCGGAGGGGCTGCCGCGGGCTTGGCGGGAGGTCGGGCGGCGGCTGTAGGGGGTGGATGGTGCGGGCCGTTCCTGGCCTGGCGGCCAGGGGCGGTGGTCAACGGTGGGCCCGTGGACATGTCTTCTGGGGTGCGCTTCCCGGTATGCCCACTGCTTTAACCGGCAGTGCGCCTACAGGCCTTCATGCGCCTCCCCGTCCGACCTTCCGTAGCCGGCTCATGCGTTCAGAGGAGCGTGGCTGGGCTGGCTGGTGGGCTGATGGAGGCTCCCGTGCACCGGATACCGCGTCACGGTTTCGTTTGGGCGCACCTTCTATGGCTGGTGTTCACGACTACCGGTTTTCGATGGTTGCTGCTGTCTCGGACCTCAGCCACAGAAGGTGCGCCCACGCGATAGGTGCGGGCGATCACCGGCGCACGGGAGCCTCCATCAGCCACCCACCATCAGCAACCACGCTTCTCTGAACGCATGAGCCGGCTACTGGACGGAATACGGGGAGGCGCATGAAGGCCTGTAGGCGCACTGCCGGGCAGGCTTGGCTCGCTTCGGGGAGGCGCAATCCAGAGGACATGTCCACGGGCTCACCGTTGGCCACGGCCCCCGGCCGCAGGGCCGGGCACGACCCCCACCATCCCCCCACCACACACGGGACACGCCCCCCGCCCGCGGCGCCCGGGCGGAGGGTGGCGGGGGGTTCTGAGAGACTGGGCGGGATGAACGAGACACCGCCGCGCGTCCGCGCCGAGATCGACCTGGCTGCCGTACGGGGAAACGTGCGCGCGCTGCGCGACCGGGCGCCCCGGGCCGAGCTGATGGCCGTCGTGAAGGCGGACGCCTACGGACACGGGGCCGTGCCCTGCGCCCGCGCGGCGCTGGAGGCCGGGGCCGGGTGGCTCGGGACGGCGACCCCGCAGGAGGCGCTGGCCCTGCGTGAGGCCGGGATCACCGCACGGACGCTCTGCTGGCTGTGGACCCCCGGGGGGCCCTGGCGCGAGGCGATCGAGGCGGACATCGACGTGGCCGTCAGCGGCATGTGGGCGCTGCGGGAGGCCGTGGCCGCCGCCCGTTCGGCCGGGCGTACCGCGCGCGTGCAGCTCAAGGCCGACACCGGGCTCGGGCGCAACGGCTGCCAGCCCGCCGACTGGGCCGAGCTGGTCGGCGAGGCCCTCGCCGCCCAGAGCGAGGGGACGATCCGGGTCACCGGCCTGTGGTCCCACTTCGCCTGTGCCGACGAGCCCGGCCACCCGTCCATCGCCGCTCAGCTCGCGCTCTTCCGCGACATGGTCGAGTACGCGGAGAAGGAGGGCCTGGAGCCGGAGGTGAGGCACATCGCCAATTCCCCCGCGACCCTGACCCTCCCCGAGACCCACTTCGACCTGGTGCGCACCGGCCTCGCCGTGTACGGCGTGTCGCCCGCTCCCGAGCTGGGCACCCCCCGTCAGCTGGGCCTGCGCCCGGCCATGTCGCTGAAGGCATCGGTCGCCCTGGTCAAGGCCGTCCCCGCGGGCCACGGCGTGAGCTACGGGCACCACTACGTCACCGGGCACGACACCAACCTGGGGCTCATCCCCGCCGGGTACGCCGACGGCATCCCGCGGCACGCCTCGGGCCGGGGCCCGGTCCTCGTCGGAGGAAAGGTGCGGACGGCCGCCGGCCGGGTGGCCATGGACCAGTTCGTGGTCGACCTCGGCACCGACACGGTCGGCCCCGGCGACGAGGCGGTCCTCTTCGGCCCCGGCGACGGGGGCGAGCCCACGGCCGAGGACTGGGCGCAGGCCGCCGGCACCATCGCGTACGAGATCGTGACGAGGATCGGGGCGCGCGTCCCGAGGGTCTACCTGAACCCCTGAGCAGAGGTGAGGTGCCGTGAGCGAGAACTGGCGCAAGGCCGGCGTGGCCGGCGCCGCGATCGGCGTCATAGCCGCCGGGGCGGCAGCCGGGGTGGCCGTGGAGCGGCTCACCGTCGGGCGCGGCATGCGCAAGAAGGCCCGCCTCGCCCTGGACGCCTCGGGCCCGTACGGATCCCTGCGCGGCACTCCGGGCAAGGTGCGCGCCGATGACGGCACCGAGCTGTACTACGAGGTGGACGAGGCCCCGGAGGCCAAGCGCTCCCGCTTCCGCCGCAAGGCGGCCCCGACGGTGGTCTTCTGCCACGGCTACTGCCTGAACCAGGACTCCTGGCACTTCCAGCGCGCCGACCTGCGGGGGCTGGTGCGCACGGTCCACTGGGACCAGCGCAGCCACGGCCGCTCCGAGCGGGGGCTGGCGCAGGCCGACGGCAGCCCGCTGACCATCGAGCAGCTGGGCCGGGACCTGAAGACGGTGATCGACGCGGCGGCCCCCGAGGGTCCCCTGGTGCTGGTCGGCCACTCCATGGGCGGAATGACGATCATGGCGCTGGGGGAGCTGTTCCCCGAGCTGGTGCGGGACCGCGTGGTCGGCGTGGCCTTCGTGGGCACCTCCAGCGGCCGGCTGGCCGAGGTGACGTACGGGCTTCCCGCGGCCGGGGTCGGCGTGGTGCGCCGCGTGCTGCCTGGGGTGCTGCGTGCCCTGGGCGCCGAGGTGGAGCTGGTCGAGCGCGGACGCCGGGCGACGGCCGACCTCTTCGCCGGGATGATCAAGCGGTACTCGTTCGGCTCGAAGGACGTCGACCCGGCGGTGTCCCGCTTCGCGGAGCGGATGATCGAGAACACCCCGATCGACGTGGTCGCGGAGTTCTATCCGGCCTTCCAGGAGCACGACAAGACGGCCGCCCTGGCGAACTTCGACCACGTGCCGGTGCTCGTCCTGGCCGGTGACAAGGACCTGATCACCCCGTCCGGGCACAGCGAGATCATCGCCGAGCACCTGGCGGACCCGGAGCTGGTGGTCGTGCCGGACGCGGGGCACCTGGTGATGCTGGAGCACCCGGAGACCGTCACCGGGCGGTTCAGGGAACTGCTGGACCGGGCCGGCGCCCTCCCGGCAGCGGCTAACGTGGGCGCTTATGGAAGCACCGCACATCCGGCCCGCTGAGGCCGAGCCCCGGCCGGTCACCCGGGTCACCGTCGACTCCCCCGAGCGGATGCAGGAACTGGGCCGGCGGATCGCCGGGCTGCTCCGCCCGGGCGACCTCGTGCTGCTCACCGGTGAGCTGGGCGCCGGCAAGACCACCCTGACGCGCGGCCTGGGCGAGGGCCTGGGCGTGCGCGGGGCGGTGACCTCCCCGACCTTCGTGATCGCGCGGGTGCACCCGTCGCTGGTCGACGGTCCGCCGCTGGTGCACGTGGACGCGTACCGGCTGGGCGGCGGTCTGGACGAGATGGAGGACCTGGACCTGGACGTCTCGCTGCCGGACTCCGTGGTGGTCGTGGAGTGGGGCGACGGCAAGGTCGAGGAGCTGTCCGACGACCGGCTGCACGTGGTGATCGCGCGGGCGGTCGGCCACGAAGAGGTCCTGGACGACGTCCGCGAGGTGTCGGTGACCGGCGTCGGCGCGCGCTGGGCCGACGGCCGGCTGGCCGAGCTGGCGAAGGTCTGAGCCAGCCCTGCGGCACGGGCTCCGGTACGGGGGTCAGGCGGCTTCCGGTGGTGCCGGGGCGGCCTCCTCGGCGAGGTCCGGCGCGGGTGCGGGGCGGCGCGGCGGGGTGGAGACGGCGGCCGCCGCGGCGCAGGACGCCAGCAGGTCCCGTACCGACGGGCCGGCCAGGGGCGCGGCGCGGCGCGGCATGCGGTCGCCGTGGGGTTCTTCGCGCTCTGCTGCGGGCATGGCTGCCTCCTGGCCGATGCCGAAGTTAGGGTGCCCTAACCAGGTCTCGCTACCATGTCACCACGCGCGCCTGTACCCGCGCAATATCTTGCCGACGACTTGTCGGAAACGATCCGGGGACGACGGACGGGCCCGGGCGCGAGCGCCCGGGCCTGTCGTCCGTTCGAGTGAAGTCGGTTGATCTTCGTCGGGGCCCCTACGGGACCACGACCACCTTCGAGCCGATCGTGGCGAAGGTCCACATCGCGTCGCCGTCGGCGCGGGCCATCCGGATGCCGCCGGTCTTCCTGGAGGGGTCGGGCTCCGGCAGCCTGCCGTCCACGCGCGCGCTGAAGCCGATCGCGACGCCGGCGGAGTTGGCGAACCGTACGACGTGCTCGATCGGCACCCCGTCGGAGCCGGTCACCTGACCCGAGCGGGAGCTGACGGTGTACGAGCCCGGCGCCGGGTGGACCGTAGAGGGAACCACGGTGAACGTCTTCGGCTTGCGGCCGGCCTCGCCGACCAGCCAGACCCGCTTCGTGCCGACCGCGTACACGACCCGCACACCCGTGCCGGAGTTCGCGGGCAGCGCGAACTCCTGCTGCTTGCCCTGGGAGTTGCCGGTGCCCTTGTCGGGCGTCACCGTGCCCGGCTGCTGGGGGGCCACGGCATGCATGGCGGGGGCGCTCGCCGACGCCTGGTAGGCGAGGAAACCGACGGCGGCCACCGCCGCGGCCGTGAGCCCGGCCACGATTCCCGAGCTGCTGCGTGCCACCCTGTCCCACCTTCGCGCCGCACACCGTCAATGCCTGTGGTGACGGTAGCAGCCGGGGTCCCCGGGAACGGGCCCGCCATCGCCCGGTCCCCGGAGTCGTAGGCTGTTCGCGTGCTCTTGCTCGCTGTGGATACCGCTACTCCCGCCGTCACCGTCGCCCTGCACGACGGCCGGTCCGTCGTCGCCGAGGCCCACCAGGTCGACGCCCGCCGCCACGGGGAGCTGCTGCTCCCCTCCGTCGACCGGGTGCTCGCCGAGGCGGGCCTGAAGCTCGACGCCGTCACCGGCGTCGTGGTCGGCGTCGGCCCCGGCCCGTACACCGGCCTGCGCGTCGGCCTCGTCACGGCCGCGACCTTCGCCTCCGTGCTCGGCGTGCCGCTGCACGGCCTGTGCACGCTCGACGGCCTCGCGTACGCCGCGGGGCAGGCCGGCGTCGAAGGCCCCTTCGTCGTCGCGACCGACGCGCGGCGCAAGGAGGTCTACTGGGCCCGTTACGAGGACCCGCGCACCCGGACCGGCGGCCCCGCCGTGGACCGCCCGGCCGAGATCGCCGAGCAGGTCGCCGGCCTGCCCGCGGTCGGTGCCGGCGCGCTGCTCTACCCCGAGGTCTTCCCGGACGCCCGCGGGCCCGAGCACCAGTCGGCCGCGGCCCTGGCCTCGCTGGCGGCGGAGAAGCTCGCCGCGGGGGAGGAGTTCCTGCCGGCGCAGCCGCTCTACCTGCGCCGTCCCGACGCCCAGGTCCCGAAGAACTACAAGGTGGTCACCCCCAAGTGACCGCGGGCACTGCCGTACTGCGCGAGATGCGCTGGTGGGACATCGAGCCGGTGCTGGAGCTGGAGCACGAGCTGTTCCCCGAGGACGCCTGGTCCGCCGGGATGTTCTGGTCCGAACTCGCCCACGCCCGCGGCCCGCAGGCCACCCGCCGCTACGTCGTGGCGGAGGAGCCCGCGGCGGACGGGGGCGCCCGGATCGTCGGGTACGCGGGCCTGGCCGCCGCCGGCGACCTGGCCGACGTACAGACCATCGCCGCCGCCCGCGATCAGTGGGGCACCGGGCTCGGCGCCCGGCTGCTCACCGACCTGCTGCGCGCCGCCACCGCCTTCGAGTGCGCCGAGGTGCTGCTGGAGGTGCGGGTGGACAACACCCGCGCCCAGCGGCTCTACGAGCGCTTCGGCTTCGAGCCCATCGGCTTCCGGCGCGGCTACTACCAGCCCGGCAACGTCGACGCGCTGGTGATGCGACTCTCCGACCCTGCTACTTCCGTACGAGATGAGAACCATGGCTGACGAACCGCTCGTCCTCGGCATCGAGACCTCCTGCGACGAGACCGGCGTCGGCATCGTCCGCGGCCACACCCTGCTCGCCGACGCCGTCGCCTCCAGCGTCGACGAGCACGCCCGCTTCGGCGGTGTCGTCCCCGAGGTCGCCTCCCGCGCGCACCTGGAGGCGATGGTCCCCACGATCGAGCGCGCGCTGAAGGAGGCCGGAGTCTCCGCCCGCGACCTCGACGGCATCGCGGTGACCGCGGGGCCCGGCCTCGCGGGCGCGCTGCTGGTCGGCGTCTCGGCGGCGAAGGCGTACGCGTACGCCCTCGGCAAGCCGCTGTACGGCGTCAACCACCTGGCCTCGCACATCTGCGTGGACCAGTTGGAGCACGGCGCGCTGCCCGAGCCGACGATGGCGCTGCTGGTCTCCGGCGGACACTCCTCGCTGCTGCTGGCCCCCGACATCACCTCGGACGTCCGGCCGCTCGGCGCCACGATCGACGACGCCGCGGGCGAGGCCTTCGACAAGATCGCCCGCGTGCTCGACCTCGGCTTCCCGGGCGGCCCGGTGATCGACCGGCTCGCCAGGGAGGGCGACCCGAACGCGATCGCCTTCCCGCGGGGCCTGACCGGGCCGCGCGACGCGGCGTACGACTTCTCCTTCTCCGGCCTCAAGACGGCCGTGGCGCGCTGGATCGAGGCCAAGCGGAACGCCGGCGAGGAGGTGCCGGTGCGCGACGTGGCCGCGTCCTTCCAGGAGGCGGTGGTCGACGTGCTGACCCGCAAGGCGATCCGCGCGTGCAAGGACGAGGGCGTGGACCACCTGATGATCGGCGGCGGCGTGGCGGCCAACTCCCGGCTGCGCTCGCTGGCGCAGGAGCGGTGCGACGACGCGGGGATCATCCTGCGCGTGCCGCGCCCGAAGCTGTGCACGGACAACGGTGCGATGGTCGCGGCGCTGGGCGCCGAGATGGTCGCGCGCGGACGTGCGGCCTCGGACTGGGACCTGTCGGCGGACTCCTCGCTGCCGGTGACGGACCCGCACGTGCCGGGGGCGTCGCACGGGCACGCTCACGGCCACGGCCACGGCCACGGGCATGACCACGACCACGTGCACGAGCTCAGCAAGGACAACCTGTACTCATGAGCACCGTCGCGCTGATGTGGGAGGCCCGCGCCGTCGACGGGCGCGGGGCCGAACTCCTGGAGTGGGCCAGGGCGCAGGCCCAGGTGCTGGCCGGGGAGCCGCTGCGGCGCGAGGTGTTCCGCGCGCCGCAGGACCGGGTGCTGGTGATCACCTGGTGGGCGGCGGAGTTCGGGGACGGGCTGCCGGAACTGCCGGAGCCGGCGGCGGACCTGATCACGCGTCCGGTGCACCGCTGGCGGTTCGAGTCGGTCGACGGGGGCTGACGGCTCAGGCTCGGGCTCCGGCGGAGCCCGCGGCGCGGGGCCATGGCGGCGCGGGGCCGGTGCGGCGTCCGCGACGCCGGCCGGCGGGGGCCGAGAGTCGACGGTGGGCGGCGGAGGGCCGTTAAGGTCGGCGCATGCGCCGTCGTGATCTTCCCCCGCCGCCGCCCGCGCTCATATCGCCCTGGCCGGACGCGACCGCGGCCCGGGCCGAACGCGGCCGGATCCTCGGGGAACTCGTGCGGCACAGCCTGGGGCTCTGGACCCTGCTGGCGCTGTGGACGGTGGCCGGGGTCTGCGCCCTCGGCTGGTCGTTCGTCGGGATGGCGCTGATGTCCTTCGAGCGCGGCGGCGGGGAGAACCTGCTCGGGCTGCTGTTCCTGGTGCTCGGTACGGGCGTGCTCGTGCCGGGCGGCTTCCTGCTGGCCGCCGGGGCGCGCCGGGACCGCCGCGTGCGGCTGCTGCTGGGCGCGTGGGCCGCGTCGGGGCACGATCCCGTGACCGACCCGGCGCACCGGGCGGCCGGCCGGAGCCTGGGCTGGCTGCTGGCCTCCTTCGGGGTGTGCGCCCTCGGGCTGTGGGTGACCTTCGGCGTGGCCGTGGGCGCGGAGCCGGACGGTGCCGGCTCGGGAAGGGTCGCGTACTGCATGGGCCTGGGCCTGATCCTGTGGATCACCGGGCTGCTGGGCGTGGCCAAGGCGGCCGTGCACTACCGGTGGGCGGTACGGGCCTTCGCGCGGCCGGGAGGCCGGGCGGCGGGCACGGCTGCCGGCCTCGGGGGTGCCGCCCCGGCGGGATCCGGAGCTGCCGGGCCGGCCGGTCCCGGGGGCATCGCCCCGGCGGGGCCCGGGCGGGCGGGGCCCGGACAGGCGGCGGCCGGAGCCGCGGACGCCGCGCCGGCCGGGCCGGATCCGGTCACGGGCGGGCCGGGGCGGGAGCGCCGATCAGCACCGACGGAGCACCCGCCACGCGGGTGAGGAACACGGTGGCGGAGTTCGGGCCCTGCGGCTTGACCTTCTTGCGCAGCTCCTCGGGCTCGACGGCGGAGCCGCGCTTCTTGACGGTGAGGATGCCGACCTCGCGCTCGCGCAGCAGCGCCTTGAGCTTCTTCAGGTTGAAGGGCATCACGTCGGTGATCTCGTACGCCGTGGCGTAGGGCGTGGGCCGCAGCTCGTCGGCGGTGACGTACGCGATGGTCGGGTCGATCAGCCGGCCGTCCAGCTCGGCGGCGACCTCGGCGACGAGGTGGGCGCGGATGACTGCGCCGTCCGGCTCGTACAGGTAGCGGCCCACGGGGCCCGGCTGCGGGTCCGGCAGCGGGTCGGCGGTCCGCAGGGAGGTGCCGCCGGGGAGCAGGGTGGCGCGCACGGAGCCGGGCCCGGTGCCGAACCAGAGCACGGCCTCCTTCACGTCCCCGCCGTCGGAGATCCACTCGGCCTCGGCCTCGGCGGGCACGGCCTCGTGGGGGATGCCGGGGGCGATCTTGATGGCCGCGTGCCCGGCCGTACGGGCGGCGGCCACGGCCCAGGAGAGCGGCGGGGAGTAGGCCTCGGGGTCGAAGGTGCGGCCGCGGCCGCCGCGCCGGGCGGGGTCCAGGAAGACCGCGTCGTACCCGGCCGTGTCCACCTCGGTGACGTCGGCCTCGCGCACCTCGATCAGCTCCGACAGGCCCAGCGCCGCGGCGTTGGCCCGCGCGACCGCGCAGGTCAGCGGGTCCCGGTCGACGGCCAGGACCCGGATCCCGGCGCGGGCCAGGGCCAGGGCGTCGCCGCCGATCCCGCAGCACAGGTCGGCGAGGCTGCGTACGCCGAGGGCGGCGAAGCGCTCTGCGCGGTACGCGGCGACGGTGGCGCGGGTGGCCATCTCGACGCCGCCGGGGGTGAAGTACATCCGGTACGCGTCCTCGGCGCCGAACTTGGCGACGGCGCGCTGGCGCAGCCGGGCCTGGCCGAGGGCGGCGGAGACCAGTTCGGCGGGGTGGTCGCGGCGCAGCCGGGTGGCGGTGGCCAGCTCCTTCGCGGGGTCGTAGTCCCGCAGCGAGTCGAGCAGGGCGCGGCCCTCGTCGGTGAGCAGGGCGGCGAAGGAGTCGAGGTCGTTCACCGGCCCATTGTCGGCCAGTCGGTGGAAGGTGCGCGCCCGCCCGAGGTGTCGTGGAGGTGGGGCGGCTTCCGGATGACAGGATCCGGCGCCATGCAGCTAGTAGGAAAAAAGGAACAAAAGCCCTGCGCGGGCATGGGTGTGGCGACCGGTGACGCGGCCCCGGGCCGGGTACGCGCGGGTGCGCGCGGACGGTACCGCGTCGCGCTGGCCGCCCTCCTGGTCGCGGCCCTCGGCACCGCCTGCGGCACGTCGTCCGGCACGGACGCCGCCCAGGAGGAGAAGACGAAGGCCACGTCCCTCGCCGGCCCCGCGGGCGCCGAGAACCGCGCCCGCCAGCTCCGGCAGGCCGAACTGGCGCGGATCGCGGCGGCGAAGAAGTGGGGCCTGGCCAGGACCCCGCTGCTGCCGCCCGCCCCGCCGACCGAGAAGCCGAAGATCACCACGCGGAAGGGCTTCGAGGTCGACGGCGGGGAGGACCTGCCGCCCGTCTTCACCACCGTCCCCACCGAGCAGAAGGTCGTCTTCCTGACGATCGACGACGGCGCCGAGAAGGACCCCGAGTTCCTCCGGATGATGGACGAGCTGAAGATCCCGTACACGGCCTTCCTCAGCGACTACCTCGTCCGCGAGGACTACGGGTACTTCAGGAAGATGCAGGACCTCGGCGTCAGCCTGAACAACCACACCCTCAACCACCGCTACATGCCCGCCCTCTCGTACGAGAAGCAGCGGCAGGAGATCTGCGGCCAGCAGGACACCATCCAGAAGCAGTTCGGCAAGCGGCCCCGGCTCTTCCGCCCGCCGTACGGCAACTACAACGAGGACACCCTGCGCGCCGCCAAGTCCTGCGGCGTCACCGCGGTCCCGCTGTGGAACGCCGAGGCCTTCACCGACCGGATGGACTGGCGCGAGTGGGACCGGGACCTGCACCCCGGCGACATCATCCTCACGCACTTCCGGGGGCGGGAGGACTGGAAGGGCACGATGCCTGACATGATCCGTCAGGTCATGAAGACCGTCACGGCGAAGGGGTACGCCGTGGCAAAACTGGAGGACTACCTGTGACCAAGGCGCGCCGGCTGGTGGCCGGGACGGTGGCTGCCGGTGCGCTGGCGCTCTCCCTCGCGGGGTGCGCGCAGAGTGTGGACCCGATCGAGCGGCTGGGGCGCAAGGCGACCGAGGGGGTGCAGGGCGGCCAGAGCACGCGGCAGCCCAAGGCATCGGCCTCCGCCTCCGCCCCGCCCGCCGGGGGTGCGGACCACGTCGCCGCGGACGCCCACCGCAAGTGGGGGCTCGCCAAGCCGCTGGAGTTCGCGCCCCGGCCCGCCCACCGGCCCGCGCTGCCGCGGGCCGGGGCCGGGCGGGTGCCGGTGGTGGACCGAATACCCGTACCGGCGGGGGAGAAGACCGTCTTCCTGACGTACGACGACGGGGCCGAGCGGGACCCCGAGTTCCTGCGCATGGTCGCCGACCTCCGACTGCCGGTCAGCATGTTCCTGACGGACAGTGTGGCGTCCCCCGGCTACGGGCACTTCGAGCAGCTGCGGAAGGCCGGCCCGGGCAGCGCGATAAACAACCACACGCTCACCCACCCGAACCTGCGCACCCTCTCGTACGAGCGCCAGCGCGCCGAGATATGCGGCCAGCAGGAGCGCCTGCAGAAGCGCTTCGGCACCAAGCCCCGTCTCTTCAGGCCCCCGTTCGGCAACTACAACGACGACACGCTCCGCGCCGCCAAGGACTGCGGCGCCGAGGTGCTCGTGCTGTGGCGGGCCTCGATGCAGATACACGACATCCGGTACGCGGAGGGCAGCGGCCTCCGGCCGGGCGAGATCGTGCTCGCGCACTTCCGGGGCCCGGACGAGCTGAAGGGCACCACGCTCACGCAGATGACGACCCGGATGCTCAGGAAGATCCAGGAGCAGGGCTACCGCATCGGCCGCCTGGAGGACTACCTCTGACGGAGCCTCATTAGTGCGCTTGCGCACCCGCGGTCCCGTCCGTGTCGGCGGCAACTCCTAGGATGTACGTCCGAACACGCGCACGGGGGCGGACGGACGGGGGCCCGGGATGGACAGAGCTCACCTCGACGTGTCGGAGGACGAGCTGACCAAGCTCGCCGACGACATGGACGCGATGCAGGCGTACCTGGAACAGCAGACGCGGCGCATGGACGCCGTCGTCGACGGCATCGAGAGCGGCTGGGCGGGCCCGACGGCGACGGCGTACCGCAGCCTTCACCAGGGCGTCGCCGAGGACGCCGTACGCATCCGGCAGGTGCTCGTCCTGCTCGAACAGGCCACCAGGCTCTCGCGCGACGGCTTCACCGAGCAGGAGCTCGACACGCTGGGCCGGCTCAAGAAGATGCAGGACAGCGAGAACGTGCCGGAGGCCGCCCGCGAGATGGCGGACGGGAACCGCGCGCCGGTACCCGAGCGTCCGCAGAGCCGGATCCTGGACATATGAATCACGGGGGGACGCGTACCACCATGGCCGGCGACGACCGCATCACCGTCGACTTCGCGACGCTCCGCCGCCTCTCCGGGGAGCTGGAGGACATCCTCCGCAACCTGACGACGCGGCTGGACACGCTGTACGACCGCGCCGAGAAGACCGTGCTGAGCTGGGAGGGCGAGGCGCGGGACGCCTTCATCGACGAGCTCGACAAGTGGGACCGGTCGGCCCAGGACCTCAAGGCCGCCCAGGCCTGGCTCCACGAGGTCGTGGTCAAGGGCCACCTGAACTACGACGCGGCCAACCGCTCGGTGCTCCAGGGCTGGGGAGGCGGCGCCTGATGGCGGGGCCCACGACCACCCCGGCCCCGGCCCAGCCGCCGGGCGGCAACGGCACGATCGACGTCAAGCCGGGCGACCTGTGGCGGGTCTCGGGGAACATCGCGGCGCAGCAGACCGTCTTCGACAGGGGCGCGAAGGACCTCCTCACGAGCCTTCACGAGTATCCGGACGCGGGCGGCAACGGCGACGCGGCCCGGAAGTTCGCCGAGGCGTACATGAAGGTCGGCAACCGCTGGCTGGAAGTGTGGGCCAAGGGCGTCACGGGCGTCGGCGGTGTCGCGGTCGGCTTCACCGAGACGGCCAACGCCTACACCAAGGCCGACGCAGCCGCGCACCCGAAGCCGGGGCAGTCGGCGGAGCAGCGTACGCCGCCCGCGGTCATAGCCAAGGACCCGTCCTACGGCAAGGTCCCGGACCTCAAGTGGGGCGACGACGACGGGGGCGACGACTTCATACGTTCGGTCCTGGAAGCCATCCCCGAGATGGTGCGGGGCGTCCTGGCCGAGGTCATCCGCACTGCCTTCCGTGCGGGCCGACTGGTCGAGGTCTACCCGTACCCACAGCAGCACTACCTCAACTCGCTCTCGCACGCCTGGACCGACACCACGAAGTGCCTGAGCATGGTGTCCGGCTCGCTGATGGGCGAGGTCGGCACCATCACGAACCCGCAGGAAGCGGACTGGCACAAGGCCATGACGGTCTTCTGCAGTGCCCTGTGGGGCGGGACGGACTGGGGCCGGAACCGCATCGGTTACAGCTGGGGTCACACGAGTCCGCACGGCCAGGGTCCGCGCGTGCCCACCGGCAGTCAGCCGGTCATGTCGGTCCTGATGGACACGGCGAAGGCGATCAGCGACATCCTCCGGGAGTACGCCGAGGCGGCCGTCGAGCTGAACGGTGACATCTGGGACGAGTACGTGGAGGCCGCGAAGGAAGCGGCCAAGGAGGTCATCAAGGACGTCAACCTCAAGGACGGGGTGGACGTCAAGGACGCCTGGGGGCTCATCAAGGGCGTCGGCAGGGCGGCCAAGGGCCTGCTGGTGGAGTGGGAGGTCAACGTCGTCCTGAAGCTGGACACGGCGGACATCAACCGCATCGTCCAGCGGTACATCGACAAGCTCAACGCCCTGACGGCGCGGTTCGACGCCCTGATGGAGCCGCTGGACGAGGCCCACAGGAGCGCCCCGAAGTACGAGGCCGGCGTCGCCCGTGCGCATGGTTACGGCGCTCGCGCGCTGGAGGAGTTCAGGCCCCATCAGCGGTGGACGGAAGCGGGCACGAACGGCAACCACACCTTCGACCTG
This sequence comes from Streptomyces sp. NPDC101118, assembly GCF_044759445.1. Taxonomy (NCBI): domain Bacteria; kingdom Bacillati; phylum Actinomycetota; class Actinomycetes; order Kitasatosporales; family Streptomycetaceae; genus Streptomyces; species Streptomyces sp. NPDC101118. The sequence continues at coordinate 296,039 of NZ_JBIVZG010000005.1, read as the reverse complement.
GCGGGCAACGAATACCTCGGGGCCGGCGGCCACACCCTGGACAAGCACGTCGGCAAGACGGACGAGCAGCTCGCGCAGCGCCTTCGCGACCAGGCACAGGACCACAACAACTGGCCGGAGGGGCGCAGGCCCACGATCGGCGGCTCGTCATCCTTCACGGACATGGCGAGCGCGCAGCGGCTGACCGAGAAGAACCTTCGGCTCAAGCAGGCCGAGATCGACGCCTGGCTGGCCAGCAACCCTCCCGAGGGACAGAACAAGGCGTTCACCAGCGACCTGGGCGAGGTCACCGGCCGGTACGTCGGCAAGCAGCCGTCGCCCGATCCGAAAGACCCGACCAAGACCATCCCGGACACGGGGTACAAGGACCACGGCCTCGACGCCAAGGCGATCGACGTCAAGAAGGTCAACACGGTCCTGAAGTACGACTCCAGGTTCGACCCGCCCTACATCATCTACACGTCCATGCCCGCCCCGTGACCGACAGCCGAGGAAGCCGATGACTCCCACCGACAACAGCACCTGGGAAACGGCGCTCGTCCGGCTGCTCGACGACGTCTACACCTTCGCCATGACCGGGCCCCGACGGCACGAGGACTGGGCCGAAGACGTGCTGGCCGTCATGGACCGGGCGGTCGCCGACCCCCGGGGCTGGCGGGTGCTGGAGTGGCAGACCGACGCGGAGGGGCGCGAGAACGTCCGGCCCTCCTACCCGTTCCTGCCGCTCTCGGCCGAGGAGGTACGCGCCTGGACGCACCCGGTCACGCCCGGGGCGGCCGTCGAACTGCTTGCCTCGCTTTCCCAGGAGTGGTTCTTCGAGACCAGCCCGGTCCGGTCGCGCGCCGACCGTGACGACGTGCTGGCCGACGCCCGTACGGTGCTCGGCCGGTTCGGTGCCGACGCCGTCTTCCTGACGAACTCCGACCTGGCCGGGGCCTCCGAGGCGCCGGACTTCCTGGCCGACGGACTCGCCGGCGGGCGCGCCTTCACCGACCACATGATGGACCTCGGCCTGATCGCCGTGAACGCGGAGGAAGTCGGCGTCTTCTGGTCGTTCAACGCGAATTGAGCACACCTGGAAGTTGCGCGGATGTCCGTGGAAAAGGCCGAGTGGGAAGCCGCCGTCCGCAAGCTGTACGGCGGGACCTTCGCGTACGTCGCCACCGGCCCCCGGCGTCACGAGGACTGGCGGATCGACGTGCTGGACGTGATGCGGCGCGCGGTGGGCGATCCGCGTGGCTGGGCGGGGCTGGCCGACTGCCCCGAGGGGTACTCCGAGGACGGGGAGGAGGGGCCGTCGTACCCCTTCAAGGAGCTCACGCCCGACGTGCTCGGCGAGCGGCTCTACGCGATCGAGCCCGAGGCGGCCGCCGAGCAGCTGGTCGCCATGGCCGCCCCCGGATGCAGGCTGTCGAACGCCCTGCCCCTCTTCGCCGAGGGGCTGGACGAGCTCCTCGGCCTCGCGCGCAGCCTCGTCTCCCGGCACGGCGAGGCCCCGGAGTTCTTCACCAACGTCCCCCAGGCCTACGACGACCGGCACCCGGACTACGACGCCACGTTCCGCACCTGGCACGACCTGACGGTGTACGTGCAGGACATCGGGCTCGTGGCGGTGTCCGACGCCGAGGCCGGCGTCTACTGGACCTTCGCCCCCGAACACTGACCCCGCCCCCCGCTCACCCGTACGAGAGAATTCGAGCATGCTGACCCGATCCGCCACTTACCCCGACCGGGAGACCGCGCAGTGGGCCACCCAGATGGTGGTGACCGCCAACGAGCAGGCGGTGCACCGCTGGCTCGCCCAGGGCACGCGGCCGCGGCTGACCATCGAGGCCGCGTGGCCCTCCCGTGAGGAGCCGGTCGGCCGGGTGCTGCTGGAGGCGATGCTGCTCGCCGGCCGCGAGCCCGTCGACGTACGGGCCGCCCGCGTCGTACTGCGCCGCGAGCCCCGCAGCGCGCACGGCTTCGTCGTCCAGACCACCCTCCCGATCTACCTGTAGAGGCGCCGCGACCGTGCCCATGAAGCCCCTCGACCACGACCGCCGCTACGGCGAGCTCGACCAGGTCATGCGCGCCTACCTCGGCCAGGCGGCCGACGACACGCCGGAGCGGCGCAGCACCGCGCTCGTCGCCTACCTGCGCCACACCTGGCACACGCGTCCCTGGGCCATCGCCGAGGCGGAGCGCCAGCTGCGCGAGTACAGCCGCAACCCCCCGGGCCGGCTGCGGATCAACCTCGGCGAGTTCTACTCCGTCCCCGACACCGGCCTGCCCGAGTCCGCGATCGGCGACTGGCTGCTCGTCGTCGCCGACCACCTCAAGCAGAGCATCGAGGGCGGCGACGTGCCCGCGCCCGCCAGCCCGCAGACCCACTGGGAGTGGCACGCCCGCTTCCCGGAGACGGCGCAGCTGCTGGGCGGGTGGTTCTCGCAGGACATCGTGGACGAGTTCCCCGACCACGAGGCGGCCGTACGGGACTACGCCGAGGGGACCGACCCCCAGCTGGTGGCGCGGCTCGTCGGGGAGCTCCACGAGCTGATCGCCCTGCCGCTGGACGAGCCCGACTACGCCCTCGCGGCGGCGGAGCTCGGCATGGAGGTCGGGCCGCCGGAGCCGTTCTCGTACGTGGTCTGGTTCCGGATGGTCGCCGAGCAGCTGGCCGCGCCCCGAGGGGAGTGAGGCACGGGAGGGGGCGGGGGCGGGGGCGGTGGCCCCCGCCCCCTTCCGTCAGCCTCCCGTCGGGGCCGCGACCACCGGGGTGATCGTGGTTTCCACCGGGCCCCGGGCGTCCGCCTCGCGCTGGCGCTCCGCGCTGTCGGAGATCCGCAGCAGCAGCGCCACCATGATCCAGTTGGCCACCAGGGAAGAGCCGCCCTTGGCCAGGAACGGCAGGGCCTTTCCGGTCAGCGGGATCAGGCCCGTCACGCCGCCCGCGACCACGAAGACCTGGAGGGCCAGTGCCGCCGCCAGGCCCACGGCCAGCAGCTTGCCGAACGGGTCGCGCGCGCCCAGCGCCATCCGCAGCCCCCGCTGTGCCAGCAGGGCGTACAGCAGCAGGACGACCATGACCCCGGCCAGGCCCAGCTCCTCGCCGATCGTCGTGAGGATGAAGTCGCTGCGGCCGGCGAAGCCGACCAGCTCCGGGTGGCCCTGGCCGAGGCCGGTGCCGGTGATGCCGCCGCTGCCGAAGCCGAACAGCGCCTGGGCCGACTGCTCGGAGACGATGCCGGGCGGCCGCTGGTCCTCCGGCAGGTAGATCGCCAGCGGGTCCAGCCAGGCCGCCACGCGCCCCTTCACGTGCGGTTCGGTCGAGCCGACCACGAAGGCGCCCAGCGCGGCCATCAGCAGGCCGCAGACGATCCAGCTGGTGCGTTCGGTGGCGACGTACAGCATCACCACGAAGACGCCGAAGAAGATCAGCGAGGTGCCGAGGTCGCGCTCGAAGACCAGCACCAGCAGCGAGACGATCCAGACGGTGATGATCGGGCCGAGCTGGCGCATCGGCGGCAGGCGCACGCCCAGGACCTTCCGCCCGGCCAGCGAGAGCGAGTCGCGGTGGGTGACCAGGTAGCCGGCGAAGAAGACCGCGATCATGATCTTCACGAACTCGCCCGGCTGGAGCGACTGCCCGCCGATGACGATCCACCGCTTGGCGCCGTACATGTCCGCGCCGAAGAACATCGGGGCCATCAGCAGCACCAGCGCCACCAGCATGGTGATGTAGATGAACCGCCGGAGGTGGCGGTGGTCGCGCAGCACCATCAGCACGACGATGCAGATGGCGGTGCCCACCACGGTCCACATCAGCTGGTTCGGCGCGGTGGCCCCGGACTTCGGCCACTTGGCCAGGTACGTCGTGTCCAGGCGGGCCAGCAGCACCAGGCCGAGGCCCGACAGCAGCAGCGTGAGCGGGAGGATCAGCGGGTCGGCGTACGCGGCGAAGCGGCGCACCGCCAGGTGCCCGACCAGGGCCAGCAGGGTCATGCTGATCGCGAAGTCCGCGAGGTTGTCCGGCAGCTCGCCGGTCATCGACAGGCCCACGCTCGCGTGCCCGCCGACCGTGATCAGTACGACGAAGGCCAGCAGCAGCGCCTCGGTGCGCCGTTTGGCGCCCGCCACCGTCAGGGGGGTCAGTCCACGCACGGAATGCCGCCGCCGTCGATCGCGGAGCTCGCGCTGCCACCGCCGTCCCGCGTGCTCGGGGCGGGGGAGGAGGCCGGGGCGGGGGAGTGGGCCGTGGCGCCGGGGGCGCCGGAGGCGTCAGGGTCGGCAGCGGCCTTGGGCCCGATCTGCTCGGCTATGAGGCGCTTTATCTTCATATCATCAACGACGTTGACGTCCTCGCCGTGGTTCCTCGCGAACCCTTTGATGGGAAGTGTCACAAACTCGACGTCCCCGCCGGAGAGGTTCTTCGCCTGCTGGACGAACGACAGCAGGTCTGAGCCCTCGTCCGTGACCAGGTCCTGCCTGGCCGTGTCCAGCAGCCTCACCAGCTTCGCCGGATCCGTGAAGGTCCCGGCCTGGCTCAGCTTGTACCGGGCCCCCGCGAGGAAGGCCTGCTGGCGCCTGGTGCGGTCCAGGTCCCCCATGGCCAGCCCGTGCCGCTGGCGGACGAACGCCAGGGACTGCCGTCCGTCGAGGGTGTGGTGGCCCGCGGTGAAGTCGGCGCCCGAGTACCCGTCCTTCACGTCGTGCTTCAGGCAGACGGGTACGCCGCCCAGCGCGTCGGCGAGGTGGTGAAAACCGGCCAGGTTCAGCTCGGCGAAGTGGTCGACCGGCACGCCGAGGAAGTTCCGGACCGTCTCGATCTCGGCCTTCCTGCCCGCCTCGCGGCCCTCACGCTCCAGGGTCCGGCGGTCCTCCTCGCCCTGCGCCGAGAGCTCCTCCTCGCGCTTGGCCTTGGCCAGCCCGTAGGCCTTCTTGATCTTGTCCTGCCCGCGTCCCGGTATGTCGACCAGGTCGTCCCGCGGGATCGAGAAGGCCTTGGCCCGGCCGCCGTCCGCCGGCACGTTCAGGAGGATCAGCGTGTTCGCGTTGTAGCCGCCGATGTCGGAGCTGCCGGCGTGCAGCTTCTCCAGGACGTCTTCGGGGAGGTCCCGGCCGTCCCGGTCCTTCCGGCTGTCCAGGCCCATCAGCAGGATGTTCGTCGCGTCCCCGGCCGACTTCTCGGCGCCGTCCAGGGCCTTCGAGCTCGCGATGCTGCCGGTCAAGTCCCGGTACGCGTACCAGGCCGCGCCGCCGGCCGTGACGGCCAGCACCGCCGCCGTCACGAGCAGCCGTCGGCCGGTCCTGCGGGGTACGGGCCTGCGGCGGGCGGGCCGTCGGCGGGTGCCGGTCCGAGGGGTCTTCCGGTGGGTGCTCATGCGTCCCGATGCTGGGCGGGGGCTGCTGAGGAAGACCTGAAGATCCTGAAGGTGCCTTCAGGAACGGCAGGTGCCGGGGCGGCCCGCCCTCAGGAGGCGGGCCGCCGCCCGGGGAGCCGGAGCGTGAGCCGGGCACCGCCGCCCGGTGCCGTTCCCGCGGCCAGCCCGCCGCCGTGCGCCAGGGCGATCTCACGGGCGATGGCCAGGCCGAGGCCGGTGCCGCCGCGGTCCCGGGAGCGGGCCCCGTCCAGCCGTACGAAGCGCTCGAAGACCCGCTCCCGGTCGGCGGCCGGGATGCCGGGACCGTCGTCCGTCACCACCAGCACCGGGTCGCCGCCGGGGCCGGCGGCCGCGTGGACGCGCACCTCGGTGCCGGCGTGCCGCACGGCGTTGTCGACCAGGTTCGCGAGCAGCCGGGCCAGCTGTCCGGGGTTCCCGTACGCGGGTACGGGCGCCCCCGCCACCACCCTCACCGGCACTCGCGGGGCGCGACGCCGGGCCAGGTCCTCGGCGGCGAGCAGCGCCAGGTCCACCGGCTCGGCGGCGAGCGGGGGCCGGCCGTCGAGGCGGGCCAGCAGGAGCAGGTCGGCGGCGACGTGCTGGAGCCGCTCGGTGTCGGCGAGGGCGGCCCGTACCGCCTCCTGGTCGGGGCGGGACAGCGCCACCTCCAGGCGGGCGCGGACGGCGGAGAGGGGGTTGCGCAGCTCGTGGGAGGCGTCGGCGGTGAACCGGCGCTGCCGCTCGTCGGCCAGCTCCAGCCGGTCGAGGGTGGCGTTGACGGTACGGGCCAGCCGGGCGATCTCGTCGGCGCCGCCGGGGTCGGGGACACGGCGGTCGAGGGCGGTGGCCGTGACGGCGTCGAGCCCGCGGCGGATGGCGGTGACCGGGCGCAGGGCGCGGCCGGTGACCACCCAGGCCAGTCCGGCCGCGAAGGCGATCAGGGGCGGTGCGCCCGCGAGGAGGCCCAGGGCGATGGTGCGGGAGGCGTCGTCCACGTCGCCGAGCACCGTCACGGCGTAGACGTACCGGGGACCGCCGCCGGCCCCCGGGGCCCGGGCCCCGACCACGACGACGGCACGGCGCTCGCCGCCGGGGCGCTCGGGCGGCAGCACCGCGGAGGCGGAGTCTTCGCCGGGGGCGGGGCGCAGGCCGGCGAAGCGGGCCGGGTCGCGCGGGGTGGCGCCGGCGGCCACCACCCGGCCGCCGGGCCCGGTCACGAAGACCAGGTCGACGCCGTCCTCCGGGGCGGGGAGTACGGCGGGGAGCGTGCCGGTGTCCACCTGCGCGGCGGTGCGGCGGGCGGCCAGTTCGGTGCGGCCGGTGGTGCTGTCGAGCAGGTTCGCGCGCAACAGCCCGTACAGCCAGAGCCCGCCCGCACCGAGCACGGCCGCCATGGCCAGCCCCCCGGCCAGGGCGGCCCGCGCCCGCAGCCCGTACCGGGCGCGGCGGGGGCCGGGGGCGGGGGCGGGGAGCCCGGGACCGGCGTGGGGCGGCCCGGCTGTGGGCGCCGTGCCTCAGCCGTCATCGGGGACCAGGCGGTAGCCGTGGCCGTGCACGGTACGGATGGAACGGCGGCCGAAGGGCGCGTCGACCTTCTTCCGGAGGGAGGAGACGTAGACCTCGACGATGTTCGGGTCGATGCCGGCGGGGCCGCCCCAGACCTCGCCCAGGATGTCCCGCTTGGCCACCGCCTCGCCGGGGGTGCGCAGCAGGCAGGCCAGGACGCCCAGCTCACGGGCCGTCAGCTCGATCTCGTGCGGGCCTCGGCGGCAGCGCCGGGCCACGGGGTCCAGCACCAGGTCACCGGCCTGGAGGGTGGTGGCGGGGGCGGTGCCGGCGCGGCGCTGGAGGGCGCGGAGCCGGGCCGACAGGACCACGAACGAGAAGGGCTTGGTCAGGTAGTCGTCCGCCCCGGCGTCCAGCCCGTCGGCCTCGTCGTACTCGCCGTCCCTGGCGGTCAGCATCAGCACGGGCGTGGCGTCGCCGTGGCGCCGCATGCGGGCGCAGATCTCGTACCCGCCGGGGCCGGGCAGCATCAGGTCGAGCACGACCGCGTCGTACGGGCCGCCGGCGAGCGCGAGTTCCAGGCCGCGGTGGCCGTCGTGGGCGAGCTCGACCCAGTGCCCTTCGGCGCCGAGGCCGCGCCGAAGGGACTCGGCCAGCCCGACTTCGTCCTCCACCACCAGAATCCGCACGCCGTCCAGCGTCACATACCACCCAAATCCCCCCGAACCCGGGGCCCGGCCGCCTCGGGGTTACGCCGCCCCGGGGGTTGCGCCGGCCACCCGAGCCCGGTCACCCGGGGTCACGCCAGCCGCCCGACCCGGCCCGCACCCGAGCCCCGATACCCGGCCCGTGCTCGCCCGGGCGCCCTGCCCGCACCCGGCCCCGGCCGGACACCCAGGCCGAGCCTGAGCCCGGGTATCCGGGGCGCCGGCCTGCCGGGCCTGCCGCACCGGCGCGCCGCACCTGGCAGTTCCCTGGGTGGGGGCCTGGGGCAGCGGGCCGGGCCAGACCCCGGGACGGGGCCGGGGGTGCGGCCCCGGGGCGGTGGTTCCGGGGGGCGGTGCGGGTGGATTCCGGGGGGCGCCGCGCAGCGGATTGGCACTCCGCTTGACCGAGTGCTAATCGCCGGAATAGTCTCGGCCCTGGCACTCGCCCATGGTGAGTGCCAACACAGCGACGGGCAGATCCGGCACCCGCGACGACGGATCGACCTGGTCGCCACCTCAGACAGTTAACCCCGTGAGATCTCCGAAGGGGGAGGTCGGATCGTGACGACCGCCAGCTCCAAGGTTGCCATCAAGCCGCTCGAGGACCGCATCGTGGTCCAGCCGCTGGACGCCGAGCAGACCACGGCCTCTGGCCTGGTCATCCCGGACACCGCGAAGGAGAAGCCCCAGGAGGGCGTCGTCCTCGCCGTGGGCCCGGGCCGCTTCGAGGACGGTCAGCGCCTGCCGCTCGACGTCTCCGTCGGCGACATCGTGCTGTACAGCAAGTACGGCGGCACCGAGGTGAAGTACAGCGGCGAGGAGTACCTCGTCCTCTCGGCTCGCGACGTGCTCGCGATCGTCGAGAAGTAGTTCACCCAAGCACCGCACTGAAGCAGATGCTTTGACCTGCGCCCCGGGCCCCAGACCTCCATATCAGGGTGCCCGGGGCGCAGTTCGTCTCACCGAAGAGGACTGAAACGCTCCCATGGCGAAGATTCTGAAGTTCGACGAGGACGCCCGTCGCGCCCTCGAGCGCGGCGTCAACAAGCTTGCCGACACCGTCAAGGTGACCATCGGCCCCAAGGGCCGCAACGTCGTCATCGACAAGAAGTTCGGTGCCCCGACCATCACCAACGACGGCGTCACCATCGCCCGTGAGGTCGAGATCGAGGACCCGTACGAGAACCTCGGCGCCCAGCTCGTGAAGGAGGTGGCGACCAAGACCAACGACATCGCGGGTGACGGCACCACCACCGCCACGGTCCTGGCCCAGGCCCTGGTCCGCGAGGGCCTGCGCAACGTCGCCGCCGGCGCCTCCCCGGCCGCCCTGAAGAAGGGCATCGACGCCGCGGTCAAGGCGGTCTCCGAGGACCTCCTCGCGACCGCCCGTCCGATCGAGGACAAGTCCGACATCGCCGCCGTGGCCGCGCTCTCCGCGCAGGACCAGCAGGTCGGCGAGCTCATCGCCGAGGCGATGGACAAGGTCGGCAAGGACGGTGTCATCACCGTCGAGGAGTCCAACACCTTCGGTCTCGAGCTCGAGTTCACCGAGGGCATGGCCTTCGACAAGGGTTACCTGTCCCCGTACTTCGTGACGGACCAGGAGCGCATGGAGGCGGTCCTGGAGGACCCCTACATCCTGATCAACCAGGGCAAGATCTCCTCCATCCAGGACCTCCTGCCGCTGCTCGAGAAGGTCATCCAGGCCGGTGGCTCCAAGCCGCTGCTGATCATCGCCGAGGACGTCGAGGGCGAGGCCCTGTCGACCCTGGTCGTGAACAAGATCCGCGGCACCTTCAACGCCGTCGCCGTCAAGGCGCCCGGCTTCGGCGACCGCCGCAAGGCGATGCTGCAGGACATGGCCACCCTCACCGGTGCCACCGTGATCGCCGAGGAGGTCGGCCTCAAGCTCGACCAGGCCGGTCTGGACGTGCTGGGCTCCGCCCGCCGCGTGACCGTCACCAAGGACGACACCACGATCGTGGACGGCGCCGGCTCCTCCGAGGACGTCCTCGGCCGCGTCAACCAGATCAAGGCCGAGATCGAGTCCACGGACTCCGACTGGGACCGCGAGAAGCTCCAGGAGCGCCTCGCGAAGCTGGCCGGCGGCGTGTGCGTGATCAAGGTCGGCGCCGCCACCGAGGTGGAGCTGAAGGAGAAGAAGCACCGTCTGGAGGACGCCATCTCCGCGACCCGCGCCGCGGTCGAGGAGGGCATCGTCTCCGGTGGTGGCTCCGCTCTGGTCCACGCCGCCAAGGTCCTCGCCGACAACCTGGGCAAGGACGGCGACGAGGCGACCGGTGTCGCCGTCGTCCGCCGCGCCGTGGTCGAGCCGCTGCGCTGGATCGCCGAGAACGCCGGCCTCGAGGGCTACGTCATCACCTCGAAGGTCTCCGAGCTCGAGAAGGGCCAGGGCTTCAACGCCGCCACCGGCGAGTACGGCGACCTGGTCAAGGCCGGCGTCATCGACCCGGTCAAGGTCACCCGCTCCGCCCTGGAGAACGCCGCTTCCATCGCCTCGCTGCTGCTCACGACCGAGACCCTGGTCGTCGAGAAGCCGGCCGAGGAGGAGGACAACGGCCACGGTCACGGCCACGGCCACGGTCACAGCCACTGACCCACGCGCTGACGCGCAGGCCCCCGTCGCATCCGTGCGGCGGGGGCCTTCCCGTATTCCGGACCCGCCCCCGCCCCCGCCCCCGGCCCCGGCTCTCGCCCTCCGGCCGGCGGGCCGGCCCGTGGTGATGCGGCGTCAGCCGGCGGCGCCCATCCCCGTGTCCGCACTCATGTTCATGTCCATGCCCATCTCGCGCATGAGGCGCATGATGTCGTAGTGCCACCAGCCCTCGGAGATCATGCCGTCCGTGCACCGGAAGGTGGTGGTGCCGGTGGTCTCGTAGGTCTTCCCGGTGGGGGCCATGCCCATGAACTCGCCCGTGTGCTTGCCGCGCCACGTCCACACGGTGGTGACGAGGTCGTCCTGGGCGAGCTGCGCGTCGACGGCGAAGGACATCTCGAAGCCGCCGCGCCACATCTGGACGTCCTTCATCACCTCGTCGCGCCCGACGACCGTCTGCTCCGCCTTGCTGACGTCGTGGTCGATGTAGTTCGTGGCGAAACACTCCTCGAACACGGCCATGTTCCCGTTCAGCATCACCTCCTCGAACACCCGGTTGACCAGCATGGTGTTGAGGTGTTCGTCGCGGACCACGTCGAGGTTGGTGAACTTCGGCATGCCGTCGCACAGCGCGACCATCTCGTGGAACATGCGGTCCGTCTCGGGGAGGTTCGAGTTCTTCATGGCCTCCTCGTACGAAGGGAACTCCACGACGTCGACGTAGTGGTCGTTCATGTCGCGGTCCTTGCCCACGATGCTGTGGGTCAGCGTGCGCCTGCCGTGGCTCTGGGCGACGTACTTGTCGAGCAGGTCGTTCATGGCCTCGGGCTGGTGCGTCGTGTAATCGACCAGTTGTACGAATGTCATGGCGGTCTCCCGGGCTGGAAAGGACAGTCCCAATTTTAGTGAAGAACCACCGATTCGGCCGGTTTAGCGCCTTTTCAACCGCTGCACGGTCGGCGCCGTCACTGGGGTCCGTACTTGCGCCCGGTACGCGAGGACACCCCGCCCAGCAGCCCGCGCGGCGTCAGCTTCACGACGCCCATCAGGGCCTTGTACCGCGGGTCGGGGATCGAGACGGTACGGCCCCTGGCCAGGTCGGCCAGGGCCGCCGTGACCAGCTTGTCCGCGTCCAGCCACATCCAGTTCGGGATGTTGTCCGTGCCCATGCCGGCCCGCTCGTGGAACTCCGTGCGCACGAAGCCGGGGCACAGCGCCATCAGCCGCACCCCGGACCCCGCCATGTCCCGCGCCGCGCCCTGCGTGAACTGCACGACCCACGCCTTGCTCGCGCCGTAGGTACCGCGCGGTACGAAGGCGGCCACCGACGCCACGTTGACGATCCCGCCCCGGCCGCGCTCGCGCATGCTCGCGGACGCCGCCGAGGTCAGCCGCAGCACCGCCTCGACGTGCACCTTCAGCATCGTCAGCTCGTCGGCCATGGAGACCTCGAGGTAGCGCCCCTTGTTGCCGAACCCGGCGTTGTTGACCAGCAGGTCGACCGGGTCGCGACGGTCGCCGAGGCGCTGCTCGACCGCCGCGATGCCCTCCTCCGTCGACAGGTCGGCGGTCAGCACCTCGGCCTCGATCCCGTGCCGGTCGTGCAGTTCGGTGGCCTGCTCGCGCAGCCGCTTGGTGTCCCGGGCCACCAGCACCAGGTTGTTCCCCTGGGCGGCCAGCTTGCGCGCGAAGGCGGCGCCGATGCCCGCCGTGGAACCCGTAATCAGAGCAGTCGTCATGTGCGCAACCTAGCCGCCGCAGGTTTCAGCCCGTCGTCCCGCCGTGCTTCTCCAGGTACGCGTGGACCTTTTCCCGCGCCTCCGGCTCCAGGGCGTCACCGGCGGCGAGCGTACGCGGCAGCAGCTCCCGCTCGGTGGTGAAGGCGCGGAACCAGAAGGCGACCGTGACCTCGTGGTCCGGGCGGTGCACCACCTCGACCGCGTCGCCGGGCGACACCTCGCCCTCCTGGACCACCCGGAGGTACGCCCCGGGCATCGCGGCCTGCGTGAAGCGCTTCACCCAGCCGCCCTCGTCCAGGTGCCCCGCGAAGGTGCGGCACGGGATACGGGCCGAGGCCACCTCCAGGACCAGGTCGCGGCCGACCCGCCAGCGCTCGCCGATCAGCGCGCCGTTCACGTCGACGCCCGAGGTGGTGAGGTTCTCGCCGAAGATCCCTCCGGGCAGCTCGCGGCCCAGCTCGCGCTCCCAGTGGTCGAGGTCCTCGCGGGCGTAGGCGTAGACGGCCTGGTGGTCGCCGCCGTGGTGGCGCAGGTCGCAGACCGCGTCGCCTTCGAGGCCGCTGCCGCCGACGCCCTTGGGTCCGGGGGCGGAGACGCGTACGGGCCCGGGCACGGGCGCCTTGCCGATGCCCGTCACGCCCACGGACGGATCGGTGTGGTCCACGGCGACGGCGCGGCCCAGGTTCACGGAGAGCAGATGCATGTTCGAACGCTAGCCGAGGGTTTCCCAAAGCGGCACACCGATATTCGCCGCGGCGTCAAAGGGGGGCTTATGCTCGAAGGGTGATCGAGGCACGTCATCTCCGAGTCCTGCGCGCCGTCGCGGCCACGGGCTCCTTCTCCGCCGCCGCCCGCGAGCTGGGCTGCACGCAGCCCGCCGTCTCCCAGCAGATGAAGGCGCTGGAGCAGTCCGCCGGCACCCCGCTGCTCATCAGGACCGGCCGCGAGATGCGGCTGACCCAGGCCGGCGAGGCGCTGGTGCGCCACGCCGCCGGCATCCTCGCCGGCCTGACCGCGGCCGAGGAGGAGGTCGCGGCCATCGCGGGCCTGCGCGCCGGGCGGGTCCGCCTGGTGTCCTTCCCCAGCGGCAGCTCGACGTTGGTGCCCAAGGCGCTGGCCGCGATGCGCGCCGACAACCCCGGCACCCGCGTCTCGCTCGTGGAGGCCGAACCGCCGCGGTCGGTGGAGATGCTGCGCGAGGGCGACTGCGACGTCGCCCTGGCGTTCCGGTACACCGGGGCGGCGGGGAGCGGCCCCGCCGAGTGGGAGGACCTCGTGGTCCGGCCGTTGCTCACGGACCGGCTGGTGGGCCTGGTCCCCGAGCAGCACCCGCTGGCCGGCGCCGAGCGGGTGGGCATGGCCGAGCTGGCCGGCGAGCCGTGGATCGCCGGCTGTCCGCGCTGCCGCCGCCATCTGGTGGAGGTGTGCGAGGGCGTGGGCTTCACGCCGCGCATCGACTTCGCCACCGACGACTACCCGGCGGTGGTGGGTCTGGTGGGCGCGGGGCTCGGCGTGGCCGTGCTGCCGGAGCTGGCCGTGGAGTCCGTGCGGACCGGGGCGGCCAGGACCGTGACGGTGGAGCCCGCCGTCGAGCGCGAGGTCGTCGCCCTCACGCTGCCCGACCTCGCGCGCGTGCCCGCCGTCGCGGCCATGCTGGACCGGCTGGAGCACGCCGCGGCGCGGTGAGGCGTCCCGGGCGCGGGCCCGTGACGGCCCGCGCCCGCACGACACGCCCGGGGGCGTTCACGGATTCCCGTCCCCGGCAGGATTAGCGGAATCGTTCCTTCAGCGCCTTTCGAACACTGGTTCAGTGGGCGGCTGTGCCACCCGCTCCCGAAGCGGAGATGAGCCGGTGCCGGGCGCGGCCCATCAGCTCCTCGCGCTCGTCCTCGGTCAGCCCTCCCCATACGCCATAGGGCTCACGTACGGCGAGAGCGTGCGCGGCGCATTCGGCACGCACCGGGCATCGCATGCAGACCTCTTTAGCCGAGGCCTCGCGCGCGCTCCGGGCCGCGCCCCGCTCGCCCTCCGGGTGGAAGAAGAGGGAGCTGTCGACCCCCCGGCAGGCGGCCAGCAGCTGCCAGTCCCAGAGGTCGGCGTTCGGTCCGGGGAGGCGGGAGAAATCTGCCATGGGTAGTCCTCTTGAAGCCGGTACTGAGGCGGATACGGTCCATGTCTCCACATCTACTATCCGAGTAGATGTAAATATGACTCATTGGGAATCTAGCCTCAGACACAGGCCGAACGGAAGAAAAGCCGCCAAATAGGGCATAGCTCCAGATGGAGGACAGATGGCCTGTCATGCCAGCGCTGTGTTCGCTTCCTCACGTAGAGTGCCGAAGGTGTCCGTCCGACCCGTAACTCTTTCGAGTGACCATCGTTGAGAGTGCGAAGGCGGTTGAAAGAACAAGTTCCCGGACAGGTGTCCGAGGGCATCGACCGCACAGGTGACGATACGTACCAGCCTGGAGGCTCAAGGTGACGTGCATCAGCAGCTGCGGAGGGCGGCCATGACTTCCGTCCTCGTCTGCGACGACTCCCCGCTCGCCCGAGAGGCGCTCCGCCGCGCGGTTGCCACCGTGCCCGGCGTCGAGCGCGTGACGACGGCCGCCAACGGCGAGGAAGTCCTCCGCCGCTGGGGCGCCGACCGGTCCGACCTGATCCTGATGGACGTACGGATGCCCGGCCTCGGCGGCGTCGAGACCGTGCGCCGCCTGCTCTCGGCCGACCCGGGGGCCCGCATCATCATGCTGACGGTCGCCGAGGACCTCGACGGCGTGGCCCTCGCGGTCGCCGCCGGCGCCCGCGGGTACCTCCACAAGGACGCCTCCCGCGCCGAGCTGCGCGCGACGGTGACCCAGGCGCTGGCCGACCCGACCTGGCGGCTCGCCCCGCGGCGGCTGCGCTCGGCCGAGATGGGTGCCGCGCCCACGCTCACCGCGCGCGAGATCCAGGTGCTCGAGGGCATGAGCCACGGCCGGTCCAACGCGGAGATCGGGCGCGAGCTGTTCCTCTCCGAGGACACCGTGAAGACGCACGCGCGCAGGCTCTTCAAGAAGCTGGGCGCCTCGGACCGGGCGCACGCCGTGGCACTCGGATTCCGCTGGGGCCTCGTCCGCTGAGGCGTCCGCCGCATCCGATCTGACCACAGCCCCCTCGACGACTCGGCCGGAACCGGTGTGCGCGAGGGGGTTGGCGGGGCAGAATCGGGTGGGGCAACCTCCCAGCGGTAGCCGGGGGAGTGTCGCTTCGGACGCGATGCCGCATGCTTGAGGAGTACCGCATTCTTGAGATGTGGCGGTCCTCGGGGACCATTCGGCCGAGCGGGAGGGGAGGGCGCAGACGATGACTTCAGGCGCGCCCGCTCATAACGCTTCGATGCACAACACGGGCCAGGGTGCCGCAGAAGGCCCGGCGTCGGGGCACCATGGATCGATGCGCGACGACGAGGCCCTGGGGTCCCCCACGGCCACCGGCCCTGCGGGGCCCCCCAAGGAGGGCGGCCAGGGGGCCGTCGGCGCACTGGTACGCCGGGCCGTCGAGGGGGACGAGCAGGCCACCCACGACCTGCTCGCCCACGTGCACCCGCTCGCGCTGCGCTACTGCCGCACGCGGCTGTCCCGGCTGCCCGGGGACGCGCGGCACTTCGTGGAGGACCTGGCGCAGGAGGTCTGCGTCGCCGTCCTGATGGCCCTGCCGCGGTACCGCGACACGGGCCGGCCCTTCGAGGCCTTCGTCTTCGCCATCGCCGCGCACAAGGTCGCCGACCTCCAGAGGGCCGCCATGCGGCACCCCGGGAGCACGGCCGTGCCGTCGGACGAGATGCCCGAGCGGCCGGACGACTCGCTCGGTCCTGAGGAGCGCGCGCTGCTCAGCAGCGATGCCGCCTGGGCCAAGAAGCTGCTGGCCAACCTGCCCGAGAACCAGCGCGAGCTGCTCGTACTGCGGGTGGCCGTCGGTCTGACGGCGGAGGAGACCGGCCAGATGCTCGGCATGTCGCCGGGGGCCGTCCGGGTGGCGCAGCACCGCGCGCTCAGCCGGCTGCGGGCGCTCGCCGAGCAGTGAGCGCCTGCCGGGCGACGAGTGCGCCGGAAGGACGGGCGCGCCGCACGCGGCGGATACCACAAGACGGCAATTTCTGCGCCCAAACTTGTAGCAAGGTACGAAAATTGCGGTCGATCTTCATCGTGGAATGAGACGCGCTGCGATCCCGTTAGCATGGACATCTGCGCTGAGCAAGACCATCTGGGAAGGTGTCATGACTGTCAACGTCGACGGAGTGCCCGACAAATTCGCCTCGCTCGGGCTGACTTACGACGACGTCCTGCTGCTGCCGGGCGCGTCGGACATGGCCCCGGACGAGATCGACACCTCCTCCCTCATCTCCCGGAACGTCCGTGTGAACGTCCCGCTGCTCTCCGCGGCGATGGACAAGGTCACCGAGGCGCGCATGGCCATCGCGATGGCCCGCCAGGGCGGCGTCGGCGTCCTGCACCGGAACCTCTCGATCGCCGACCAGGCGAACCAGGTGGACCTGGTCAAGCGCTCCGAGTCCGGCATGGTCACCGACCCGATCACCGTCCACCCCGACGCGACCCTGCGCGAGGCGGACGAGCTCTGCGCGAAGTTCCGCATCTCCGGCGTGCCGGTCACCGACCCCGCGGGCAAGCTGCTCGGCATCGTCACGAACCGCGACATGGCGTTCGAGTCGGACCGCAGCCGCCAGGTGCGCGAGGTCATGACCCCGATGCCGCTGGTCACGGGCAAGGTCGGCATCTCCGGCGTCGACGCCATGGAGCTGCTGCGCCGCCACAAGATCGAGAAGCTGCCGCTGGTCGACGAGGCGGGCACCCTCAAGGGCCTCATCACCGTCAAGGACTTCGTCAAGGCGGAGAAGTACCCGAACGCCGCCAAGGACAAGGACGGCCGCCTGCTGGTCGGCGCCGCCGTCGGCGTCGCCGGTGACGCGTACGAGCGCGCCCAGGCCCTGATCGAGGCGGGTGCCGACTTCATCGTCGTCGACACCGCCCACGGCCACTCCCGCCTGGTCGGCGACATGGTCTCCAAGATCAAGTCGAACTCCTCCGTCGACGTCATCGGCGGCAACGTCGCCACCCGCGACGGCGCCCAGGCGCTCGTCGACGCCGGCTGCGACGGCATCAAGGTCGGCGTCGGCCCCGGCTCCATCTGCACCACCCGCGTGGTCGCCGGCATCGGCGTCCCGCAGGTCACCGCGATCTACGAGGCCTCGCTGGCCGCCAAGGCCGCGGGCGTCCCGGTCATCGGCGACGGCGGCCTGCAGTACTCCGGCGACATCGCCAAGGCGCTCGTCGCCGGCGCGGACACGGTCATGCTGGGCTCGCTGCTCGCGGGCTGCGAGGAGTCCCCGGGCGAGCTGCTCTTCATCAACGGCAAGCAGTTCAAGTCGTACCGCGGCATGGGCTCGCTGGGCGCCATGCAGTCCCGCGGCGACCGCAAGTCGTTCTCCAAGGACCGGTACTTCCAGGAGGGCGTCGGCGGCGACGACAAGCTGATCCCCGAGGGCATCGAGGGCCAGGTGCCCTACCGCGGCCCGCTCTCCGCGGTCGTCCACCAGCTGGTCGGCGGCCTGCGCCAGTCGATGTTCTACGTCGGCGGCCGCACGGTGCCGGAGCTCCAGGACCGCGGCCGGTTCGTCCGCATCACGTCGGCGGGCCTCAAGGAGAGCCACCCGCACGACATCCAGATGACGGTCGAGGCGCCGAACTACTCCCGCAAGGGCTGAGCAGGCACGGAGGGGGCGGACCCGGGTGACGGGTCCGCCCCCTCCGGCGTGCGCGGCACCACGCGCCGCCCGCGGGCCGGGCGCGCGTGCGTCCGTACAGCGGTCACGGGAACGCGACCGTCCGCCCTTCGGGGATACTGGACGGGCAGAGTCAAGAGGGAAAGGCCACCACACGTGACTGAGATCGAGATCGGGCGCGGCAAGCGCGGCCGCAGGGCGTACGCGTTCGACGACATCGCCATCGTCCCGAGCCGCCGTACGCGGGACCCGAAGGAGGTCTCGATCGCCTGGCAGATCGACGCCTACCGCTTCGAGCTCCCCTTCCTGGCCGCCCCGATGGACTCGGTCGTCTCCCCGCAGACCGCGATCCGCATCGGTGAGCTCGGTGGCCTGGGCGTCCTCAACCTCGAGGGCCTGTGGACCCGGTACGAGGACCCGCAGCCGCTGCTCGACGAGATCGCCACGCTGGACGAGGAGACCGCCACCCGCCGCCTCCAGGAGATCTACTCCGCCCCGATCCAGGCGGACCTGATCGGCCAGCGCATCAAGGAGGTGCGCGACTCCGGCGTCGTCACCGCCGCCGCGCTCTCCCCGCAGCGCACCGCGCAGTTCTCCAAGGCCGTGGTCGACGCGGGCGTGGACATCTTCGTGATCCGCGGCACCACCGTCTCCGCCGAGCACGTCTCCGGCGCGGCCGAGCCGCTGAACCTGAAGCAGTTCATCTACGAGCTCGACGTCCCGGTGATCGTGGGCGGCTGCGCCACCTACACCGCGGCCCTGCACCTGATGCGCACCGGCGCCGCGGGCGTCCTGGTCGGCTTCGGCGGCGGCGCCGCGCACACCACCCGCAACGTGCTGGGCATCCAGGTGCCGATGGCGACCGCGGTCGCCGACGTGGCCGCCGCCCGCCGCGACTACATGGACGAGTCCGGCGGCCGCTACGTCCACGTCATCGCCGACGGCGGCGTGGGCTGGTCCGGCGACCTGCCCAAGGCCATCGCCTGCGGTGCGGACGCCGTGATGATGGGCTCCCCGCTGGCCCGCGCCACCGACGCGCCCGGCCGCGGCCACCACTGGGGCATGGAGGCCGTCCACGAGGACGTGCCGCGCGGCAAGAAGGTGGACCTGGGCACGGTCGGCACCACCGAGGAGATCCTCACCGGCCCGTCCCACACCCCCGACGGCTCGATGAACCTCTTCGGTGCCCTGCGCCGCTCGATGGCGACCACGGGCTACAGCGAGCTCAAGGAGTTCCAGCGCGTCGAGGTGACGGTCGCGGACTCGCAGCACCGCCGCTGACCCGTCCCGCACGGGAGGAGGCCCGGCACCCCACACGGGGTGCGGGGCCTCCGGCGTGTGCGGGGCCTCCGGCGTGTTCCGGGTCAGCGGCGCCGGCGGACCAGCCAGACCGTGTAGGTGACCAGGACCGCCTCGGCGAACCAGCACCAGCCGGGGAGCGTCCAGCTCCGGGTCGGCGCGTGCACTTCGCCGAGCGTCGCCATGACGGCGAGCAGCCCGACGACCAGGGAGAGCAGGACGAAGGGCTGGTGGGGGACCAGAGGGATGAGTGCCGCCTTCCGGCGGCGACGCTCCTCGCGTTCCCGGGGCTTGTTCCGCGGGCCGGGCACGGGGATCTGGTCCTGCCGCCTGGCCGGGGCGTGGACGACCCGGTCGGCCGGGACGGCCGCGTCGACGGCGGCGAGCGCCGCCGGCGTGAGGCCGAACAGCGTGGGCTCGGCGGCGACGGAGAAGCCGTCGGCGCCGATGAGTCGTCGGGCGCCGTCCGGGTACGCGACCACCGCCTCGCAGTCGGCGTAGCGGACCGTGGCGTCGTTCCCCGGGGAGACCAGGCTGATCCCTTCGTCCGCGACCACCAGGAAGACCGAGTCGTCCCCCGGGTACGGGAACACCGTGCCGGTCAGCACCTCGGCGGACTCCCTGGGGGCCGCCGCGACCCCGGCCCAGGCCAGACCCCGTCCCGGCACCTTGAACAGTGCGTTCTCGTACGCTTCCCGGGCCACCTCGTGCACGTCGGCGGCCGTCACCGCGCGGAGCCCGGCGCGCAGCTCGCCGACGTCCGACGGGTCCTGGCCCTCGAGCAGCTCCAGTGCTCTGGCCGGCAGCATGCGTGCGTCCAGGTCCGGGGCGTCGAGCGCCTTCAGCCGGGCCGAACGGGCGGCCTCCAGCGCCTCGGGATCGATGCGGCCCGCCTTGAGGGCCGCAAGCACGTCGACGAAGCCGCCGACGACCGCGCCCTGCTTCGCCGGCAGCGCGTCCGCGAGTGCGGTGATCGTCGCGTACTCCGGATCCCGCGGGGTGTAGTCGCTCTGCGCGGTGTAGGAGAAGCCGCCCTTCTGGCGCAGGTCCCGGAAGAGCGCCTTGCCCAGCAGGTCCGAGAAGAGCGTGGCGGCGACGGAGCGCCGGACCACGGTGCTCATCGCCATCGCTCCGTCCTCGCCGGGGTAGTGCGCGGGGGTCACCGGCAGCGCGGACGACGGGGCGGGTACCGGGTGCCGCGGCCCGGCGGGGAGCTTGAGGTCGAGGCCTTCGGGCAGCGTGTCGGTGGTCATCCACAGCACCGCGTTCCCGCGGGTGAAGCGGGCGGCGGCCCAGTCCCGTACGGCCGCGGCGTCGATGCGGCCGAGGCCCAGTTCGGTGTAGGAGACCAGCCCGTGGCCGCGGGCGCCGTAACGCCACATCGGCAGGTCGGAGAGGGGCCCGTGGGCGCGCCCCGCGGCCTCCGTGCGGAGGATCTCCTTCTCGGTCTCCAGCCGCTCCAGGGGAAGGTCGCGCAGCGCTTCGCAGACCCCGTTGAGGTACTCGGCCACCTCCGCCGGGTCGCCCTCGACGAGGAAGGAGGTGTGCGTGGCGGAGGTCGCCCCGTTGTAGTGCAGGTCGCCCATGCCGTGCCGGTGGAGCGCGAGGTGCTCCGTCAGGTGGGTGATGCCGCTGGTGGCGAGGGTCTCGTCGGCGCGCCCCACCCGGAAGACCAGGCCCGCCACGACGGGACCGGGCCGGTGGGCCAGCAGGGTGGGGATGCCGTCGACCTCGGTCGTGACGAACCCCTCGGTCCGCTGCGTCATCTGCGGTCAGCCCTTCGCCAGTGCGGTCTTGCGGTGTTTGCGGAACGCGTTGCCGGGATCGGCGTCCAGGCAGTCCCAGGGGTGCGCGTCGGCGTCGTCCCCCATGGCCCGGAAGTGCGGGGCGGCGTCGGCGTGGTGGCCGCCCAGGGAGAGCGTGGCCGCGAACAATCCGTGCGCGCGCAGTCGGAGGAAGCCGTTCCGGTGGCCGGGGTGCAGGACGGAGGCGGCCGCGGCCTGGGTGACCGCCACCCGGATCCAGTCCTGGCGCAGGTAGCCCTTCGCCTCCTTCCCGGACAGCGTCAGCCGGTGCTCCAGGACCGCCGTGGCGACCAGGAGCCCGCTGTGGCTCCCGGGCGGCGCCCCGGCCACGCAGTCCTGGGCGAAGTTCCAGGTCTCGGCGAACGATCCGCCCCACTTGGCGCACAGCTGCTGCAAGAGCTGGGCCTGGGCCGGGAAGTGGTGCGGGTGGTGCTCGGCCAGCCGGTCGTAGCGGCGGCGGGCCTCGGCGGCGCCGAGCTCCAGACCGCGTGCGGTGCGAATGCGCAGGTGCCAGGCGAGGGCGTATGCGGGGTGCTCCGCGCACACCTGGACGAGCTGGGTCTCGGCCAGCTCCAGCCAGTGGTGGAAGCGGGTGAACTGTGCACGGGACACGTGCTCGGAGCCGGCCCCGGTGCGGATGGCCCAGGCGACGGCCACGCGCCGGTAGGCCAGCAGGGTGCGCGGCAGCGGATCGTGCGGGTGGGCGGCGACGGCCGGGCCCAGCACCTGCTCGGCGCCCGGCATGTCGGCCACCCGCTCGGCGGCGTACACACGGTCCTCGTCGCTGCCGAGTCCGCCGAAGTACGCGGAGACGGCGGCCCAGTCGCGGGCGATCACTGCCAGCCGCAGCGGTACGAGTTCCGGGAAGGTGGAAAAGGGGTCCAGGCGCGGCCCACCGGGGGTCCGCAGGGCGGGTGCGGGCATGTCGTTCCCTGTTCGAGCGCCCTGAGGGCCGGCCCGCTCCCGGGGAGTGGGCCGGCCCTCAGGGCGGTGGTGCGGTGGGGCCGGGTGTCAGGCCGAGGTCTTGCGGGTGGTCTGGTAGGCGACGACCGCGCCGATGGCGAAGAAGAGGAAGTCCATCGGGCCGATGGCCTCCTTCCATGCCGCGTGCAGCGTGGAGACGCCCACCGAGGAGACGAGGTCCAGCGTGGTGGTGTGGAGCTCCTCGGCGCCGAGCATGGCGACGCCGTACAGCTGGCCCGCGTACACGGCGCCGAGCGCCAGGATCGCGCTGAGGACCGGGGTGACCGGGTTCGGGCCGCCGAGCTTGCCCGCGGCCAGACCGATCAGCAGGCCGACGCCCACCGCCGCGTAGCCGACCTGGTACTCGGTGGTGCCGATGATCAGGCCGTAGAGCGCGGCGGTGACCAGGGCCGCCAGCACCGCGGCGGCGATGCCGAGGCCGGCGTTGCCCTTGCGGGCGGGCGCGGCCGGGGCGTAGGCCCAGCCCTCCATGCCGGGGGCCGGTGCCTGGCCGGGCACCGGCGCCGCGGGCGTGGTGGCGGTGACGTCGGCGGCCGGGGCCGCAGGGGCCTCGGCGGTGGTGACGGCCTCGGCGGTGGCGGCCGGGGCAGGGGCCGCGTCGGGCGCTGCGGGCTGCGGAGCGGTGTCGCTCATGGGTGAAATCCCCCCCAGGGATTTACGGCACGGCTGTCCCTGGGAACAGGCGTGCGGAGAAAAATGTCGCCGAAGGCTAGCAGCACCGGGCCGGTGCGGAAGAGGGGATTTCGCGGGGCGTTCCGCGGGGTCAGAGGCGGTGGGCCGCGCCCACCGGGGTGGCTCCGCGGGTGTCGAGGAGCAACTGCGCCTTCACCGCGAGGCCTTGGAGGTCGTAGGTGCGGTGGTGCTGGAGCAGGATCGTCAGGTCCGCGTTGGCCGCGGCCTCGTAGAGGGAGTCGGCGCGCGGCACCGGCTGGTCCCGGACGCGCCAGCCGGCCACGTACGGGTCGTGGTAGCTGACCAGTGCCCCGAGGTCGAGCAGCCGGGAGGCGATCTCGCGGGCCGGGGAGCCCTCCTGGTCGGCCAGGTCCGGCTTGTAGGTGACGCCCAGGAGGAGGACGCGGGCGCCGCGGGCCGACTTGCCGTGCTCGTTGAGGAGGGTGGCGCAGCGCTGGATCACGTACTGCGGCATGCGGTTGTTGACCTCCTGGGCGAGGCCGACCATGCGCAGGGGGTGGCCCGGGGTGCGCGTGGGCACGGCCAGGTAGCCGGGGTCGAGGGGGACGCCGTGGCCGCCGACGCCGGGGCCCGGGCGGAAGGCCTGGAAGCCGTACGGCTTGGTCTCCGCGCACCGGATGACGTCCCAGAGATCGACGCCGAGGTCGTGGCAGAGCACCGCCATCTCGTTCACCAGCGCGATGTTGACGTGCCGGTAGTTGGTCTCCAGCAGCTGTACGGTCTCGGCCTCGCGCAGGCCCCGGGCGCGCACCACCTTGTCGGTGAGCCGGGCGTAGAAGGCGGCGGCCGACTCGGTGCACGCGGGGGTGAGGCCGCCGATCACCTTGGGGGTGTTGGCGATCCCGTGGGTGCGGTTGCCGGGGTCGAGGCGGCTGGGGGAGTAGGCCAGGTGGAAGTCGCGGCCGGCCCGCAGGCGGGAGCCGGATTCGAGCAGGGGTCTGAGGTAGTCCTCGGTCACGCCGGGGTACGCGGGGGACTCCAGGATCACGGTGGTGTGCGGCCGCAGCCGCGCGGCCAGGGCGCGGGCTGCGTCGCCCACGGCGGACAGGTCGAGGGCCCTGTCGGCGCCCAGGGGGGTGGGTGCGCAGATGACGGCGGTACGGACCCTCCCGAGCTCCGCCGGGTCGGTGGCGACCCGGAATCCGGCCGCCGACATGCGGCGGATCTCGGCGGCGGTGAGGCTGCTGTCGGTCGCTGGGCCGGTGTCGTAGCCGACGGTCTCGATCCCGGCGGCGACGGCGGCCTGGGCGAGGGGCAGGCCGAGGTGGCCGAGGCCGATGACGGCGAGATCTGCGGGCATGGGGGTGGCCGTCCTTCCCTAACCGGAGGTGGCTGGGTGCGCAAGTCCTGTGGATAAGGAGAGCTGGCGCTATGTCAGACTAGGCGTATATATGACCGATCTGCGGCATTGCGGGACGGCGGCCACCTTGTGTTGTCCACAGGCGGTGGCCGGCCGGGGAGCGCGCGGTCAGAATCGAGGTGGGTCATGTGGGCGACCACCCCGACCAACGGGAGGCAGCGGTGAGGACGGCGACACTCGGACCCGCGCAGCGCACCGAGGCGCTCGCTCGGATGGCCGAGCGGGAACTGGACGTGCTGGTCGTGGGCGCGGGCGTGGTGGGCGCGGGTACCGCGCTCGACGCGGCCACCAGAGGCCTCGCGACCGGCCTGGTGGAGGCGCGGGACTGGGCTTCCGGCACCTCCAGCCGGTCCAGCAAACTGATCCACGGCGGGCTGCGCTATCTGGAGATGCTCGACTTCGCGCTCGTACGGGAGGCGCTGAAGGAGCGCGGGCTGCTGCTGGAGCGGCTCGCGCCGCACCTGGTGAAGCCGGTGCCGTTCCTGTACCCCCTCCAGCACAAGGGCTGGGAGCGGTTCTACGCCGGGTCCGGCGTCGCGCTGTACGACGCGATGTCGGTGTCCAGCGGCCACGGGCGGGGACTGCCCGTACACCGCCACCTCACGCGCAAGCGGGCGCTGCGGGTCGCGCCCTGCCTGCGCAAGGACGCCCTGGTGGGCGCCCTGCAGTACTACGACGCCCAGATGGACGACGCGCGGTTCGTCGCCACGCTGGTGCGCACCGCCGCCGCGTACGGCACCCTCGCGGCGAACCGCGCCCGCGTGACCGGCTTCCTCCGGGAGGGCGAGCGGGTGGTCGGCGCCCGGGTGAAGGACGTCGAGGCCGGCGGGGAGTACGAGATCCGCGCCAAGCAGATCGTGAACGCCACGGGGGTGTGGACGGACGACACCCAGGCGCTCATCGGCGAGCGCGGCCAGTTCCACGTACGGGCGTCCAAGGGCATCCATCTGGTGGTGCCGAAGGACCGCATCCACTCGTCCACCGGGCTGATCCTGCGGACCGAGAAGTCGGTGCTCTTCGTCATCCCGTGGGGCCGGCACTGGATCGTCGGGACCACGGACACGGACTGGGACCTGGACAAGGCACACCCGGCGGCGTCGAGCGCGGACATCGACTACCTCCTGGAGCACGTGAACTCGGTGCTGGCCGTGCCGCTCACGCGGGAGGACGTGCAGGGTGTGTACGCGGGCCTGCGGCCCCTCCTGGCCGGCGAGTCGGACGCGACCAGCAAGCTCTCCCGGGAGCACACCGTGGCGCACCCGGCGCCGGGGCTCGTGGTGGTCGCGGGCGGCAAGTACACGACGTACCGGGTGATGGCCAAGGACGCGGTGGACGAGGCGGTGCACGGGCTGGACCAGCGGGTCGCGGAGTGCGTCACGGAGGACATCCCGCTGGTGGGCGCGGAGGGCTACCGCGCGCTGTGGAACGCGCGGGCGAGGATCGCCGCCAGGACCGGGCTGCACGTGGCGCGGGTCGAGCACCTGCTGAACCGCTACGGCGCGCTGGCGGAGGAAGTGCTGGAGATGATCGAGCGGGACCCGGGGCTCGCCGCGCCGCTGGGCGGCGCGGACGACTACCTCCGGGCGGAGGTGGTGTACGCGGCCTCGCACGAGGGGGCGCGGCACCTGGACGACGTACTGACCCGGCGGACCCGGATCTCGATCGAGACCTTCGACCGCGGGACCCGGTCGGCGCGCGAGTGCGCGGAGTTGATGGCACCGGTGCTGGGGTGGGACGAGGGTCAGGTGGAGCGGGAGGTCGAGCACTACGACAAGCGGGTGGAGGCGGAGCGGGAGTCGCAGCGGCAGCCGGACGACCAGACCGCCGACGCGGCCAGGCTGGGGGCGCCGGAGATCGTTCCGCTCTAGTGGGAGTGCCGTATCACGGGTGTTCCGGGGAACCACGGACCCGGGACACCCGTCCGTGCCGGAGTGAGGAACAATAAGGGTCCTGCCGGGGCGGGTTGCCGTGGTCTCCGGCGGACGCCGGTCAACCCGGAGCAGGCGGCACGATCGTTGAGGGGACGCATGTCGAAGCCGGAGCACACCACTTCCGCTGGCGCGGATGCCGCCGGTTCCGAGGGTTCCGCCCGTACGGACGGCGGTGCCGCACGTACGGAGGCCGCTTCCCCCGGGACGGATGCCGCGAAGACCGCCACCGCGAAGTCCGCTTCCACCGCGGGGCGTTCCGCGGACGGGGCACCCGCGGGCGAGCGGAACGGCTCCCGAGCCGCGGACGCGGACGCCGGTTCCGTGCCCGAGCAGAAGGACGCGCGTTCCTCCGCGACGGGTGGCGAGGCGGAGTCCGGTTCCTCCGACGCCGGGGCGGCTGACGCCTCCGCAGGTTCCGCGGACACGGCTTCCGGATCTGCGGCGACGGCCGCCGATCTGGTGGACGCGGCCTTCGGGCCGGCTGACGCCGCCGCAGGTGTGAAGGACAGCGACACCCGGTCTGCTGACGCCGCCGCAGGTGTGAAGGACAGCGGCCCCCGGTCTGCCGATGCCGCCGCAGGTGCGGAGAAGCGGGACCCGAGGCCCGCCACGGCGGGTGCCGGGTCCGGTTCCGCTTCCGGCTCCGGTGCCGGCTCCGGCCGTGCGGCGAAGCCGGCCGCGCCCGAGTCCGGTTCGCCGGCGCCCGAGCCCGTGCGGTTCGGCAAGGCGGCCCGTGACACCTCCGCGCCCGCGAAGCCCGAGGCACGTCCCGCGGACCGGTCGGGCGCCGCCGGCGCTCCGGCCGCCCCCAAGGCAGTGGCCCTGGGCAAGGACGCCAAGGACGCCAAGGACGCCAAGGACGTCAAGGGCGCCGCCCGGCCCGCCCCCGCGAAGCCGGCTCCGGCCGCCGCGGCAGCGGGCTCCGCCGGCTCCCCGAAGGACGGCGTGCGCCCCGCCGACGGCACGGCCGCGCCGGCCGGCACCGCGGGCCGCGAGGGCAGGGCCGCCGAACCGGCGCCGCGCGGCGGTTCGGCCGCGGCCGGCAGCGTCGCGCGCGAGGCGCGGGACAAGGGGCCGGTCGGGACCGGCGGTGGGACCGAGGACCAGGAAGGCCGGCTGCTCGCCGGGCGGTACCGCCTCGGCCGCGTGCTCGGCAAGGGCGGCATGGGCACCGTCTGGCGGGCCGTCGACGAGACGCTCGGCCGTACCGTCGCCATCAAGGAACTCCGGTTCTCCTCCGGCGTCGACGAGGACGAGAAGCGCCGCCTGGTCACCCGTACCCTGCGCGAGGCCAAGGCCATCGCCCGGATCCGGAACGACGGCGCCGTCACCGTCTTCGACGTGGTCGACGAGGACGGCCGCCCCTGGATCGTCATGGAACTCATCGAGGGCCCGTCCCTGGCCGAGTTCGTCCGCGAGCGCGGCACCCTGACGCCCCGCCGGGCGGCCGAGGTCGGCCTCGCCGTGCTCGACGTGCTGCGCGCCGCCCACGGCCAGGGCATCCTGCACCGCGACGTGAAGCCCTCCAACGTGCTCATCGCCGAGACCGGCCGCGTCGTCCTCACCGACTTCGGCATCGCGCAGGTCGAGGGCGACCCCTCGGTCACCTCCACCGGCATGCTCGTCGGCGCGCCCTCCTACATCTCGCCCGAGCGTGCCCGCGGCCAGAAGCCGGGCCCGCCGGCCGACATGTGGTCGCTCGGCGGCCTGCTCTACGCCGCCGTGGAGGGCGTGCCCCCGTACGACAAGGGCTCCGCCCTGGCCACGCTGACCGCGGTGATGACCGAGCCCGTGGACCCGCCGAAGAACGCGGGCCCGCTCGCGGAGGTCATCTACGGCCTGCTGGTGAAGGACCCCGAGCACCGCCTCGACGACGCGGGCGCCCGCGCCCTGCTCAACGAGGTCATCGAGATGCCCGAGCCCGAGCCGGAGCCCCCGGCCGACGAGACCCGCGTCATCGCGCTGCCCGTCGTACCCGAGGACAAGCCCAAGGCGGCCGTCCAGGAGCAGGGGACCGCGCCCAAGCCGAAGGCGAAGCCCAAGGCCAAGAAGCCCAAGGCCAAGCCGAAGCCCAAGCCCGTACCGCAGCAGTCCGGGCCGAAGTCCCCGGTGGCCGCCCCGCTCACGGACGTCGTGCCGCGCCAGACCATCGCGCTGGCCGTCGTCGCCGTCGTGGCCGTCCTCGCGCTGATCGGCGGGGCGATCGGCTGGGCGCTGAGCGGCGACGACAAGCCGGACGACAACAAGAACGGCAAGAACGGGCGGGCCGCCTCCCCGGGCGCGTCCCAGCAGGCCGGTTCCGCGGGCGCCTCCGCCTCCGGCGGCAACGGCAACAGCAGCGGCGCCAACGGCCAGGGCAGCCAGACGAGCCAGGGCCAGGGCGCCAAGCCCTCGGCCGGCCCCGGCGGCAAGGGCACCGACGCGACCGGCGGCAACGGCAGCGACACCGGCGGCAACGGTGCGACCGGCTCCACGACGGCAGGCCAGGGCACCGGCACCGGCCTGCCCGCGGGCTACGTCAAGGTCAGCGACGCACGCTTCCACTTCTCGATGGCGATGCCGGCCGACTTCAAGCGCAACGCCATAGCGGGCAGCAACTCGGGCGGCATCTACAACCGCGACGGCGGCTACCCCCGGGTCCAGGTCGACTACAACGACAGCCCCACCGACGACGCCCGCCTGGCCTGGCTGCAGCTCGCCGGCGCCGTCGCGGGCAGCAGCGACGGCTACCGCCTGCTGGGCATCGCCGAGAAGGAGTACCGCGGCTACCCGACCGTCGCCGACTGGCAGTTCGAGCGCGAGGAGAACGGCAGGACCGTCCGCGTCCTCAACCGCGGCTTCAAGGTCGACGCCACCCACGGCTACGCCATCATGATCACCTGCGCGAAGGACGAGTGGGACGGCGCCGCGTGCAAGACCCTGCGCGACACGGCCTTCGCCACCTTCCAGCCCCTGGACTGACGCCGGCGGCGCCGCGTGCGGACCGCGGCGCCAAATCCCCTGACCCGAAAGGCACCCCCTCGCCGGACCCGGCGACGCGAGTGGGTGCTGCGACGTATCGTGAGGGTGCGGTGACGGGGGAACGGCACGCTTAGGGGGTAGGCGTCGTGGAGGAGTACGCGGGCAGGGTGCTGGCCGACCGCTATCGCCTGCCCCTGCCCCCCTCCGACGAGTACGAGCTCGTCGAGACGCGTGCCTTCGACACCCACAGCGGGCAGGAAGTGCTGGTCCGCCAGGTCCCGTTGCCGGAGATCGTGGACGCGGAACTGCTGGAGGCGGACGGCCGTACGGCGCCTCCCGCGCCCCGCCGGGCCGCCGGCGGCGCCACCCGGCGGCCCACCGACCCGGCCGTGCGCCGGGCGATCGAGGCGGCCCAGGCCGCCGCACGCATCCCCGACCATCCGCGGCTGGACCAGGTCTTCGACGTGTTCGCCGAGGCCGGGTCCCTCTGGATAGTGAGTGAACTCGTCGCCGCCCGCCCGCTCGCGGCGCTCCTCGCGGACCGCCCGCTCAACGCGTACCGCGCGGCCGAGGTCGCCTCGGACGTACTGACCGCCCTGCGCGTGCTGCACGCGCACGGCTGGACCCACCGCAACATCACCGTGCGGACGGTGCTGGTCTGCGAGGACGGCCGCGTGGTGCTCACCGGCCTGGCCGCCGGCGCCGCCGAGGAGGCGCTGTGCGGGTACGACCCGGTCCCGCCGGCCGACCCGGGCGGTACGGGGCTCCCCGCGGCCGTACCCGGTTCCACCCCGCCGCCCGCGGGCCCGACGACCAGCACCACCGCAGCCGTTCCCGCCCCGGGCACCCCGCCGCCGCCCTCGCGCACGGCCCCCGCCCCGGCACCCGACCCGCGGCCCCCCGTCGCCCCCGGCTACGGCACCCCCGGCAGCGCCGACCTCAAGGCGGCCGCCCGCGCCGGGGCCATCGCGGCGTACCGCGCCGGCGCCCAGGCCGCCGCCACCCGCCGCGTGCCCGAGCCCGAACCGCCGCGCCCCCAGGGCTCCAACCTCCCCCAGGGCTACTCGTACCCGTACGGCGGCCCGGACGCGGCCAACCGGCGTCTGCCAGCCCGCCCGGCACTCCCGCAGGGCTACACCCCGGCCGCGGTCCCGCCCCAGCCCCCGGCACCCGAGCCGTCGGCACCCCAGCGCCCGGCACCCGAGCCGCCGCACCTCCCGGCCCCGCACCCGTCCCGGCAGCCGGCCCGCACGCAGGAGCCGGCCCGGCAGCCGGACCGGCCCCCCGCCGCCGACCCGGCACCGCGCCCCGCCGCCCCCTCGGGCTGGGACGACCCGGCCCCCGCCCCCGGCCGCGGCCCCGGCACCCCGCTGGCCGCCGAGCGCGCCCGGCAGACCCGGATCGCCGTGGTGGGCGCGGTCACCGAGCGCTGGGCGCCCGAACAGGCCCACCCCGTACACGAGAACTGGCAGCTGGCGGCACCCGTCGGCCCCGCCACCGACCTGTGGGCGCTCGGCGCGCTCCTCTACCGCGCGGTCCAGGGCCACGCCCCCTACCCCGAGGACAGCGGAGCCGAACTGGTCGAACTGGTCTGCTCCGAGCCCCCGGCGTTCGCCGAGGAGTGCGGCCCGCTGCGCCCGGTGGTCGAGTCCCTGCTGCGCCAGGACCCCACCGAGCGCCCGGACTTCGAGGAGCTGCGCGGCTGGCTGCGCTCCCTGGTCCGGTCCGCCCCCGAGCCCGAGGCCGGCACCCGCGCGGTGCCGCTGCCCGCGCCCGACGCCACGAAGCTGCCGATCGTGCGGCGCCGGGGCGAACTGGTACGCAAGCGGCGTCCGGGGCGCGAGGGTTCGGGCCACGGCAGGCACCGCCAGCCGGCCCCGCCCAAGCGCGGCGCCAGGGGCACGCCCAGGGGCACCTTCGAAGGCACTTCCGGGAATCCCTCCAAGGCCGCCAGGTCTGCCCACCGCACCTCCACCAGCGCCACGACCGCCATGCCCCGGACTCCGGGGGGCACTTCGGCCCGCCCCGCCCGGGCGCTGGGCCGCACCCTGCTGCTGGTGATCCTGCTCGCGCTGGCGGCCTGTGTGGCGTACGCGATGGTGTTCATGCCCAAGGCGGAGCCCACGGCGCAGAACGTCCCCCAGCGGCCCGGCGCCACGTCCGCCGGCCCCGGCACGCCGACCACCCGGGCGCCGAGCCCCGCACGGAGCAACTCCCGTCCGCAGCCGCAGACCACGGCCCCGGCCACCGCTCCCGCCCCGACCGGTGCCGCCGTGCCCGCGGGCTACACGCTCGCCAGGGACACCGAGGGCTTCGAGGTCGCCGTACCGCAGGGCTGGCAGCGGCGGCCGCTGAACGACAGCGGCCAGGTCCGGTACTCCAACGGGGACTTCGAGCTGATCCTGGTGCCCGGCCGGGACGCGGCACCCGGTGCCGGCGACCCGCTCGGCTACCAGCGGGACAGGGAACGCGAACTGGAGCCGGTCCGCAGCAGCAGCTGGGGCACCCAGACCGGGGTCCGCGAGATCACCGTGGGTAACCGGAAGATGGCCGAAGGGCAGTACACCTGGACCGACGGGAGCGGCCGTTCGGTCTACGTCCGCAACCGTGTGTACGCGCTCGGCGGCCGCTACCACGTGCTGATGGTGATCGGTCCGGATTCCGGACGCGACAAGGTCACCGAGATCTACGAGCGTGCCACGGCCAGTTACCGCAGTACGCGTTAAACCGACAGTTGCGTCACAGTGCGGTCTCGCAGGGCGCTCGTGGTACCTGGACGGTGACTTCGCTCCGTAACCTGGCTCAAGTTGCACAGAGTGGCGGGAATTCGTGAATCAGAGGACAGGCGCGGGCTCGGTACTCGCGGGCCGGTACCGGCTCGGCGAGCCCATCGGCAGCGGCGGCATGGGCAAGGTGTGGCGCGCGCACGACGAGCTCCTGCACAGGACGGTCGCCGTCAAGGAACTGACGGCGGGTCTGTACGTCGCCGAGGCCGACCGGGCGGTCCTCGTGGAGCGGACGCGCAAGGAGGCCCGGGCGGCCGCCCGCATCCAGCACCCGGCCGTGGTCACCGTGCACGACGTGCTGGAGCACGACGACCGGCCGTGGATCGTGATGGAGTACATCGACGGTCCGTCGCTCGCCGACGCGGCGAAGGAGACCGGGCACATCGACCCGCGCGAGGCGGCCAGGATCGGGCTGCACGTGCTGGGCGCACTGCGCGCGGCGCACGCCGTCGGCGTCCTGCACCGGGACGTGAAGCCGGGCAACGTGCTGCTGGCCAAGGACGGCCGCGTCCTGCTGACGGACTTCGGGATCGCGGCGATCGAGGGCGACTCCTCCATCACCCGCACCGGCGAACTCGTCGGTTCCATCGACTACCTGGCCCCCGAGCGGGTCACCGGCGGCGCCCCCGACCCGGCCTCCGACCTGTGGGCGCTGGGCGCGACGCTGTACACGGCGGTCGAGAACCGGTCGCCCTTCCGCCGCACCTCGCCGCTGTCCAGCCTGGCGGCGGTGGTCAACGACGAGCTGCCGCCGCCGCGTCAGGCCGGCCCACTGGGTCCGGTGATCACGGCGCTGCTCTGCAAGGACCCCGCGCAGCGGCCGAACGCGGCCGAGGCCGAGCGGATGCTGCTGGAGGCGATGGAGGGCCGGGCGCCCAAGGCCGCGCACGCGTACGTGCCCACGCAGCGGATCACCGCCGACCAGGTGCCCGACGGTGCGCCCGGGGGCACCGCGCGGCTGCCGGAGCAGCACCAGTTCGTCCGTACGGACGCCCGGCCCGCGGCCGGGCCGCTCCGGCGGGCCGTGCTGGTGGCCGTCGTGGCGGCGCTGCTGGGCGGCGGCATCGCCTTCGGGATCCTGCGGTACGCCGACAGCACCGGTACGGACGACCCCTCGGGCAATCCCACGGCGAGCGGGAGCGCGAAGGCGGCCCCGGCCGGGGAGACGCTGCCGGCCGGGTGGGTCAGGGTCGACGACCCCGAGGGCTTCAGCCTGGCCGTGCCGAAGGGCTGGAAACGGCAGACGGACGGCGACCAGATCGACTACACCCCGGACAACGGCCGGCACCGCATCCGGATCAGCCGGGACGCCACCCCGGACTTCGAGAACCCGTACATGCACCTGCTGGACGTGGAGAAGACGGTGCGGACGCGGCTGCCGAAGTACCACCGGGAGACGCTGCACGCGAACACCTTCCGGGGGCAGACCCAGGCCGGGATCTGGGAGTTCACCTGGACGGAGAAGAAGGACAACCCCGGCCCGAAGCGGGCGATCGACCAGATGTACGTGGCGCCCGACGGCACCGAGTACGCGATCTACATGTCGTCCCCGCTCAAGGACTGGGACACCACCCGCCAGCAGTTCGACACGGTGCTCAGGACCTGGAAGACCACCTGAACCCGGGGCCGGTGAGCGCCTGAGCTGGGATGTTGCCAGTGGATGCTGGCAGCGATGGCAAAATATGGTTACCGGCGGGTACCCAAAGGCTTGCGTTCCGCATACCCTCACGGCCATGACGGACTCGCTGGCCCAGGCCACCGCCCCCACCAATCCCGTGGCTCCCACCCCGGCAGGCGTACGCACCGCAGCCGACGTCGTGACCCCCGACCTGGTAGCCCGCCTCACCCGCGGAGTGGCGGGCTCCGGCCGGACCGCCAACCACACCCCCTTCACCGGGGAGAAGCTGGCCGACCTGCCCGAGTCCACCCCCGAGGACGTGGCCGCCGCCTTCGAGCGGGCCCGCGCCGCCCAGCAGACCTGGGCGGCGGTGCCGGTCCGCCGCCGGGCCGCCGTCCTGCTGCGCTTCCACGACCTGGTCCTCTCCCGCCAGTCCGAGGTGCTCGACCTCATCCAGCTGGAGACCGGCAAGGCCCGCCTGCACGCCCACGAGGAGGTCCAGGCCGTCGCGGTCGCGGCCCGCCACTACGGCCGCAAGGCGCCCGCCTACCTGCGCCCCAAGAGCCACACCGGCGCCATGCCCACCCTCACCAAGGTCACCGAGCTGCGCCAGCCCCGCGGGGTCGTCGGCCAGATCGCGCCCTGGAACTACCCGCTGGAGCTGTCCGTCGGCGACGCCCTGCCCGCCTTCGTCGCGGGCAACGCGGTCGTGATGAAGCCCGACACCGAGACCGCGCTGACCGCCCTGTGGGCCCGCGACGTGCTCATCGAGGCCGGACTGCCCGCCGAGGTCTTCCAGATCGTGCTCGGCGAGGGCCCGGTCGTCGGCCCCGAGGTCGTCAAGCACGCCGACTACGTCTCCTTCACCGGCTCCACCCGCACCGGCCGCGAGGTCGCCCAGGGCGCAGCCGCCCGCCTGGTCGGCGTGTCCCTGGAGCTGGGCGGCAAGAACGCGATGCTCGTCCTGCACGACGCCGACGTCGAGAAGGCCGCCGCCGGCGCCGTCCGCGCCTGCTTCTCCTCCGCCGGCCAGCTCTGCATCTCCATCGAGCGGCTGTACGTCCACGCCTCCGTGGCCGACGAGTTCGTCGCCCGCTTCGCCGCCCGCACCAAGGCCATGCGCCTGGGCAGCGCCCTCGCGTACGGCGCGGACATGGGCTCGCTGGTGGGCGAGCGCCAGTTGGAGACCGTCAAGCGGCACGTCGAGGAGGCCGTCGAGAAGGGCGCCAGGCTCGTGGCGGGCGGCGTCCACCGCACCGACATCGGCCCGCTCTTCTACGAGCCCACCATCCTCGACGGCGTCGAGTCGCCCATGGCCGTCTGCGCCGAGGAGACCTTCGGCCCGGTCGTCTCGATCTACCGCTTCACCGACGAGGACGAGGTCATCGCCCAGGCCAACGCCACCGCCTACGGCCTCAACTCCAGCGTCTGGACCAAGGACGCCCGGCGCGGCCACCAGGTCGCGGCCCGCCTGCGCACCGGCACGGTCAACATCAACGAGGGGTACGCGCCGGCCTACGGCAGCGTCCAGTCCCCGATGGGCGGCATGAAGGACTCCGGCCTCGGCCGCCGCCACGGCTCCGAGGGCATCCTCAAGTACACCGAGGCCCAGACGGTCGCCCACCAGCGACTGCTGCCGATGGCCCCCTCCCTCGGCATGGACGACGACCGCTACGCGGCGTTCATGACCCGCAGCCTGCGGGTCATGAAGGCCCTCCGGATGCGCTAGGAGTACCGGTGACCGACCCACACGAGAGCGGCACCCCCGCAGTCCCCGCCGGCACCCCCGACGGCGGCTCCGCGGGCGACGCCGCGTACGACTACGACGTCCTCGTCATCGGCTCCGGCTTCGGCGGCTCCGTCTCCGCCCTGCGCCTGACCGAGAAGGGCTACCGCGTCGGCGTCCTGGAGGCGGGCCGCCGCTTCACCCGCGAGACCCTCCCGAAGAACTCCTGGGACCTGCGCAACTACCTGTGGGCACCCGCCCTCGGCCTGTACGGCATCCAGCGCATCCACCTGCTCGGCAACGTGATGGTGCTGGCCGGCGCCGGGGTCGGCGGCGGCTCCCTCAACTACGCCAACACCCTCTACGTACCGCCGAAGGCCTTCTTCCAGGACCGGCAGTGGGCCGGCATCACCGACTGGCAGGAGGAGCTGGCCCCCTACTACGACCAGGCCAAGCGGATGCTCGGGGTGCGGCTGAACCCGACCATGACGCCCTCCGACGTCCACCTGAAGGCGGCCGCCGAGAAGATGGGCGTGGGCGACAGCTTCCACATGGCCCCGGTCGGCGTCTTCTTCGGCGACGGCGAGGACGCCGAGGGCGCCTCCCGCGCGAAGGCCGGCCAGGAGGTCCCCGACCCCTACTTCGGCGGCGCCGGACCCTCCCGCAAGGCCTGCACCGAGTGCGGCGAGTGCATGACCGGCTGCCGGCACGGCGCGAAGAACACCCTCAACGAGAACTACCTGCACCTCGCCGAGCGCGCCGGGGCCGTCATCCACCCGATGACCACCGTCACCGCGCTGTCCGAGCACCCCGAGGGCGGCTACCGCGTCCGCACCGTCCCCACCGACGGCCGCCGCAAGGGGAAGGCCACCGTGCTGCACGCCCGGTACGTGGTCGTCGCCGCCGGCACGTACGGCACCCAGACGCTGCTGCACACGATGAAGGACCGGGGCGAACTGCCCCGCCTCTCGCCGCGGCTGGGCGAGCTGACCCGTACCAACTCCGAGGGCCTGGTCGGCGCCCAGACCGACGACCGCCGCTACCGCAGGCGGCACGGCAGGAAGGCCGACTTCACCCGGGGCGTCGCGATCACCTCCTCGGTGCACCCCGACGCCGACACGCACATCGAGCCGGTGCGCTACGGCAAGGGCTCCAACGCCATGGGCTTCATGACCGTGCTCCAGGTGCCCTACTCCAAGCACCGGGTCGCCGCCTGGTTCGGCAGGACCGCCCGGCACCCCGTCCAGCTGCTGCGGTCGATCTCCAACCGGCGCTGGTCCGAGCGGACCATCATCGGCCTGGTCATGCAGTCCCTGGACAACTCCCTCACCACCTACCGCAAGCCGGGCGGCATCGGGAAGGGCCTGCTCACCGCACGGCAGGGCCACGGCGCGCCCAACCCGACGCAGATCGCCGAGGCGACCCGGGCCGCGACGCTCCTGGCCGAGGAGATCAACGGCTTCCCGGGCAGCAACGTGGGCGAGCTGATGGGCACCCCGCTCACCGCGCACTTCCTGGGCGGCTGCCCGATCGGCGGCTCCGCCGAGGAGGGCGTGGTCGACCCGTACCACCGGCTGTACGGCTACCCGGGCGTCTTCGTGGTGGACGGCGCGGCCGTCTCCGCCAACCTGGGCGTGAACCCCTCGCTGACCATCACCGCGCAGGCGGAGCGGGCGATGTCCTACTGGCCGAACAAGGGCGAGGCCGACCCGCGTCCGGCGCAGGGCGAGGCGTACGTACGGCTCTCCGCGGTGGAGCCCGCGAGCCCGGCGGTGCCGAAGGACGCCTTCGGTGCGCTGCGGCTGCCCTTCCTGGCGGTGCCCGAGGTGCCGAAGCGTTCCGGGGCCGGGGCACAGGAGTAGCGGCGGGAAAGGGAAAGGGGCTGCACCCCCCTCCTGGTGCAGCCCCTCACGCCGGAGCGTTGGTTCCGCATAGGTGACACGTGTTCGGCGGGGATGGTTGTAGCCGGATCCGGGAAATGCCCTGTGATCCGGGTCACATGAGGGGCTCCGTTCGATCATCGTCCTCAATTCGTGACCTGCCGGTACGCAACTCTGTTCGGGATTCGCTGGTCGAAGCGGGCATGAGACGAATCTCCCTGCTGGCTGCGGCGGGCCTCGTGGCCCTTGGGCTGACCACCCCCGCACAGGCCGCCGGCCCCGACTACACCCTGAGCGGCACCACCGAGGCCGGCCTCTCCCCGTACTCCGGAACGAGCGCGCCGAAGGCGTCTACCGCCGACATCTGGGTCACCAACCCGACGGAGAAGGACTACGAGGGCGAGTACACCGTCACGTTCGACCTGAGCGCGCTGAAGGGCGTCGCCGAGGTCAGCGTGAAGGAGGAGGGCAGCCGGGACTGCGAGCGTTCGGGCGACCGGCTCGTCTGCACCGACAGCCGCCTCTACGCCGGCCTGCAGAGCGTGGTGAAGCTGAAGCTCACCGCCGCCAAGGGCAGCAAGCTCGGTGACCACGGCGCCATCAAGGTGACCGGCAAGGCCGCGGGCATCAACTTCACCTCCTTCTCCACCGAGGTCACCGTCGGCGGCCCCGACCTGGTGATGCAGCGGCTGAAGCTGAAGAGCGCGATGAAGGTCGGCGACAAGCAGGCCACCCCGGTCGCGTTCGTCAACAAGGGCACCCGCCCGGCCAACGGCGTGGTGCTGGAGCTGATGACCACGCGCGGCCTGGAGTTCGTCGAGAAGTACGACAACTGCGAGTTCCGCCCCGAGGGCCCGCAGGCGGGCTATGGAACGACCGTCTGCACCTTCGAGGGCTCCTTCGAGCCGGGGTACGTCTACCAGCTCGACCAGCCGCTGAACCTGCGGGCGACGAACCGGGCCTGGTACGACTCCTTCATCTACCGGATCCACGAGACCCCCGACGGGGCCGCCCCGCTGAAGGCGCCCGGCACGGGCGCGAAGCTGAGCCTGAAGCCGGCCGCCTCGAAGTTCTCCGGTGACCTCACGCCGTGGGACAACCAGCAGGAGTTCGACTTCCGCACCGCCAACACGGCCGACTTCACCGCCACCCCGGTCTCCCTCAAGGCCGCGGCGGGCCAGACGGTCCGCGCCTCCTTCGGCTTCCGCAACCACGGCCCGGCGTGGATCGCGAACCTCCGCTCCGACGAGCCGGCCGCGACCGTCGACGTCAAGATCCCCACGGGCGCCCGGGTGACGAAGAAGCCCGAGGGGTGCTCGGCCCTCAACGCCGACTACAGCTGGCGCGAGCAGGAGCTCGGCGCGCCGCTCTACCGCTGCGGCACCGGCTACGTCGTCGACGAGAACGAGACCGTCGCCTTCCCCTTCGAGCTGAGGGTCGACAGGGTGGTCCCCGACGCGGCGGGCTCCGTGACCACCGGCGCGTGGCAGGGATCCGAGGCGCTCGGCAAGCTCCCGTTCGACCCGAACCACGGCAACAACACCGCCGTCCTCGTGCTGAACCCCTCCGAGACCGACCCGACGACGGACCCGAGCACGTCCCCGACGCCGACCGCCTCCGCCACGGCCTCCGCGAGCCCCTCGGCGAGCGCGTCCCCGTCCGCCTCCGCGACGCCCTCCGCGTCGGCCACGCCGGGCGGCCAGCTCGGTAACACCGGCAGCGACGCGGGTCTGCTCGCGGCCGGTGCGGCGGCCACCGTCGCCGGCGGTGCGGCGATCTTCTTCGCGGCCCGCCGCCGCCAGGGGCAGCGCCACTGACGCGTCCCGGTGGGGCGCAGGCCCGTACGCCGGTACGCCGAAGGGCCCCGCGGACACGGTCCGCGGGGCCCTTCGTGCGTCGGCCCGGCGTCAGGGCAGCGCCGGAGCCGATCCGCGGCGCCGGGGGGTGCGCCGCGTGGCAGGTGACTGCATGGTGCTCGACGGACCGGCGCCCCGCAACCATTTCCGCCGGGGTGACCGTTTGCGGCCAGCTGCTGGAGGCGCGGTCGTTGCGGAGGGTGTCCGCGCGGGCCTGGGAGGGAAACGGAAGGGGAACCGGACCGGCCGGCTCCGGGCGTCCCCGGAACCGGCCGTCCTTTTGGGTGACCGGGCTGCTGTCCCCTGCCGACCGGTCACGCGCTGGGGCGAGGTCCCACGACGTACGGTCCACGGGCCGTACGTCTCATCGCTCCAGCGGAGCCACGCGTGGTGTGTGCGGCCCGCGGCTGGCTGGCGCGGACTACCCACACCAACGAAGGGCCCCGGGGGCGGTCACGGTCCGGACGGGTGACAAACGCGTGGCCGCGTGGGCCCGTACGCGGCGCCTCCCGCACCGGTGACCCGGCCTCGTACGCCCGTCACACCCGGCCGCGGCACAGCTCCAGCAGCGTCATCGCCAGCGCGGTGCCGGGCTTGCCCAGGGCCTCGCTGTAGTGCGCCAGGACCTCCATCTCGCGCGAGAGGTTCACGCGGCGGCCGCCCGAGGTGATCCGGGCCTCCTGGATGACGGCGGAGACGGCCATCCGCTCCTGGATCAGGCCGATGATCCGGTCATCGAGCGCGTCGATGCGGTCCCGCGCGCCGGTGATCAGCTCGGCGGCGTCGGCGGTCCGGGCACCGGTGGCCTCGGCGCGGGTCTGCGTGGCGGTGGCGGTGATCGTCATGGGGTGTCTCCTGTCGGGGTGTGGTGGCCGACAGTCCGGGAACGACAGAGCGCCCCGGGCCTGTCGGCCGGGGGCGCTCTGGGGGTTCAGTGGCTCAAGCGGAGCATCACGAGGACCCATGGCGACCGGACCGGCCGGTGCCATAGGTAAAGAGGAAGCTCAGCTGCTTGCGCACGGCACGGATTATTGCCGCACGCGGCGCCCGGAGCCAAGCGGGTTCGGATGCTGAGACGAGAGCCGGCCCCCGCCCGCTTCGGATGGTGAGACGAATACGCCCGCACGGCCCCCGTTAGAATCGACAAAACAACACCCTCTTTCCCGCCGGAAGGCCCGCCGTGCCAGAAGCACCCTCCGCCCCGGACGTCGTCCTCGTTGTCGACTTCGGCGCGCAGTACGCCCAGCTCATCGCCCGCCGCGTCCGTGAGGCCCGGGTCTACAGCGAGATCGTGCCGAGCACGATGCCCGTCGCCGAGATGCTGGCCAAGAACCCGAAGGCGGTCATCCTCTCCGGCGGTCCGTCCTCCGTGTACGAGGAGGGTGCCCCCACCCTCGACGCCGCCCGTGACCTGTTCGACTCCGGTGTTCCGGTGTTCGGCATGTGCTACGGCTTCCAGCTGATGGCCACCACCCTCGGCGGCACCGTCGACAACACCGGCGCCCGCGAGTACGGCCGTACGCCGCTGTCCGTCAGCAAGACCGGCTCCACCCTCTTCGAGGGCACCCCCGAGCACCAGTCGGTGTGGATGTCGCACGGCGACGCCTGCTCCGCCGCGCCGGAGGGCTTCACCGTCACCGCCTCCACCAACGTGGTGCCGGTCGCGGCCTTCGAGAACGACGCCCGGAAGCTGTACGGCGTGCAGTACCACCCCGAGGTGATGCACTCCACGCACGGCCAGCAGATCCTGGAGCACTTCCTCTACCGCGGCGCGGGCCTGAAGCCCGACTGGACCACCGGCAACGTCATCGAGGAGCAGATCGCGGCCATCCGCGAGCAGGTCGGCGACAAGCGCGCCATCTGCGGCCTCTCCGGCGGCGTCGACTCCGCGGTCGCCGCGGCGCTGGTCCAGAAGGCCATCGGCTCGCAGCTCACCTGCGTGTACGTCGACCACGGCCTGATGCGCAAGGGCGAGACCGAGCAGGTCGAGAAGGACTTCGTCGCCGCGACCGGCGTCAAGCTGAAGGTCGTCGACGCGCAGGAGCGCTTCCTGTCCGCCCTCGCCGGGGTCTCCGACCCCGAGGAGAAGCGGAAGATCATCGGCCGCGAGTTCATCCGCGTCTTCGAGCAGGCCCAGGCCGAGATCATCGCCGAGGCCCCGGACGACCAGCCCGTGGAGTTCCTGGTCCAGGGCACCCTGTACCCGGACATCGTCGAGTCCGGCGGCGGCACCGGCACCGCGAACATCAAGTCGCACCACAACGTCGGCGGCCTCCCCGAGGACCTGGAGTTCAAGCTCGTCGAGCCGCTGCGCCAGCTGTTCAAGGACGAGGTCCGGATGGTCGGCCAGGACCTCGGCCTGCCCGAGGAGATCGTCCAGCGCCAGCCCTTCCCGGGCCCCGGCCTCGGCATCCGCATCGTCGGCGAGGTCACCAAGGAGCGCCTGGACCTGCTGCGCGAGGCCGACGCGATCGCCCGCGCCGAGCTGACCGCCGCCGGCCTCGACCGCGAGATCTGGCAGTGCCCGGTGGTCCTCCTCGCCGACGTCCGCAGCGTCGGCGTGCAGGGTGACGGCCGCACGTACGGCCACCCGATCGTGCTGCGCCCGGTCTCGTCCGAGGACGCCATGACCGCCGACTGGACCCGGATGCCGTACGAGGTGCTCGCCCGCATCTCGACCCGCATCACCAACGAGGTCAAGGACGTCAACCGGGTCGTCCTCGACTGCACCAGCAAGCCGCCGGGCACCATCGAGTGGGAGTAGGAACAGAGTGCCGGGAGGTGCCCACTCTCCGCCGACGCGGAGGTGTTCCGCCCCCGGGCACCATCGAATGGGAGTGACACTCCCCGGTACGCCGCCGAGGCCGCCGTCCGCCCTTCCGGGCGGGCGGCGGCCTCGCCGTTTCTCTGGCCACCTGCCGCAGCCGCCGGTACTTTGCGCCGCGAGCCGAGCCGTCTCGAAGGAGCCCCGATGCCGGGAGCCCCGATGCCAGGAGCGCCGATGCCAGGAGCCCCGATGCCAGGAGCGCCGATGCCAGAGCTGCCGCCGCCCGTGCCCGTCGACCGTCTGCGGCTCGCGATGCCGCCCCGGCACGCGACCGCCGAGGAGGAGCGCGCGTACCGCAAGGAGCGGCTGGCCGGGGCGCTCCGGCTGTTCGGCGCGCTCGGCTTCGAGGACGGCGTGTCCGGGCACATCACCGCCCGGGACCCCGAGTTCACCGACTGCTACTGGGTCAATCCCTTCGGCGCGGCCTTCTCCCTGATCCGCCCCGAGGACCTGCTGCTGGTCGACGGCGCCGGGCGGGTGCTCCAGGGGGAACAGCGGGTCAACGAGGCCGCGTTCGAACTGCACGCCGCCGTGCACCGGGCCCGGCCCGAGGTGGTCGCCGTGGCCCACGCCCACTCCGACCACGGCCGGGCCTTCGCCGCGCTCGGCGCACCGCTCGACCCGATCACCCAGGAGGCCTGCGCCTTCTACGAGGACCACGCCCTGCTGCACCGCTACACCGGGGTGTCGGCCGGTGAGGCGGAGGGCCGGCTGATCGCGGAGGCGCTCGGGCCGCACAAGGCGCTGGTGCTGCGCAACCACGGGCTGTTGACGGTGGGCGACTCGGTCGACGCGGCCGCCTGGTGGTTCGTGTCCATGGACCGGTGCTGCGGGATCCAGCTGGCCGCCAGGGCCGCCGGGCGGCCGGTGCTCATCGACCACAAGAACGCGGTGCTCACCCGCGAGCAGCTGGGCTCCGACCTGGTCGCGTGGATCAGCTACCAGCCCCTGTGGCAGCGGCACGCGTCAACATCACGTACGCAAGCTCACCCGCTCTGACATCGCTCGCAATCCGGAGCACTCCCGGCGTGGTGCACAATTCGCAGGCACTGCACGGTAGTTAGAGAGGCGGCACGTTCGTGGCTGTCCAAGAGATCCACCACCGAAGTACGCACGGCGGCGGCTGCACCTGCGACGACTGTCCGCACGGGGCCCGTGAGGGCCACCGCAGGGCCGTCGCCGCCTTCCTGGAACAGCGCGACGAGTTCGCCGCCGGCCAGGGGCTGCCCGCCGCCGTCGCCCGGTCCGCCGGCGCCTCCCGCCAGTGGGTCTCCGACGAGCTGACCCAGGCCGCGCGCACCGTGGCCGAGCGGGGCAGGGAGGCCGGGCACTCCTGGCTCTACCTGCTGTCGCGGCGCGCGGTGCTGGCCGTCTGGATCGCGGCCGGCGTGCTGCTGCTGGTCCAGGTCGGCACCGCCCTCGGGACGGGCTGGTCCACCGCACGCACCGCCGGGCTGCTGTCGGCGCTGGTGCTGGCCGGGCTGCTCACCGTGGCCGCGCGGGCCCAGACCCTGAGGGGCGGGCTGCTCGCGCCGCTGGTCGGCGAGGACAACCGGCTGTCCACGTCCAAGGCGGTGCCCTGCGCCTGGGTGCTGGTGACGGCGTTCGCCGCGCTGCTGCCCGCGCTGCGGCTGGCCGCCAGCTCGCCGGGGCCCGAGCGAGACGCGCTGTACGCCGGGCTGGAGCTGCCGCGGGCGCTGCCGCTGCTCGCGGTGCTGGCGCTGACCTCGGCCGTCGCCGTGCTGGTGCGGCGCGTGGTCTCCGTACGGATCCTGTCGCAGCGGCTGCAGAAGCTGCCGGCCGACCGGCCGCGCGGGGCGGACCTGCTCACCGACGACGCCGGGCGGGGGAGCCTGCCCGACGCGCAGTACGTGCTGGTGGCCACCGTGACGCTGGGCTTCGTGGCCGTGTCCCTGGCCCGTTACCCCGACCGGCTGCCGCACCTGCCCTGGTCGCTGGCGGTGCTGACGGGCCTGTCCGCCGGGGTGTACCTGGCCGCCAAGTACGCCGAGGGCTCGCGGCCCATGGTGCTGTCCGTGGTGCGCACACGGGAGCCCGGGGACCTGGACGCCGCGATCCGCACCGGCGACGACATCGAGATCCGGGGCGTCGGGTTCGTGCCCGCCGGGGCGCAGACGCCGGAGATGCTGGCCCGGCTGGTGGTGCGGATCGGCGCGGTGCACGTGCACGTGCCGCTGGTGCCGGTGGCGGGGGGCTTCGCCAACCCGTCGGACCAGGTCCTGACCGTGCCGGTGCCCGCCGACGTGGAGCCCGGGCGGGTGGACGTGCAGGTGGTCACCGCGGCCGGGGTGGAATCCAACCGCT
This sequence comes from Streptomyces sp. NPDC101118, assembly GCF_044759445.1. Taxonomy (NCBI): domain Bacteria; kingdom Bacillati; phylum Actinomycetota; class Actinomycetes; order Kitasatosporales; family Streptomycetaceae; genus Streptomyces; species Streptomyces sp. NPDC101118. The sequence continues at coordinate 252,274 of NZ_JBIVZG010000005.1, read as the reverse complement.
GCACCATCGACGTGGCCGAATAGAGCGGGTAGACATGGTGGCGTGACCGGATTCAAGCTCTCCGACCTCGCCGCACTCCGTGCGCGGGCCGCGCGCCACGCACTGCTGCCGCTGCGCGTCTTCCTCGGCGTGACCTTCGTGTACGCCGGGCTGGACAAGCTGACGGACCCGGCCTTCCTGAAGGCCTCCGGCTCGGGCTCGATCGGCGAGCTGATGGACTCCGTGCGGGACAGCTCCGCCATCCCGGCCCTGGTCGACCTGGCGCTGCTGTCGCCGGTGGGTTTCGCCGTGGTCCTCGCGATCGGCGAGATCCTGGTGGGCCTCGGCACCCTCGCCGGGCTGTTCGCCCGGGTGGCCGCCGCCGGCGGAGCGCTGATCTCGCTCAGCCTCTGGCTCACCGTGAGCTGGCAGTCCGATCCGTACTACTACGGCAACGACCTGATCTACCTGATGTCCTGGCTGCCGCTGGTGCTCGCCGGGGCGCCCACCTTCTCGCTCGACGCGCTGCGCGCCGCGCGCAAGGGGGACCGGCCGCTGCCCCCGTCCGGTGGGACCACCCCCGGATCCCGGCCTCAGTAGCCCCGGCCCGGTCCGGAGGGCATGCCCTCGCCCGCCTCCTCCCGGCGCTGCCCGCGGCGCACGATGTACGCGGCCCAGCCGGCCAGCGCGGCCAGGGACAGACCCGCGCCGATCATCGGCACCAGCACCCACCAGGGGATCTCCAGGCCGCCCCGGGCGTCCACGGCGAACAGCACGCCGGCCACCAGCAGCACGATCCCGGCTATCAGCCGTCCCGGCTGGAACTCATGACGCCGCACGGGCCACCTCCACCTGTCCCACTCCTGCCTTCAGGTCCAGCTCGATGGTCCCGCCCGGCCGGCTCCCGGCAGCGGGCTCCAGCGTCACCGACTTCCGCTGGTCGGGGTGGACCTGGATGTCGTCGGCCTTCTCGCCGGGGAGCCGGATGTCCCCGAGGCCCAGGTCGATCTCGGTCCTGGCGGTCACCCCGGGCGGCAGGACGACCTTGAGCTTCCCCGCGCCGATCTCCGCCGAGACGGCCCGCGTCTGGCCCTTCGGCACCTCGATCCGGCTCAGGTCCAGCGTCGCCACGCCGGTGTCCGCCTCGTACCGCGGCTGCACCTGCGCCGCCGTGGCCGGGCGCCAGTACGTCCGCATCCACTCCGTGCCGATCTCGCGCGGCAGCACCATGGACCCCATCAGCAGGCCGGCCGTGACGAGGGCCAGGAACAGGCTCCCGAACCCGGTGCGGCCCTTCACCGAGCTGACCGCGATGCCGAGCCCGAAGACCGCCAGCGCACAGGCCAGGCCTATCTGCAGGGCGGTGCCCAGGGGGCTGGTGTCCCAGGTCAGGCCGGTGCCCAGGCCGCCCGCGAGGAGTGCGAGCAGGAAGATCCGGCCGCCGATCCCGCCCGGCCGGGGCTCCGCATCGCGCGGGGGCGCGGTCGCGGTGCCGCCCCAGGACGGCGTCGGCTCCTCCGCGCTGCGGTCCACCCCGGCGGCGTCCGGCGGTCCCCAGAGGTAGCCGACGCCCACGGGCCCGGTCGTGCCGTCCTTGACGAGCGGGTCCCGCCACCAGGACATGACGCTGCCCGGGACGGGCGGCGCCTGGGTCTCCGGCGGGGCCTCGGCGCGCACGTGGGCGGCGACCGACGCCTCCAGGCTGGTGTCCCCGGAGTCGGCGGGGCGCTTCTGCGACCAGTAGGCGGCGCCGACCATCGCCAGGACGACCAGCGCCGAGAAGACGCCCAGCCCGCCGTTGTCCAGCATCGACAGGAACACCGCGCAGCCCACCAGGGCCGTCAGCAGCGCGGCCAGCGTGGAGCCCTCGACCCGGCCGGTCAGCAGCCGGCGCGCCTCGTTCTCCTCCTCGCCCTCGGCGGGCAGCAGCAGCCAGGCGAAGCCGTAGAAGATGAGGCCCACGCCGCCGGTGACCGCCAGCACGCCCAGCACGACCCGGAAGACGACGGGGTCTATGTCGTAGTGGCGGCCCAGGCCGCCGCAGACGCCCGCCAGCACGCGATTGCCGCGCGGCCGGCGCAGGGACGCACGGTCCGCCGGCGCGCGGCCCGGTCCGCGCTCCGGTGACGGGGCACCGGCGGAACCCGGGGTCGGGGAGTCGGAAGGCTCGGTCATGGCTCCATGGTGACGGGCGCGCGAACCACGGGACATCAGGCCTGACCCTGGCGCAACCCTGATATCCCCCGGGGAGAACTGGGGGGATGCCCTGATGCCCCGGGCCGCGCGCACGTGTGACCATCGGTGCCATGCCAGCAGCAGCGCCGCGCGTCGCGCACCCCGTGCCCGAGCCCGAAGAGCAGCCACTGCGCAGGCTGTACCGCAGCGCCGACGGGCGGATGCTGGGCGGCGTCGCGCGGGGGCTCGCCGGGCACCTCGGGCTGCCCGTCCTGTGGGTGCGCCTGGCGTTCCTGGCGCTGTTCCTGTTCGGGGACGGGCTGGGCGTGCTGCTGTACGCCGCGTTCTGGGTGTTCGTGCCGCTGGGCGTGGGCGGCTCCGCGGGGAAGGACCGCTCCCCGTTCGAGCGGCTGCCCGACGGACGCCGCAGGCTCCGCCGGCCCGAGCGGGGCCAGGTCGCCGCGCTGATAGCCCTGGCCGCCGGCGCCGCGATCTTCATCTCCAAGGTGCAGTTCGGCGGCCAGTCGGGCCGGTACGTCTGGCCCGCGCTGCTCGTCGCCGCGGGCGTCGTCCTGGTCTGGCGGCAGGCGGACAACGCGAGGCGGGCCCACTGGAGCGACGTGTCGCGCCGCCACAGCAGGCTCCTTCCCCTGGCCCGGGCGCTGGCCGGGGTGGCCCTCGTCGGGGTCGGCGTCACCGTGTTCATCGTGGTCCGCGGCTCGGCGGCCCAGTTGGGGAACGTCCTGACCGCGGCCCTCGCCGTCCTCGTCGGCATCGCGCTGCTGGCCGGTCCCTGGCTGATCCGGATGACCCAGGACCTCTCCGAGGAGCGCCTGATGCGCATCCGCGCCCAGGAGCGCGCCGAGGTGGCCGCCCATGTCCACGACTCGGTGCTCCACACGCTCACGCTCATCCAGCGGAACGCGGAGGAGGCGGGCGAGGTGCGACGGCTGGCCCGTGCCCAGGAGCGCGAGCTGCGCAACTGGCTGTACAAGCCGGAGGGCACCGGCAAGGACGAGGCCGAGGCGCCGGAGACGCTGGCGGAGGCGGTCAAGAAGGCGGCCGCGGAGGTCGAGGACCACCACGGCGTCCCGATCGAGGTCGTGGTGGTCGGCGACTGCCCGCTCGACGAACGCCTGGGCGCCCAGGTCCAGGCCGCGCGCGAGGCGATGGTGAACGCCGCGAAGTACGGTGGCCAGGGCGGCCCGGTACAGGTGTACGCGGAGGTCGAAGGGGACACGGTCTTCGTGTCGGTCCGCGACCGGGGACCCGGTTTCGACCTCGACGCGGTACCGGACGACCGGATGGGCGTACGAGAATCGATCATCGGCCGGATGCAGCGGAACGGCGGGACCGCGCGGCTGCGGTCCGTGCCCGACGGCGGCACGGAAGTCGAGCTGGAGATGGAGAGGGCGCCGCAATGAGCGGGGTAGAGGGCATGAGCGAGGACGGCACTGCGACGGGCGGGACGGACCGCAGGGTCCGGGTGGTGCTCGTCGACGACCACCGGATGTTCCGCGCGGGCGTCCAGGCGGAGATCGGCGAGACCGGGCGGACCGGGGTCGAGGTCGTCGGCGAGGCGGCCGACGTGGACCAGGCGGTCACGGTCATCACGGCCACCCGCCCCGAGGTGGTCCTGCTCGACGTCCACCTGCCGGGCGGCGGCGGCGTCGAGGTGCTGAGGCGGTGCGCCCCGCTGATGGCGGCGGCCGAGCAGCCCGTGCGCTTCCTGGCGCTCTCGGTCTCGGACGCGGCCGAGGACGTCATCGGCGTGATCCGGGGCGGCGCCCGCGGGTACGTCACCAAGACGATCACGGGCACCGACCTGGTCGACTCGATCTTCCGGGTGCAGGACGGGGACGCGGTGTTCTCGCCCCGCCTGGCGGGCTTCGTGCTGGACGCCTTCGCTTCGACGGACGCGCCGCCGGTGGACGAGGACCTGGACCGGCTGACGCAGCGGGAGCGCGAGGTGCTCAGGCTGATCGCGCGCGGGTACGCGTACAAGGAGATCGCCAAGCAGCTGTTCATCTCGGTGAAGACGGTCGAGTCGCACGTCTCCGCGGTGCTGCGCAAGCTCCAGCTGTCCAACCGGCACGAACTGACCCGCTGGGCCACCGCGCGCCGGCTGGTCTGACCGGGAGGCCCGGACCTGGGCCTCAGGACTTCCTCCGCACCCCCAGGCGCCGCGCGATGTTCTCGCCGATGCCGGCCAGCGTCTCCAGCTCCTCGGGGGTGAGCAGGTCGATCAGGTGGCGCCGGACCGAGGCGACGTGCAGCGGCGCCGCCTCCCGGATCGTGGCCAGGCCCGCATCGGTCAGCACCACCTCGGCGCCTCGGCCGTCCCCCGCGACCTCCTCGCGACGGACCAGCCCGCGCTGCTCCATCCGGGTGAGGTGGTGGGACAGCCGGCTCCGGGACCACTGCATCAGTTCGGCCAGCGCCGTGATCCGCATCCGGGTGCCGTCGGTCCCGCTGAGCACGGACAGTACGTCGTAATCCGGCTCGGAGAGGTTGCTGTCCGTGCCGAGGTCGCGCGAGATCTCCGCGTTGACCAGGGGAAACATCCGCCGCCACGCGTACCACGCGTCCTGCTCCCGGCTGGTCAGCCAGCGGGGCCCGGGGGAGGCGGATTCGGTCATGCTTTCACTCTAGCCCAGTAGGTGACGTGTCACCTATCTAGTTGACATGTCATCAAGTTCGGGGTTCCATGGGCTCGGTCAATTGATGACACGTCAACAATCTCCTGTACCCGGAGGGCTCCCATGCCGCGCCTGCTCGTTCTGTCCGCCAGCACCCGCACCGCCTCCAACGGCCGCCCCTTCGCCCGCTGGATCACCGACACCGCCCGCGCCCACGCCGGCTTCCAGGTGGAGTTCACGGATCTCGGAGAGCTGGCCCTGCCGCTCCTCGACGAGCCCGAGTACGCCTCCACGGGCATCTACCACCACCAGCACACCCGCGACTGGAGCGCCGTCGCCGGCGCGGCCGACGCCTTCGTCTTCGTCATGCCGATGTACAACGGCGGCTTCACCGCGCCCCTGAAGAACGCCCTCGACCACCTCTACGCGGAGTGGAAGGGCAAGCCGGTCGGTCTCGTCAGCTACACCGCCGGCCCCACGGGCGGCACCCCGGCCGTCGAGATGATCCTCCCGGTCCTCGGCAACCTCGGCCTCAAGCCGGCCGACCGCCGGATCGCCGTGCCCGCCATCCACGAGCACGTCGCCGGGGGCGCCTTCACCGCTCCTGAGGGCCTCGCCGACGAACTCGGCGCCCTGCTCGACGAGCTGGCCAAGCGGACCGTCAGCGAGACCGTCGAGGCCGAGTAGCGCCCCGCCGGGGGAGGGGCGCCCGGCGCGGCCCGTCAGACGGGCCGGGCCGCCCCCGCCCAGGGCATGTCGTCGATCGACGCCACCCGCACGGTGCTGCCCGGGCGCGGGGCGTGGATCATCTTGCCGCCGCCGATGTACAACCCCACGTGACTCACCCCGGAGTAGAAGAACACCAGGTCACCAGGGGCGAGTTGGCTGCGCGAAATCCGGCTGCCCGTGTTGATCTGCGTGTACGTCGTCCTGGGCAGCGTCACCCCGGCCGACCGCCAGGCGGCCTGGGTCAGCCCCGAGCAGTCGTACGCGTTCGGACCGGTCGCCCCCCACACGTACGGCTTGCCGATCGCCCCGTACGCGAAGGCCACCGCCTGGGCGGCGCGCGAGCTGGGCGCCGCGACCGCCTTGGCCGGTGGCGGCGCCACGGTCCGGCCTGCCGAACGGGCCGCACGGGCCGGATCGGCCGAGCCGCCGCCGTGGCCGTCCTCGGCCTCGATCCGGGCGCGCTGCTCGGCGGTGAGCCGGTTCAGCAGCCGCTTGGCCTCGGCCAGTTTGCCCTCGACGGTGGCCTTGTGGCGGGCTAGCCGGGTCTGCTGGGTGCGGAGTTCGGCCAGCGTGGTGGCGGCCTTGTCCTGGAGGGCGCGCACCTCGCCCACCTGGCGGCGCACGGCGGCGATCTCGGCGGCGTTCCGGTCGCCCGCGCGCTCGATCAGCGCGGCCCTGGCCAGGTACTCCTCGGGGTCGTCCGCGAGGGCCAGCTGCATGGCGGGGCCGAGGCTCCCGCTGCGGTACTGCGAGGCGGCGAGCGAACCGAGGGCGTTCCGCGCGGTGTTGAGCTTCGCGGTCTTCCGGGCGGCCTCGTCGCGCAGCGCGTCGAGCGAGCGCTGGGCCCTGCCGGTCTTCTCCCTCGCCCCGTTGTACTGCTCGGTGGCCGCTTCGGCCTCCTCGTACAGGCGGTCCACCTTGGCCTTCACCTGGGCCGGTGTGAGGCCGGGCTCCGCCTGTGAGGAGCCGTCGAACAGGGTGGCGGTCGCAGCGCCCGCGAGGGCGAGGGTGGCGGCGGTCCTCACGGTGCCGCCGGTCAGCGGGCGCTGCCTGGGCTTTCGATGACTGGCCACGAGGGCACTCACGTCCTTCCGTAGGCGCGGCGCCCCGAGGGGCACGGCTTCTTGGGGGAGGACGCTAAACCTCCAGGTAACGGCCGGATGACGAGATGACCGGAAGTGATCCAGTCCTAGGGGCCGATGACCGGAACTGACGGAACCGACCCCTGCGCGGGCCCGGAATCGCCCGGACCGTAGGCTCGCCGCATGGACGTACTCACCAATGTCTTCGTCGGGCTCCACATCGTCGGCATCGCCTCGCTGCTGGGCGGGTTCCTCACCCAGATGAAGGCGATGGGCGCCGGCACGGCCAGGTTCGTCCCCGCGATGCTGCACGGCGCGCTGACGATGCTGGTGACGGGCGTGGCCCTGGTCGGCTTCAACGAGATGCAGGACCACAGCCTCAACAACATCAAGATCGGTGTGAAGCTGGCGATCCTGTTCGTCATCCTCGCGCTGGTCTACGTGAAGCGGGACGAGGAGAGCGTGCCGAAGGGCATGTTCGGCGCCGTCGGCGGCCTGACCCTGGCCAACGTCTTCATCGCCGTCCTCTGGACCTGAGCCGCCCCGGCCGGCCCGGGCGGGCCGGCCGCGTCCAGCGCACCTCCGTGAGGCGGGCGAAGACGATCACGTGGCCGTCGTGGTCCGGCCCTCAGGAGGGCCGGACCCTGCCGTACATCGGCTGGTAGTGGATCGAGTCCTCGCGGATGTACGCGCCGGGGCGCGGCGCGTGGATCATCCGGCCGCCCCCGATGTACAGCCCCACGTGCGAGATGTCGTCGTAGAAGAAGACCAGGTCGCCCGGGACCAGGTCCGCCGTCGCGATCCTGGGTCCCGCCTCGACCTGCTCCCAGGTGGTGCGCGGCAGGTCCACGCCGGCCGCCCGCCAGGCGGCCTGGGTCAGCCCGGAGCAGTCGTACGAGGCCGGGCCGGTCGCCCCCCACACGTACGGCTTGCCCAGCTGCGCCCGCGCGAAGGCCACCGCCCGCGCCCCGCGCGTCGAGGGCGTGGGTGCCGGGGTGCCCGGGTCCCGCCGCTCCCGCTGCGCCTCCGCCTCGCGCCGCGCCGCCGCGCGCTGCGCGTCCGCCCGCCGCCGGGCCTCCTCCGCCCGCTCCAGCTCCGCGAGCCTGGCCCGTTCCTCGGCCGTGAGCCGGGCCAGCAGCCCGCGCGCCGCGGCCAGCTTCGCCTGCACCTCGGCCTTGCGCCGCCGCAGCTCGGTCTGGGAAGCGCTCAGCTCCGCGAGGCGCTCCGCCGCTTCGGCGCGCTCCCGCGAGGCCGCCGCCTGCCGCGCGGCGAGGCCCGCCAGGGCGTCCCGCTCCTCGCCGCCGAGCCGGGCCAGCAGGTGCTGCTGCGCGAAGTACGCCTGTGGGTCGTCGGCCAGCAGCAGCGTGGCCGTGTCGCCCAGGCCGCCGCTGCGGTACCGGGCGGCCGCGAGGCTGCCGAGCCGGCGCCGGGCCTCGTTGAGCCGCTGCGCGTTCCTGGCCACCCGCTCCATCACGGCGTCCGCCGCGGCCCGCTGGGCGTCCGTACGTTCCTTCGCCGCGTCGTAGCGCTGCGTCGCCGCGCCCGCCTGCCGGTACAGTCCGTCCACCTGCCGCCGCACCTCCTCCACCGACGGGCGCGGCCCCGGCACCGCGGGCGCCGCCGCGGCGGTCTGGGCCAGCAGGCCCACCGAGGCGAGGGCGGCGGAGGCGCCGAGGGCGGGGGCGGTCGTGCGCATCGGGGTGCGCGGCTTGCGGTGGGACACGGCCAGCACGTCCTTCCGGGGCGACTTGGCGGAGCACGCTAGCGCCGGGCGGGACGGCTGGGAAGGGTCCGCGCGGAGGGTCACGCACCCGCCCCGCACCGTCACCGTCCGTGTGTGACGCGTCTCCCCTCCCGGAACACGGGCCACGCTGTCGGTGCGGGCCCCTAGACTCGGAAGGCGATGAGCAGCCTCTTTGACGACAGCTTCCTGGCGGACCTGAGCCCCTCCGGCGAGGAGCCCCCGCCGCCCCCCGAGGAATACGGCCCGGAGGAGCCCGCGGACGACCTGTTCGGCGGGAAGTTCGACGTGCCCATGACCGGTGACGCGTACTACCGCGACGGCGCGCCCAAGCCGGTCATCGACCCGGCCGCCCTGCTCGACGGGCTGAACGAAGAGCAGCGCGCCGCCGTGGTGCACGCGGGATCGCCGCTGCTCATCGTGGCCGGAGCCGGCTCCGGCAAGACGCGCGTGCTCACCCACCGGATCGGCCACCTGCTGGCCGCGCGCAACGTCCACCCCGGCCAGATCCTCGCGATCACCTTCACCAACAAGGCCGCCGGTGAGATGAAGGAGCGCGTCGAGGGCCTGGTCGGCCCGCGGGCGAACGCGATGTGGGTGTCCACCTTCCACAGCGCCTGCGTCCGCATCCTGCGCCGCGAGTCCAAGCGGCTCGGCTTCACCTCGTCCTTCTCGATCTACGACGCGGCCGATTCCAAGCGCCTGATGGCCCTGGTCTGCCGCGACCTGGACCTGGACCCGAAGAAGTTCCCGCCGAAGTCCTTCAACGCCAAGATCTCCAACCTCAAGAACGAGCTGATCGACGAGGAAGCCTTCGCCGACCAGGTGGCTGGGGGCACCTCCCAGACGGAGTCCGGGGGAGGGTTCGAGAAGACCCTGGCCCAGGCCTACGCGATGTACCAGGCCCGGCTGCGCGAGGCCAACGCCCTCGACTTCGACGACATCATCATGACCACGGTCCACCTCCTCCAGGCCTTCCCGGACGTGGCCGAGCACTACCGCCGCCGCTTCCGGCACGTCCTGGTGGACGAGTACCAGGACACCAACCACGCCCAGTACACACTCGTACGCGAACTGGTCGGCGCCGGCTACGACGACCTGCCCCCGGCCGAGCTGTGCGTGGTGGGTGACGCGGACCAGTCCATCTACGCCTTCCGCGGCGCGACCATCCGCAACATCCTCCAGTTCGAGGAGGACTACCCCGAGGCCACGACGATCCTGCTGGAGCAGAACTACCGCTCCACCCAGACGATCCTCTCCGCGGCCAACGCCGTCATCGAGCGGAACGAGAACCGCCGCCCGAAGAACCTGTGGACCGACGCCGGCACCGGCGCGAACATCACGGGGTACGTCGCGGACACCGAGCACGACGAGGCGCAGTTCGTCGCGGACGAGATCGACCGCCTCACGGACGCGGGCCACGCGAAGGCCGGCGACGTGGCGGTCTTCTACCGCACCAACGCCCAGTCCCGGGTGTTCGAGGAGATCTTCATCCGGGTCGGGCTGCCGTACAAGGTCGTCGGCGGCGTGCGCTTCTACGAGCGCAAGGAGGTCCGGGACATCCTGGCCTACCTGCGGGTCCTCGCGAACCCCGAGGACAACGTCCCGCTCCGCCGGATCCTGAACGTCCCCAAGCGCGGCATCGGCGAGCGCGCCGAGGCGATGATCGACGCCCTCGCCCACCGCGAGCGGATCACCTTCCCGCAGGCCCTGCGGCGCGTGGACGAGGCGTACGGCATGGCCGCGCGCTCGGCCAACGCCGTCAAGCGCTTCAACGTGCTGATGGAGGAGCTGCGCACCATCGTCGAGTCCGGTGCGGGCCCGGCCACGGTGCTGGAGGCGGTCCTGGAGCGTACGGGCTACCTCGCCGAGCTGCAGGCCTCCACCGACCCGCAGGACGAGACCCGGATCGAGAACCTCCAGGAACTCGCGGCCGTGGCGCTGGAGTTCGAGCAGGAGCGCGGGGCGGCCGCGGAGGCGGCGGACGGCGCTCAGGGCGCGGACGGCGCCGCGGGCGGCGCTGCTGCAGGCGGTGCGGCGGCCGGTGCGGCCACCGGGACCCTGGCCGAGTTCCTGGAGCAGGTGGCCCTGGTCGCCGACTCCGACCAGATCCCCGACGAGGACGAGGAGGGCAGCGGCGTCATCACGCTGATGACGCTGCACACCGCCAAGGGCCTCGAGTTCCCCGTGGTGTTTCTGACCGGCATGGAGGACGGCGTCTTCCCGCACATGCGGGCCCTCGGCCAGGTCAAGGAGCTGGAGGAGGAGCGGCGGCTGGCGTACGTCGGCATCACGCGCGCCCGCGAGCGGCTGTACCTCACGCGCTCGTCGATGCGCAGCGCGTGGGGCACGCCCTCGTACAACCCGCCCTCGCGCTTCCTGGAGGAGATCCCGGAGAAGTACCTGGAGTGGAAGCGCACCGGCGCGCAGAAGCCCGCCGGTCCCGTGTCGGGGCTGGGCTCGCGCGGCGGCCGGGCTTCCTTCGGGACCTCGCCGGAGGCCTTCCTGTCCACCTCGCGGACCAAGGCCGGGCCCTCCGGCTTCGCCACGCGCCGGGCCGCCGACAAGCCGGTGATCTCGCTGTCGGTGGGGGACCGGGTCACCCACGACCAGTTCGGGCTGGGGACCGTCATGGAGGTCAAGGGGGTGGGCGCGGACGCGCAGGCCACCATCGACTTCGGGGACGCCAAGCCCAAGCGGCTGCTGCTGCGGTACGCGCCGGTGCAGAAGCTCTGACGCGCAGGACGCGAAAAAGGGGGAGGGCCCGGGCTGGGAAGCCCGGGCCCTCCCCCTTTTCGAGGTCGGTGGTCCGTCCTACGTCGGGTCGAGGCCGTGGCTGCGGAGCCACGTCAGCGGGTTGATCGAGGCGCCGCCGCCCGGACGCACCTCGAAGTGGAGGTGCGGGCCGGTGGAGTTGCCGGAGTTGCCCGAGTACGCGATGACGTCGCCGGCCTTGACGGTGCCGGACCGGAAGCGCGTGCTGCTCAGGTGGCAGTACCAGGTCTCGGTGCCGTCGGGGGCGGTGACTATGGCCATGTTCCCGTAGGCGCTGTTCCACTGGGTGCGCACGGTGCCGTCGGTGGCGGCCATGACCGGCGTGCCGTAGGAGACCGGGAAGTCGATTCCGGTGTGCAGCGACATCCAGTTGACGCCGGACTGGCCGTACATGGCGCTCAGGCCGTGACGGGCCACCGGGAGCGCGAACTTGGGACGCAGCGCCTCCTTGCGGGCCGCCTCCTCCGCGCGCTTCTTGCGCTCCTGCTCCGCGCGTTCACGCAGGTCGATACGTTCCTGTGTGCGGCTCGCGCGGTCCGCGAAGTCACCCGCGTCGGCGCTGAGCGCGGCGAGCTGGGTGTCGAGCTTGCTGTTGGCGGCGACGGGCTTGACCGAGGCCGGGTCGGGAGCGGAGAGGGTCTTGGTCTCCTCGACGGGGGCCTGGCCCGTCAGTCCGCCGACCGAGGCGGCGGCGACGCCGGCCACGCCCATGACGCAGGCCGAGGGCACGGCGACGGTCAGCAGCGCGGAGCGCTTGGCGGGGGTGCGGCGGCGGCCGCGGCTGCCGCTCTGGGCGGCGGCCGCGCGGCGGGCGGCGCGGGGCGCGGGGGTGACGGTCTCGGGGATGGTGTCCGCGGCCTCGGGGGCCGGGTCCTCCGCCTCGAAGTCGAAGTCCAGCTCGATCTCGCCGACCATCGTGGCGGCGGCAGCGAAGGCGACCTGGTCGGCGGACGGGCCCTCGACCGCGGGGCCCTCGGACTCCGGGGCGGGCGGTGCGGCCGGCGTCGGCTCGGAGTACTCGGAGTACGTGGAGAGGTCGACGTAGGTCTGCGTGGCGTCGTACTGCTGGGCGGGCTGGTGCTCCGGATACTGCTGCTGCGCGTACGGGTCGGCCGAGGTGTCGTAGGCCGTCGCGGTCGCGTCGTAGGCGGCCGTCGTCGTGTCGTAAGCGGGCTCGTAGCCGCCGTTCCAGGCGGTGGCGTCGTACGTGCCGGTCTCGGAGCCCGGCGTCGCCCAGTGGCCGGAGTGCTGGCCCGAGGGGTCGTACGCGAACGGTTCGGGCTGCTGCTGGTGCGCGGTCTGCCAGGCGTTCGCGTCCCACTGGCCGGTGGTGTCGTCCGGGGTCAGCTGGGCCGGGATGGCGCCGAGGTAGCTCTCCTGCGAGGTCCAGGCGGTGGCGTCGTAGTGGCCCGACTGCCCGGCGTCGTAGCCGGTCGCGTAGGCCGTGTCCTGGGTGCCGTAGGCCTCGTGCGGCTGCTGTGCGCCGTACGCCCCGTAGGGGTCGTACTCGTACGAGGGGTAGGCCGCCTGCTGCGTTCCGTAGCCGCTGTCGAGGGACCCGAAGAGCGGGTCACCGGCGAAGGTGCTGGTGGAAAGGCCGTCGTACCCGGCATGCGGGTAGTGGCCCGACGATGGGCGGTCGTTCACCAACTTCTCTTTCGCCTCGGCGGTGGGGGCCTGGGTGGCCGGGGAGGTGAGAGGTTCCCCGGAGGAGAGCAGTGGCGTGACTGTACCCGGCGGTTACAGGCGTCGACAATCTTCGGCAGGTTTTGGGCATTCAGGAACCGGGCATTCAGCCGCCTTTCGGCCGACCCGAAGCCGAGGCTTGCCCTGAGGTTCGAATCGCGTTCGAACGATTTTCGCTGGGTGTTGGCCGAAAAGAGCCGGATGGTCCCGGGTGTGCGGGGGGAATCAGGCGACCGAGAACGAACCGGACGCCGGGCCCGACTCCAGGAGCGTCCCGGGCGCGTCGCCGGAGAGGATCCGGCGGACGTGCGCCGCCACGGCGGGGTGTGCCGGCAGCGCGAGGTGTCCGATGCCGGTGACCCGGATGTTCTCGGTGATCAGGTCGGGGTGGTCGAGGCGGGCGGCCGTCACCGGCACCATCAACTGGTCCAGATCCGTCCAGAAGCAGGCGAACCGGGTCCGGCAGCCGGGGGCCGGGGCTGCAAGCTCCGTGAGGACCGGTGAGTCCGGGCGCATCTGACGCACCAGCGGGTGGGCGTCCATCAGGGGCGCGATCCGGGTGCCGTGGTGCGGCGTGCCCAGGGTGACCACCGTGCGGACCCGGGCGTCGCCGCCGAGCCGCTGGACGTAGTACCGCGCGACCAGGCCGCCGAGGCTGTGGCCGACCAGGTCCACGCGGTCCTGCCCGGTGTGGGCGAGCACCTCCTCGACCTGCCGGGCCAGCCGGCGGGCGGCGGCGCGGAGGTCGGTGGTGAGCGGGGAGTAGTTCAGCGCCTCGACGTGGTGGCGGCCGCCCTCCGCGAGGATGCGACGCAGCAGGAGGAAGACGGAGCGGTTGTCCGTGAAGCCGTGCAGCAGGATCACCGGCGGGCGCGGCGCGCCGCGCAGCGGAACCTCGTCCGGGTGCGGGGGCCTGGGTGCGGCGGGTCGGCGCTCCGCGAGCACGCCCGTGGGGTACACCAGCAGGTGGGCGGTGAGGATGGCCAGTTCCAGCACGGTGGCGCGGAGTGCGGTCGTCGGCAGCTTGTGTGACAGGCCCATGGCCGTCCTCCCGAAATGATCTCCGGAGTTCGGCATCGGCATGCCACGCCACCGCGCCGCGCGGCTGACGGCACGGTGGCGTGGCGACCTCGTCGCGGCTCCCCTTGCGATCGTGTCCCACCGTGTGATTTCCCCCTCGGGGAGTGCCGCGAAACGGTGGCGTGCGGGATGCTGTCCTTAACGTTCGTTTACTTCGACAGCGCAGTCGGCATGGAGGCAGTGATGGGTGTGACCGGTCCGATCCGTGTGGTGGTGGCCAAGCCGGGTCTCGACGGCCACGACCGCGGCGCGAAGGTGATCGCCCGTGCGCTCCGTGACGCGGGCATGGAGGTCATCTACACGGGCCTCCACCAGACCCCCGAGCAGATCGTCGACACCGCGATCCAGGAGGACGCGGACGCGATCGGCCTGTCGATCCTGTCCGGGGCGCACAACACGCTCTTCGTGAAGGTGATCGACCTACTGAAGGAGCGCGACGCGGAGGACATCCTGGTCTTCGGCGGCGGCATCATCCCGGAGGACGACATCCCGCCGCTGAAGGCGAAGGGCGTGGCCGAGATCTTCACGCCGGGCGCCACCACGACGTCGATCGTCGACTGGGTCCGCGCGAACGTCCGCCACCCGGCCGAGGCGTAACCCCTCCGGGACGGGTGCGGGACCACACGGGTCCTGGGCCGCGGGGCCGTTGCCGGGGGCGGGGGCCAGGGGCCGGGAATGATGCGCACCCGGTGGGGAGTCGGGCCCACTTCCGGCGTTGAAGGCTGCGGTGGTGCGCTGGGGGCGGCGGCGGAACGCTTTTCGGCCGAGGGGTGACTCCACGCGCGCATGCTCGGGGTGTCTGCGAGGGCTTCCGGCTCGCCTTCGACCACGGTGACTCCACGCGCGCATGCCCGGGGTCGTCCCGGAACGTGACGAGTTCGCCGAGTGCGGAGCCGCCCTGGTGGGCGGAACCTGCCGGCGGTCGCCGACAGCTCGGTGCGCCTCTGCCGCCGTGGGGCTCCTGCCCCCCGCGGTGCCGGGCCGCGTACGTTCGGCACCGGGCCGCGTACGTTCCGGCGCTGGGCCGCGTACGTTCCGGCACCGGGCCACACCAGGCCGCACCGGGCCGCCTCGTGGTGCGTGGGTCCCCTCGCCCCTTGACCCGTCGTGGCCTGCAGGCCCTGAGGCAGGCCCACCCCTGGGGCAAGGGGGCTTCGCCCCTGGCCTTCGGCCACCCCAGGCCCGGGCCTGCCTCCGGACCAGCCTGCCACGACGCCTCAAGGGGCTCCCCCACGCACCACGAGGCGGCGGCGATCACGACGTCGGCCGGGACTGTCGCCGGGCCACGGCCGCGCCCCGCCGGGCCCGGCCGGGGTCAGGAAGTCGACCAGCATCGTGGCGCGGAGTCAGGAGAGTTCGGTCAGCATCGTGGCGCGGAGCCGCAGGGTCGAGACGAGGCGCTGGAAGGCCTCGGTCCAGTAGCCGCCGGCGCCGGGGGCCGTGTCGGCCGGCTCCTCCGGAGCCGCCGTCAGCGCCTCCAGGCGCACCGCCTCCGCGGGGTCCAGGCAGCGCTCCGCCAGGCCCATCACCCCGCTGAAGCTCCACGGGTAACTCCCCGCGTCCCGCGCGATGTCCAGCGCGTCCACCACCGCCCGGCCCAGCGGCGGGGCCCACGGCACCGCGCACACCCCCAGCAGCTGGAACGCCTCCGACAGCCCGTGGGCCGCCACGAACCCGGCCACCCACCCGGCGCGTTCCCCGCCCGGCAGCGCCTCCAGCAGCTTCGCCCGCTCGGCCAGCGACGCGGTGCCGGGACCGGCCGCGGGCGGCGCCGCGGGGGAGCCCAGCAGCGCCCGGGACCAGTCGGCGTCCCGCTGCCGTACCGCGGCCCGGCACCACGCCGCGTGCACGTCCTCCGCCCAGCCGTCGGCTATCGGCAGCGCCACGATCTCCGCCGGGCCCAGCCCCCCGAACCGCTCGCGCCAGCAGTCCAGCGGCGCCGCCTCGACCACCTGCCCCAGCCACCAGGACCGCTCCCCGCGCCCCGCCGGGGGACGCTCCACCACGCCGTCCTTGCGCATCCCCGCATCGCACTCCGTCGGCGCCGACACCCCCTCGGGCCCCACACAGGCCAGCGCCCGCTCCGCCATCCGCGCGGCCAGCGCCGACCGCGGCAGCGCGGACAGCAGCTCCGCGGCCGTGGCCCGGACGTTCCGGCTGCGGTCGCCCAACGCCCGCTCGAGGAAGGGCTCGTCCGCATCCGAGAGACCCGCTCGCAGCGAGTCCAGGAACATCAGCCGGTCCTCGGCCCGCTCGGCCCCCCACGTCGTCTCCAGCAGCTCCCGCGCCGCCGCCGCGTCGGACCCCCGTACCGACGCCAGCAGCGCCACGCGCTCCGCGAACAGCCCCTCCTCCCACAGCCGCGCCACCGCCGCCGTGTCCGACGGCTCCGGCAGCCCGGTGCCGCCCGCCCCGCTGCGCAGCGCGAACCGCCAGTCGGAGTTCAGCCGGGCCAGCCACCGCCCCCGCGCGCCCGCCAGCTCCAGCGCCGCCGGCCGCAGGTCCGTACGGGCCCGCGCCGCGTCCAGCAGTGCCGGCAGCAGCGCGGCGGGGGCCTGGTAGCCCCGCGCGTTCGCCGTCGCGAGCCACTGCGGCAGCAGCTCCGTCAGGTCCGGCAGCGTCCCCCGCCCGGAACCGCCCCCGCCCGTCCGGCCCGCCAGCAGCTGCCCCAGCCGCCGTCGCGCGGCCTCCGGCAGTTCCGGCCGCGGATCCTCCGCCGCGGGCTCCGGGCGCGGCCGCGCCGGCGCAGGCCGCAGCCCCGCCCTGCGCCGCACCGTCTGCAGGGCCGCCGCGTCCAGCAGCCCCTCGGGCGAGCCCCCGCCGGCCCCCTCGCGCCTCCGCTCGGTGCCCAGCAGCGCCGCGGTGACCAGGCCCTCCCAGTCCGTCGCCCGCCATCCGTCCACGACCGCGTCCGCCGCCATCGCGTCCTCCCCTCGTCGTCCCTGCGTATCCGTCCGCCCCCGGCCCCGCCCCGGTCCGGCCCCCTCCTCCGGGCCGGGGCGGGAGCCCCTCACACCAGAGCCACGGCCTCGGCCGAACCCGGCGTCCACGCCGTGAGCGGTGTGAAGCCCTGGTGCCCGCATTCGCCGAACACCGTCAGCGGCCCGCCCCCCGACAGCGCCGCCAGCTGCCACTGCCCGGTCCGCGAGCGCACGTCCCGGCTCAGCGGCAGGGCCGACTCCCCGTCCCCGTCAGCCAGTTGCCAGGCCGGCTCGCCCGGCACGGGTACCACCCCCGCCAGCACCACCGGCCAGGAGTCCAGCCACGGGTCCTCGCGCAGCGCCGCGCCGTACAGGTCGAGCGCCGCCCCCGTGCTCACCCCCGGCGGCGCCCCCGCACCCACCACCGGCGGGCCGGACCGCTCGCCCAGGTCCACCCGGAGCTGCCCCGCCCCCGCGTGGTACGTCGCCTCCGCGTCCAGCACCAGCCCCACGGGCAGCGACAGCTGCGGCGGCCGGCCCGCCGGGCCGAAGTCCAGCACCATCGCGGCCCGGCCGGAAGCCACCCCCCGCAGCCACACGCGCCGCGTGGTCAGCCGCCCGTCCGGCGAGACCGAGTCGTACTGGGACAGCACCTGCCACCGGTCCCGCACCACGGGGCCCGTCGCGGCCCCCGGCAGCCCCACGCGCGTCCGCACCGTGGCCGCCAGCGGCTCCGGCAGCGCGGACACGCCCGTCCAGGCCCGGTCCAGCAGGTGCAGCAGCGCGCACTCCTCCAGCATCCGCACCGGCCAGCCCGGCCCGGACGCCGGCAGCGTGCCCAACTCCCGCACCCGTGCCGCCAGCCCGGGAGCCTGCGCGTCCACCATGCGGGCGGCCGTCTCCTCCCACAGCGCGTACCCCGCCCGCTCCTGGCCGGCCAGGCCGCCCCGCAGCAGGTCGGCGAGCCGCTGCTCCAGCTCCGCGACGCCCGCCCCGATCCGCTCCGCGCGCCGCTCGGCCCGTCGCCTGGCCGCCTCCGGATCGGCCGGCCCGTCCCCCGTGCCGCCCTCCTTCCGCTTCGCCGCCCGGTCCGCCCGCTCCGCGCGCGCCCCGAGCCACTCGCCCGCCCAGTCCGGCGCCTCCTCCGTCTCCGGCACGGCGTCCGCGTCCGCCGCCCAGAGCAGCAGCAGCCCGATCGCGTGCTTGCACGGGAACTTCCGGCTCGGGCACGAGCACGAGTACGCGGGCCCGGTGAGGTCCACCACCGTGCGGTACGGCCTGCTGCCGCTGCCCTTGCACTGCCCCCATACGGCACCGGAAGCGGAACCTCCGGTCTCCGACCACGGCCCCGCTCCGCCGAGCTTGCTTCCCGCCTTGCGCGACGCCTCGTCAGGAGCCAGAGACAGCACCTGTTCCGACGTCCAGCGCACCCCCTGCTGAGTCATGCCAACGACCGTAGGCCCGGCCACTGACAATCGCCCTGACCTGCAACGACGCCTGGAAGGAAGGGTGTTGTCAGTGGGGTGGTGCACCGTGGAAACCACACGGCACGACTTGGAGGGGGACGCCATGACCAAGCCCGAGAACAGCACCGGCGCACAGGCGCTGCGACCGCACGCCGAGGACGCCTTCGCGGCGGAACTGAAGGCCCTCGCGGCCGCCGACGACCGGCCCCGGCCGGCCCGCTGGAAGCTCTCCCCGTGGGCCGTCGCCACGTACCTGCTCGGCGGCACGCTGCCCGACGGCACCGTCATCACGCCCAAGTACGTCGGACCGCGCCGCACCGTCGAGGTCGCCGTCACCACCCTCGCCACCGACCGGGCCCTGCTGCTCCTCGGTGTGCCGGGCACTGCCAAGACCTGGGTCTCGGAACACCTCGCGGCCGCCGTCAGCGGCGACTCCACCCTGCTCGTCCAGGGCACCGCGGGCACCCCCGAGGAGGCCATCAGGTACGGCTGGAACTACGCCAGGCTCCTCGCCCACGGCCCCAGCCGCGAGGCACTCGTGCCCAGCCCCGTCATGCGGGCCATGGCCGAGGGCATGACCGCGCGCGTCGAGGAGCTGACCCGTATCCCCGCCGACGTCCAGGACACGCTCATCACCGTCCTGTCCGAGAAGACCCTGCCCATCCCCGAACTCGGCGAAGAGGTGCAGGCCGTAAGCGGGTTCAACCTCATCGCCACCGCCAACGACCGCGACCGCGGGGTCAACGAGCTGTCCAGCGCGCTGCGCCGCCGCTTCAACACGGTCGTGCTCCCGCTGCCCGCCACCCCCGAGGCCGAGGTCGACATCGTCGCCCGCCGGGTGGACCAGATGGGGCGCTCGCTCGACCTCCCCACGGGGCCCGACGGCATCGACGAGATCCGGCGCGTCGTCACCGTCTTCCGCGAGCTGCGGGACGGCGTCACCGCCGACGGCCGCACCAAGGTCAAGACCCCCAGCGGCACCCTGTCCACCGCCGAGGCGATCTCCGTCGTCACCAACGGCCTGGCCCTGGCCGCGCACTTCGGGGACGGCGTGCTGCGCCCCTCGGACGTGGCCGCCGGCATCCTCGGCGCCGTCGTCCGCGACCCGGCGGCCGACAAGGTCGTCTGGCAGGAGTACCTGGAGGCGGTCGTCCGCGAGCGCGAGGGCTGGAAGGACTTCTACCGCGCCTGCCGGGAGGTGACCGTATGACCGGGCCCGCCCTGCTGGGGGTGCGGCACCACGGTCCCGGCTCGGCCCGGGCGGTGCGGGCCGCGCTGGACGCCGTACGGCCCTCGGCCGTGCTCATCGAGGGTCCGCCCGAGGCCGACGACCTGCTGCCGCTGGCCGCCGACCCCGGGATGCGGCCGCCCGTCGCGCTGCTCGCCCACGTCGTGGACGACCCCGCCCGGGCCGCGTTCTGGCCGCTGGCCGAGTTCTCGCCCGAGTGGGTCGCCATCCGCTGGGCCCTGGACGCCGGCGTGCCGGTCCGCTTCATCGACCTGCCCGCCGCCCACACGCTGGCCGCCGGGCCGGACGGGGGCGCTGCCCCTGACCCGGAGGAGGCGGAGGCCGAGGGGGCCGCGCTGCGGCTGGACCCGCTCGCCGTGCTCGCCGACGCCGCCGGTTACGACGACCCCGAGCGCTGGTGGGAGGACGCCGTCGAGCACCGCACCGGCGCCGGGCTCGCCGCCTTCGAGGCCGTGGGCGACGCCATGGCCGCCCTGCGCGAGGAGTACGGCCACGGCGGCGACCGGCGCGACCTGGTCCGCGAGGCGTACATGCGCCAGCGGATGCGGGCCGCCCGCCGTGAGTTCGGCGACGACTACGCCGTCGTCTGCGGCGCCTGGCACGTCCCCGCGCTGCGCGCGAAGACCACGGCCACGGCCGACCGGGCGCTGCTCACCGGGCTGCCCAAGGCGAAGGTCGAGCTGGCCTGGGTGCCGTGGACGCACCGCAGGCTCGCCCGGTCCTCCGGGTACGGCGCGGGGATCGCCTCCCCGGGCTGGTACGGACACCTCTTCGCGGCACCGGACCGGCCGGTGGAGCGCTGGCTGACGAAGGTCGCGGGGCTGTTGCGGGCGGAGGACAGGCAGGTCTCCTCGGCGCACGTCATCGAGGCGGTGCGGCTCGCCGGGACGCTGGCCGCCGTGCGGGACCGGCCGCTGCCGGGGCTCTCCGAGACCATGGACGCGGTGCGCGCGGTGATGTGCGAGGGCTCGGACGTGCCGCTCGCGCTGATCGAGGACCGGCTGGTCGTCGGCGACGCGCTGGGCGAGGTCCCGGACAGCGCGCCCGTGGTGCCCCTCCAGCGGGACCTGACCAAGCGGCAGCGGACGCTGCGGCTCAAGCCCGAGGCGCGCGACCGTGAGCTGGAGCTGGACCTCCGCGGCGAGACCGACACGGCCCGCAGCCTCCTCCTGCACCGGCTCCGGCTGCTGGGCGTCCACTGGGGCGAGCCGACGGCCTCGCGGGGCAGCACGGGCACGTTCCGGGAGACCTGGCGGCTGCGCTGGGAGCCCGAGCTGTCGGTGCGGGTGGCGGAGGCCGGCATCTGGGGCACCACCGTGCAGGCCGCCGCCGTGGCCAGGGCCGAGGCGGACGCGACCGCGGCGAAGGAGCTGGGCGAGGTCACCGCCCTCGCGGAGCGGTGCCTGCTGGCCGGGCTCGGCGAGGCACTGCCGGCCGTCCTGCGGACCCTCGCGGACCTCGCCGCGCTCGACACCGACGTGGCGGGGCTCGCCAAGGCGCTGCCGGCGCTGGCCCGTTCCCTCAGATACGGCGACGTACGGGGCACCGACACGGCGGCGCTGGGCACGGTCGCCGCGGGTCTCGCCGAGCGCATCTGCGTGGCGCTGCCCCCGGCCTGTGCGGCCGGCCTGGACGCCGACGCGGCGGAGGCGCTGCGGGGACACGTGGACGCCGTGCACGGCGCGGTGGCCCTGCTGGAGGCCGAGGGGCTTCGGGAGCGGTGGGCCGCCGTGCTGAAGGGGCTCGCCGGGCGGGACGCGATACCCGGGGTGATCCGCGGCCGGGCGGCGCGGCTGCTGCTGGACGAGGGGCGGCTGGAGCCGGAGGAGACGGCCCGGCTGATGGGCCTGGCACTCTCCCCGGCCACGCCGCCGGCCGACGCCGCGGGCTGGATCGAGGGCTTCGCCGGCGGCGCGGCGGGCGGCGGCACGCTGCTGGTCCACGACGAGCGGCTGCTGGGCCTGGTCGACGCGTGGCTGACCTCCGTGCCGGCGGGCGCGTTCACCGACGTACTGCCGCTGCTGCGGCGGACGTTCGGCGCGTACGAGCCGGGGGTGCGGCGCACCCTGGGCGAACTGCTGCGCCGCGGCCCGGGCGCGGCTCCGGCCGCCACCGGAGCGGGGGCCGAGGGCTTCGCCGCCGAGCTCGACCAGGCCCGCGCCGACGCGGTGGTCCCGCTGATCACGCTGCTGCTGGGGGCGGGCGCCGCGGCCTGAGGCGGGGCTCCCGGGGCCGGGCGGGTGTGGCCGGGGCCGCCCGGCGGGTGCGGGCGACGGGGACGGGGACGGGGCCGGACGGTCCGCCGGGGCGGGCGGGCCGCCGCCCCGGTGCCGGGGAGCGGAGCTCAGGGGCGCCGGACCTGGCGCGGCTGCCTCCGCAACAGCCGGCGGAACACGAGCACGAACGCGAAACACGCGACGAACACGACGCAGGACGGCGCACGGAGGACGTGCGGACGACCCAGAGGGGGACGAGCGGATGAAGCACGCCGAGAACCACGCGGGCTTGTGGAGCGAACTGCCGACGGTGAACCCGGTGGGCGCGGGCGCGGCCACGGCCGGGGCGGGCACCCCGGGGTTCGCGGGTCCGGTGGCCGGCCAGGCGGGGGCGGCCGACGCCGGGGACGCGCCGGCGGGCGGGGCCGTGTCGGCCCTGCCGGGGTCCGGGGGGACGGGTGTGCTGCCGGACGAGGCGGAGAGACCGCCCGTCGGCGGCACCGGCGGCACCGGTGGCACCGGTCGATCCGCCCCGGCTCCGGGTGCCGGTTCCGCCGGGAGTGTGGACGCGCCCAGGGGTGCCGGTTCCGCCGGGGGTGCGGACCGGTCCGGCGGTGCAGGTGCCGACGGGGGTGCCGGCGTGCCCGGTGGTGGCGATGCCGCCGGGGAGCGGTTGCGGCGGTGGCGGCTCGTGCTCGGCGGGGAGGGCGGGGACGGGACCGGGTACCGGCTGGACGGGCGGGACGCCGGGATGGACGCGGCGCTGAGCGCCCTCTACGGCGGTGGCGGCGGGCGGAAGCGGGCCGGCGAGCGCTCGGCCGGGCTCGGGGGGTCCGCGCCGTCCGTGGCCCGCTGGCTCGGGGACATCCGTACGTACTTCCCCGCCTCGGTCGTCCAGGTGATGCAGCGCGACGCCATCGACCGCCTCGGCCTGTCCACCCTGCTCCTGGAGCCGGAGATGCTGGAGGCCGTCGAGGCGGACGTCCACCTCGTCGGCACGCTGCTCTCCCTCAACAAGGCGATGCCGGAGACCACCAGGGAAACGGCGCGGGCGGTGGTCCGCAAGGTGGTCGAGCAGCTGGAGAAGCGCCTGGCCACCCGCACCCGCGCCACCCTGACCGGCGCGCTCGACCGGTCCGCCCGGGTCAGCAGGCCCCGCCACCGGGACATCGACTGGGACCGCACCATCCGGGCGAACCTCAAGAACTACCTGCCCGAGCACGGCACCGTCGTGCCCGAGCGGCTGGTCGGGTACGGCCGGGCGTCGCAGTCGGTGAAGAAGGACGTGATCCTCTGCATCGACCAGTCCGGCTCGATGGCCGCGTCCGTCGTGTACGCGTCCGTCTTCGGCGCGGTGCTCGCCTCCATGCGGTCGATCGCCACCCGGCTCGTCGTCTTCGACACCGCGGTGGTGGACCTGACCGACCAGCTCGACGACCCGGTGGACGTCCTCTTCGGCACCCAGCTCGGCGGCGGCACCGACATCAACCGCGCCCTCGCCTACTGCCAGTCGAAGATCACCCGGCCCGCCGACACCGTCGTCGTCCTCATCAGCGACCTCTACGAGGGCGGGATACGCAACGAGATGCTCAAACGCGTCGCCGCGATGAAGGCCGCCGGCACGCAGTTCGTCACGCTGCTGGCCCTGTCCGACGAGGGCGCGCCCGCCTACGACCACGAGCACGCGGCGGCGCTGGCCGCCCTCGGCGCTCCCGCCTTCGCCTGCACGCCCGACCTGTTCCCGGAGGTGATGGCCGCCGCGATCGAGAAGCGGCCGCTGCCCGTTCCGTGACGGGCCGCTGCCCGATTCCGTGACGGGCCGTGCGCGCCGGTTCGCCGGGTGTGTTGCCGGGGGAGCGGCGGGCGCGGGGGCGGGCGCCGGTCACCGAGCGTGGCCGGGGCGCCCTCCGGACGGCCGACCGGAGGCGGCGTGAGCGCGCGGTACGGCCTACCGTAAATGGTGAGATCACACGAAGTCGCAGCTCAGATGTGAGGCGATCTGTGAGGCGAATCACCGCTCTGTTGTGACATGCGATTTAGGGACCTGTGTCCCACGGGGATAACCTGCCGGACGGACATGCCGCGTCCACGGTCACCGTGTGCGCTTCCCTTGTGACAGCGCCGTCACGTTGCCCTTCGCGGCACGCCCACGCAGACAACCGCGATCACTGCGAAATCTTTGAAGACAAGGGACGGACGCGCGTGGACCTGTTCGAGTACCAGGCGAGGGACCTCTTCGCCAAGCACGGTGTACCGGTGCTGGCCGGTGAAGTCATCGACACGCCTGAGGCGGCGCGCGAGGCGACCGAGCGACTGGGCGGCAAGTCGGTCGTCAAGGCGCAGGTGAAGGTCGGCGGCCGCGGCAAGGCCGGTGGCGTCAAGCTGGCCGCCACCCCGGACGAGGCCGTCGCCCGTGCGACGGACATCCTGGGCATGGACATCAAGGGCCACACGGTCCACAAGGTGATGATCGCGGAGACCGCTCCGGAGATCCTCGAGGAGTACTACGTCTCCTACCTGCTCGACCGTACCAACCGCACCTTCCTGGCCATGGCCTCGGTCGCGGGTGGCATGGACATCGAGGAGGTCGCCGCGACGACCCCCGAGAAGCTCGCCAAGGTCCCGGTCGACGCCAACGAGGGCGTCTCCATCGAGAAGGCCCGCGAGATCGTCGCCCAGGGGCAGTTCCCGGCCGAGGTCGCCGAGAAGGTCGCCGAGGTCCTCGTGACCCTGTGGAAGACCTTCGTCGCCGAGGACGCGCTCCTCGTCGAGGTCAACCCGCTGGCCAAGGTCGCCTCCGGTGACGTCATCGCCCTCGACGGCAAGGTCTCGCTCGACGAGAACGCCGAGTTCCGTCAGCCGTCCCACGAGGAGCTCGTGGACAAGGCCGCCGCGAACCCGCTCGAGGCCGCGGCCAAGGCCAAGGGCCTCAACTACGTCAAGCTCGACGGCGAGGTCGGCATCATCGGCAACGGCGCGGGTCTCGTCATGAGCACCCTCGACGTGGTCGCGTACGCCGGTGAGAACCACGGTGGCGTCAAGCCCGCCAACTTCCTCGACATCGGCGGCGGCGCCTCCGCCGAGGTGATGGCGAACGGTCTCGAGATCATCCTCGGCGACCCGGACGTCAAGTCGGTCTTCGTCAACGTCTTCGGTGGCATCACCGCGTGCGACGAGGTCGCCAACGGCATCGTCCAGGCCCTCGCCCTGCTGGAGAAGAAGGGCGAAGAGGTCACCAAGCCGCTCGTCGTCCGTCTCGACGGCAACAACGCGGAGCTGGGTCGCAAGATCCTGTCGGACGCCAACCACCCGCTGGTCCAGCGCGTGGACACCATGGACGGCGCGGCCGACAAGGCCGCCGAGCTCGCGGCTGCGAAGTAAGGAAGAGGGGAACACAAAGCCATGGCTATCTTCCTCACCAAGGACAGCAAGGTCATCGTCCAGGGCATGACCGGCGCCACCGGCATGAAGCACACCAAGCTCATGCTCGGTGACGGCACCAACATCGTCGGCGGCGTGAACCCGCGCAAGGCCGGCACCTCCGTCGACTTCGACGGCACCGAGGTCCCGGTCTTCGGCTCCGTCGCCGAGGCCATGGAGAAGACCGGCGCCGACGTCTCCGTCCTCTTCGTGCCGCCGGCCTTCGCGAAGGCCGCCGTGGTCGAGGCCATCGACGCCGAGATCCCGCTGGCCGTCGTGATCACCGAGGGCATCGCGGTGCACGACTCCGCCGCCTTCTGGGCGTACGCGAAGGCCAAGGGCAACAAGACCCGCATCGTCGGCCCGAACTGCCCCGGCCTGATCACCCCCGGCCAGTCCAACGCCGGCATCATCCCGGGCGACATCACCAAGCCCGGCAAGATCGGTCTCGTGTCGAAGTCCGGCACGCTGACCTACCAGATGATGTACGAGCTCCGTGACATCGGCTTCACCTCCGCCGTCGGCATCGGTGGCGACCCGGTCATCGGCACCACGCACATCGACGCCCTGGAGGCCTTCGAGGCCGACCCGGAGACCGAGCTGATCGTCATGATCGGTGAGATCGGCGGCGACGCCGAGGAGCGTGCGGCCGACTTCATCAAGGCCAACGTCACCAAGCCGGTCGTCGGTTACGTCGCGGGCTTCACCGCCCCCGAGGGCAAGACCATGGGCCACGCCGGCGCCATCGTCTCCGGTTCCTCCGGCACCGCCCAGGCGAAGAAGGAGGCCCTCGAGGCCGCCGGTGTCAAGGTCGGCAAGACCCCGACGGAGACCGCGAAGCTGGCGCGCGAGATCCTCGCGGGTGCCTGATTCCTGCGGCGCCTGACCGGTGCCGAGGGCTTCTTGATGCCTTGACGTCTTGAGGCAGAGCGCGGCCGCGGCCCGCATCCCTGAACGGGGTGCGGGCCGCGGCCGTTTTCGGTGGCTGTGGCTGTGGCTGTGGCTGTGGCTGTGGCTGTGGCTGGGCGTCAGGTGCTGCTCGGGACCAGGCGTTCCGGGCCCGGGGCCGGTTCCGAGCGCAGCTTCTCGCGCAGTTCCACGTCCTGTTCGGTGAGCTGCTGCGGGCCGCTGTGCGGGGGGACGCCGGAGACGGCCGTGCCGGGTGCCTCCTTGGGCACGTACTCCCTGGGCGCGGTGGCGGTGGTGTACGCGGTGGCCGCCGCGATCACCGCCGTCAGCCCGATGGCGGCGCGCGTCCACCGCCGGGTGCGGTGCTCGCCCGCCGCCCGGACCACCGCCGCCGGCCGGGGCTCCAGCCGTACGGACGGCACGACTGAACCCAGCCTGTGGTGCAGGACCCCCGGTACGGACAGCTCCGGCATCCGCGCGGTGAGCCGGGCGTGCGCGTTGAGCAGCCGCCGCCCCGCGGCCGGCGTACTGGCCTCGGTCTCCGCTGCCGTCTCGGGCAGGTCCAGGCCCACGCCGTCGTACAGCAGCACGGTCCTGCGGTGTACGGGGGTCAGTTCGAGCATCGCGTCCATCAGCGCCCGGTCCGCGGGGGAGGCCGGGGGCTGGTCGGGATGCTTGTGGGCGCGGCGGAACTGGTGCCAGGGGGAGAGCGCGTACTCGTACGCCACCGCGCGCACCCAGCCCACCGGGTCCGGGTCGGTGGCGACCTCGGGCCAGCGTTCCCAGGCCTGTTGGAAGGCCCGTTCGACCGCCTCCTGGGCGAGTGCACGGCGACCGGTGAGCAGGTAGGCCTGCCGGATGAGTGCGCCGGAGCAGTAGGCGTAGAGGGCGTCGAAGGTCTGTTCCGGGCTCAAGGGGGGTGGGGTCGGGGGTGGGGTGGAGGTGGAGGTGGAGGTGGGGTCGAGGTCGGGGTCGGCGTCGGGGTCGGGGGTGAGGGGTGGTTCGGCGAGAGCTGCCTGGTGCTCCTCGATGCCTTCCGCGGTGCCCGCCTCGATGCCCTCCTGGTCGGCCGCCGCGGGGGCCGGGGAGGGAGCCGGGGAGGTGGCGGGTGCGGTTGAGGGGGGCTCAGGTGCTGCCTGCCGGGACGTTTCTGCGGGAGCCGACGTGCCTACCGAGGACCGTTCGCGGGCTGCCGCGAAGGCTGCCGCCAACTGGTCCCTGCGGGGCGGGTTGTGGCGGGCCACCGGCATTGGCGGCTTCGCGGCACGTTTGGCGGCCGGCTTGGGCCGGGTGCTGGGTGAGGCCGGCTTGGCCGGCGGCAGCGGCCTGCCGCGCCCGGCCGGGGGCCCGGGCAGCGGAGGTTCGGGCTGGGCGGGTTCTGGCTGGTCGCGTTCGGACTGGGTGCGTCCGGGCCGGGTGGGTTCTGGCGGAGTGGGTTCGGGGGGCTCGTATTCGAGGCGCGCGGGTGCTGCGTGCGCGGCTTCGGGGTGCGTGGGTTCCGGCTGTCCGGGCTCCGGGTGCCCCGGCCCGGGGTGCCCCGGCTCGGGGTGCCCCGGCTCGGGGTGCCCCGGCTCGGGGTGCCCCGGCTCGGGGTGCCCGGGTTCCGGCCGTGCGGCTTCCGCTCCGGGCGGTGCCGGTTCCGTGTCCGTTGGTTCTTCCGCGAGCGAGCCCAGCCGGGCCAGGAGCTTCGCGTACGCCTCGCGCTTGCGGCCGCGGGGCTCGGTGCGCCCCGTCTCCCACGAGCGGACCGTCGTCGGGGTCACGCCCAGCGCCGCCGCGAGCTCCTCCGGGGTGAGGTCCCCGGACTCGCGCAGCCGCCGCCGCTCCTTGGGGGAGGGCAGGGACAGGTCGGAGGCGGTGTCGACGCTTTGTGTCATGCCGGACTCCCCGGAACGCTCCCTTGGCCGAAAAAGTACATAACCGTATATTGCGAGACACTACGATCATTCGCCTGTTACGCGGCCTCAGCGCGTGTCGTTGGGACCATGTCCGCGTGACCCACGTGTCGTCCGGCCGTCGCCGCCGCTCCCCGGCGGCCGCCGCCTGCGTACTGGGCGGCGCACTCGCCGCCGGCCTGGGCCTGGGTGCCCTGGCCGTCCTCGTCATGGTGCTGTGGATCAGCTCGCCCTACCCCGACAGCGGGCCCGGCGCCGCGCTGCACGTGGCGGCGGGGCTGTGGCTGCTGGCCCACGGCACCGAGCTGATCAGGTACGACACCCTGTCCGGGGTGCCGGCCCCCGTCGGACTCACCCCGCTGCTGCTCGTCGCGCTGCCCGTGTGGCTGGTGCGGCGGGCGGTGCGGATCGCCCTGTACGAGGACGAGGGGGAGGGGGAGGGGGAGGGGCATCCGGAGGGTGCGGACCACCGGGAGGGTGAGCCGGGGGAGGCTGGGGCTGGAGCCGGTGGGGTGAGGGCCGGGCTCGGTGCGGCTGCTGGTGCCGGTGCTGGCGCTGGTGCCGGTCCTGGTCCTGGTGCGCGGGTCGAGCGGTTGTCTTCCGGGGCTGTCTTTTCCGCTGTGGTGTGCGGGTACCTGCTCGTTGCCGCGGCGGCCACGGTGTACGCGGCCGGCGGTCCGATGCCGGCCGACCCGCTGAGTGCGGCCTGGCACGTGCCGATGGTGGTGGTGTTCGCCGCCGCCGCGGGGGTGTGGAGCTCGCGGGGACGCCCGTACGGGCCGCCGCCGGGCTGGCTGCCGAGGGGCGTGCGCCGGCACCTGATGCGCCCCGGTTTCGAGACCGCGCTGCGTTCGGGCGCCGCTGCGACCCTCGTGCTGGCCGGGGGCGGCGCCCTGCTGGTCGGTGCCTCGCTGGTCTGGCACGCGGGGGACGCGCAGCGGTCTTTCCTGGAGCTCACCGGTGTCTGGTCGGGCCGCTTCGCGGTGCTGCTGCTGGCGCTCGCGCTGGTTCCGAACGCCGCTGTCTGGGGGGCCGCGTACGGGCTCGGGCCCGGGTTCGCGCTCGGGACCACCGCGACCGCGACACCCCTGGCCTTCGTGGGCGCGCCCGCGCTGCCCGGCTTCCCGCTGCTGGCCGCGCTGCCGCCGGCGGGTGCCGGGTCCCCGGCCACCTGGGCGGCGCTGGGGGTGCCGGTGGTCGCGGGTGTGGTGCTGGGGTGGTTCGTCGGGCGCGACGCGGACGAGGACACCTGGGGGGAGGCCGCTCTCACCGCCCTCTACGGGGCGCTGGTGTGCGGCGGTGCGCTGGCGGCGCTGGCCGCGGCGGCCGCGGGCTCGCTGGGCTCCGGGCGGCTGGCGGCCCTCGGGCCGGTGTGGTGGGCCGTCGGTGCCGCCGCCGCGGGGTGGACCGCGGTGCTCGGCGTACCCGTGGCGCTGGGGGTACGGGCCTGGCGGCTGCTCCCGGCCGAGCTGGTGGGCGGGGAGGACGAGGACGGGGAGGACGGCACCTGGGACGCGGGCACCTGGCACGACAGCGGGGTGCGGGAGGTCCGGTGGGAGGCCTTGCGGAGGTCGGCGGGGGACTTGATTCCGGAGATCGAGAGCGGGGTTGGGGTCGGGGTTGGGGTTGGGGTTGGCGTGAGGGTGGGGGAGGAAGGGAGGGTGCGGGACGACGCCTTTGCCCTGGAGGAGGCCCTCGAGGAGGTGCGGGCCCGCGTCCTGCCCCCCTTGACGCCGGTCGGCCTCATCGGTACCCGGATCGTCCCGCGCGTACAGCGGGTGCCGGAGGACGAGGAGCCGGTGCCCGGCGGCGCGCCGTAGCCGCGCCGGGCCCGGTGCCGCACCCGGGCGCCCCGCGTCGGCCACCGCCGCGGTGTCGGGTCGTCCGCCTGCCGAGGGTTTCCGGGACGCGCCGGGAGGAACGCCCGGGGGGACGGCGTGAGCCGGGCCGGCAGCCCGTCCGTTGCCCCGTGGTTCCGGGCGCCGGTGCGTCCTTTGGGGTTGGGACGGGTCCGGCGGGGTGCGGGTGCGTGGTGGGTGCCGGGGGTGGCTACTTCTTGACGCCGATCAGGTCGCGGAGCGGGTCCGGGAGGAGGTCGTTGCACTTCAGTTCCGCGGACTTCGTCAGGGCGTCGTCGCGGCAGACGTAGAAGTCCTTGTAGACCAGCTGCATCGCGTACGTGCCCGCCGTGAGGAGGAGGGCCAGCACCGCCGTCAGGAGGCCGCTGACCGCTGCCGTCGTCTGGGGGCGGATCGGGCCCTCAGGTGCGGTGGTGTTGGGGGCCGGCTTGGCGCGGAGCGAGCTGATGCCCCAGTACATGGCGAGGGAGCCCAGGAGGAGGCCCATCGCCGGGATGCCGAACAGGGTGAAGAAGAAGGCCCACATGCCCGAGAGGAGTGCGTAGCGGGCGCGGCGCTGGACCGGGTCCGTGGGGTCCCAGCGGCCCCGCTGCTGGTCGGGGTCGTTGCCGGGGCCCTCGGGGCCGCCGCCCTTGCCGTGGTCCGTCACGCGCCGCGGCTCCCACGGCTGGTCGGGACGTCCCTCCGGCGGCGCCGCGAAGGGGTTGTCTTCGCCCTGGGGCGCGGGCGGCTGGGCGGGGGACTGGCGTGGGTCCGGCATCGGGTGAGTTTCTTCCCCTGGGCGACTGGTCGGGTGAGCGCTGTACGCCAGACGCTACCGCCCGGCCATCCCCCCGTCCCTCGGGGGCCGTCCGGTGTGCCGGTATCGTTGCAGGCGGTCGGTCGCTTCGTATGGTTCCCCGTAAAACGGGGTCTTACGTTTTTGTACGACCGCACAAGACGCACCCCGTGAGAAAGGGCCTGTCATGGCCTCCTCCCGCCTGGTCGTGCTGGTCTCCGGTTCCGGCACCAACCTCCAGGCCCTGCTCGACGCCATCGCCGCCGACCCCGAGGGTTACGGTGCCGAGATCGTGGCCGTCGGGGCCGACCGTCCCGGGATCGCCGGTCTGGAGCGTGCGGAGCGCGCAGGGATCCCCACCTTCGTGTGCCAGGTCAAGGACTACGCGAGCCGCGGGGAGTGGGACGCGGCGCTGGCCGCGGCCACCGCCTCGTACGAGCCGGACCTGGTGGTGTCCGCCGGGTTCATGAAGATCGTGGGGAAGGAGTTCCTCGCGTCGTTCGGCGGGCGGTTCGTCAACACCCACCCCGCCCTGCTGCCGTCCTTCCCCGGCGCGCACGGCGTGCGGGACGCGCTGGCCTACGGGGCGAAGGTCACCGGCTGCACCGTCCACTTCGTGGACGACGGCGTGGACACCGGTCCGATCATCGCCCAGGGTGTGGTCGAGGTCCGGGACGGGGACGACGAAGCCGCTCTCCATGAGCGCATCAAGGAAGTCGAGCGCAGGCTGCTCGTCGATGTCGTGGGGCGTCTGGCCCGCAACGGCTACCGCATCGAGGGACGAAAGGTAACGATCCAGTGACCGCCGAAGGTACGAACAAGCGGCCCATCCGACGCGCGCTCGTCAGCGTCTACGACAAGACCGGGCTGGAAGAGCTGGCCCGCGGGCTGCACGAGGCGGGCGTCACGCTGGTGTCGACCGGTTCGACGGCGTCGAAGATCGCCGCCGCGGGTGTGCCCGTGACCAAGGTCGAGGAGCTGACCGGCTTCCCGGAGTGCCTGGACGGCCGGGTCAAGACCCTGCACCCGCGCGTGCACGCCGGCATCCTGGCCGACCTGCGGCTGGAGAGCCACCGCGAGCAGCTCGGCGAGCTGGGGGTGGAGCCGTTCGACCTGGTGGTCGTCAACCTGTACCCGTTCCGCGAGACCGTGGCCTCGGGTGCGACCCCCGACGAGTGCGTCGAGCAGATCGACATCGGCGGTCCTTCGATGGTGCGCGCCGCCGCCAAGAACCACCCGTCGGTGGCCGTGGTGGTCAGCCCCGAGCGGTACGGCGACGTGCTGGAGGCCGTGCAGGGCGGCGGCTTCGAGCTGGCCGCGCGCAAGCGGCTGGCGGCCGAGGCGTTCCAGCACACCGCCGCGTACGACGTGGCCGTGGCCTCCTGGTTCACGAACGCGTACGCGCCCGAAGAGGGCGCCGTGCTGCCGGAGTTCCTGGCCGGTGCGTGGGAGCGCAAGGCGTCGCTGCGCTACGGCGAGAACCCGCACCAGGGTGCCGCGCTGTACACCGACGGGCAGCCGGGCGGGCTCGCCAACGCCGAGCAGCTGCACGGCAAGGAGATGTCCTTCAACAACTACGTGGACACCGAGGCCGCCCGCCGGGCCGCCTACGACCACGACGGGCCGTGCGTCGCGATCATCAAGCACGCCAACCCGTGCGGCATCGCGGTCGGCGCGGACGTCGCCGAGGCGCACCGCAAGGCGCACGCGTGCGACCCGCTGTCCGCGTTCGGCGGCGTGATCGCCGTCAACCGTCCGGTGACGGTGGAGCTGGCCGAGCAGGTCGCCGAGATCTTCACCGAGGTCATCGCGGCCCCGGCGTACGAGGACGGCGCGCTGGAGGTCCTGGCGAAGAAGAAGAACATCCGCGTGCTGAAGGTCGACGGCGACGGCCGCCCGGTGGGCGACCTCCGTCAGGTCTCCGGCGGCGTGCTGCTCCAGCAGGCCGACGTCTTCCAGGCCGAGGGCGACGACCCGGCGAACTGGACCCTGGCGACCGGCGAGGCGCTCTCGGAGTCCGAGCTCGCCGAGCTGGCCTTCGCCTGGAAGGCCTGCCGCGCGGTGAAGTCGAACGCGATCCTGCTGGCCAAGGACGGCGCCTCGGTCGGCGTCGGCATGGGCCAGGTCAACCGCGTGGACTCCGCGAAGCTCGCGGTCGAGCGGGCGGGCGAGGAGCGCGCGCGGGGCTCGTACGCCGCCTCCGACGCGTTCTTCCCGTTCCCCGACGGTCTGGAGATCCTCACCGAGGCCGGCGTGAAGGCCGTGGTCCAGCCGGGTGGTTCGGTCCGTGACGAGCAGGTCGTCGAGGCCGCGAAGAAGGCCGGGGTGACCATGTACTTCACCGGCACCCGTCACTTCTTCCACTGACGGACCCGGAAGACGGCGAAGGCCGCGTCCCGCACTTGCGGGACGCGGCCTTCGCCTTTACGCGGTGTGTACGCGCGGAATGGTTACTTCGTCTTGACGACGAGGGTGCCCGCGGCGCGGTCGTGCCAGCCCTGGAGCTTGCCCGAGTTGTCGAAGAACGGCGACAGGTAGACGAGCACGGCGCCGATGTAGCAGAGGAAGGCACCGACGATCGGGATGATCCAGCGGATGAAGCCGCCGCCCAGGCCGGGGGCCTGACCGGTGTTCTCCTTGACGACCTTCAGGCCCAGGGCCATCTTGCCGAGGGTGGCGCCGACGAAGGCGATCATCAGCCACTCGTAGAGCAGGGTGATGAGGAAGAACAGCAGCATGACGCCCAGGAACGTCATGACGATGCCGCCCGCGGCCGCGGAGGCCTCGTTGACGCAGTCCGAGTAGGCCTGCGACAGCGGGTCGTAGCCCGAGCAGTCGTCGATGGTCTTCGAGGCGCCGAAGACGCCCGCGAGGCCGATCGCGCTGAAGACGGCGTACAGGATGCCGATGGCGACGCCGTCGATCAGACGGGCGCCGAGGCGGCGGCCCATGGTCGCCACCTGGACGGTGCCCAGGCCCGCGACGTTGATGTAGCCGTTGTTGGCCTGGAGGGTGCCGGGGGCCTGCGGAGGCACGGCGCCGTAGGCGGGCTGGCCCTGCTGCGGGTAGCCGTAGCCACCCTGCGGCGGGACACCCTGGGGGGCCTGCTGCGGGTAGCCGTAGCCGGGCTGGCCCTGGGGCTGCTGGGGCTGCTGCCCGTACGGGTTGTTCGGGTCGCCGAAGCTCATCTTGCGAGTTCCTCCGTTGGGAAGTGCGGGGACGCAAGGCCGCGCGAGGAGGAATCTAACGATCTGAGCGGTCGGCCCCCCCGGCACTGCCCGCGGCACTACTATCCGGCCATCGTGGTCGGAGCGGCTCGCTCTTGTCCAGTCGGTTGCACGTCCCGTTGTGCAAGTGCAACCTCCCTTCACACCACCCACATCGCGTGTGCGGGCGGAAGTGGAACCGGGCGACTCCATCCGGGAGGATGGGGTCATGACTGCCCAGATTCTCGATGGCAAGGCCACCGCAGCCGCTGTCAAGTCCGAACTGACCGCCCGCGTGGCGGCTCTCAAGGCCGGCGGAATCACCCCCGGCCTGGGAACGCTGCTGGTCGGCGACGACCCGGGCAGCCGCTGGTACGTCAACGGAAAGCACCGGGACTGTGCCGAGGTCGGCATCGCGTCGATCCAGCGCGAACTGCCCGACACCGCCACGCAGGAGGACATCGAAGCGGTCGTACGTGAACTCAACGCGAACCCCGAGTGCACGGGCTACATCGTCCAACTCCCGCTCCCCAAGGGCATCGACACCAACCGCGTGCTGGAGCTGATGGACCCGGCGAAGGACGCCGACGGGCTCCACCCGACCAACCTCGGCCGCCTCGTCCTCAACGAGCCGGGCCCGCTGCCCTGCACCCCCTACGGGATCGTGCACCTGCTCCGCCACCACGGCGTCGAGCTGAACGGTGCGCACGTGGCGGTCGTCGGCCGCGGCGTCACGGTCGGCCGCTCCATCGGCCTGCTGCTCACCCGCAAGTCCGAGAACGCGACCGTGACCCTGTGCCACACCGGTACGCGCGACCTGTCCGCGCAGCTGCGCCAGGCCGACGTCATCGTCGCCGCGGCCGGGGTCCCGCACCTGGTCAAGCCCGAGGACGTGAAGCCGGGCGCGGCCGTGCTGGACGTCGGCGTCAGCCGTGACGAGAACGGCAAGATCGTCGGCGACGTCCACCCGGGCGTCGCGGAAGTGGCCGGCTGGCTCTCCCCGAACCCGGGCGGCGTCGGCCCCATGACGCGGGCCCAGCTGCTGGTGAACGTGGTCGAGGCGGCCGAGCGGTCGGCGCGCGACGACGAAGCGGAGGCGGCCGAACAGGCGGAGCGGGACGAGCACCGTGCTGGCTGAGCGCAAGGACCCGGGGGAGCGGCAGGGGCAGCAGGCCTCCCGCCGGTTCCCCCAGGTCACGCGCGACACCGCCCGGCCCGAGGGCGGTGGCCGCGCCGCGCCCGGCGACGCTCCCGCCCCCGCACGGCAGTGGCCGATGCTCAGCGTGCTCGGTGCCACCGCGGTCGGGCTGCTGCTCACCGCGCTGGACTACTTCCGGGCGGGCTGCCTGATCATCGGCGTGGCGCTCATCGTGGCCGCCGTGCTGCGGCGGGTGCTGCCCTCGGTGGGCATGCTGGCCGTCCGCTCCCGGTTCACCGACATGGTCACGTACGGGGTGCTCGGCACGGCGATCGTGCTGCTCGCGCTGGTCGTGGAACCGAAGCCGCTGCTGGAGGCGCCGTTCCTCGAGGACGCGGTCCGGTTCACGGTGCGTTGATCTTCTGATCGACGGCGGAACGTACGCCATTCCTTCGAACCCCCGACTCGTGTGCGACGGACCACACGGGGTCGGGGGTTGGACCTGTCCCGGGTCGGATAGCCTGACCCGCGGATGTCTCTTCACGTCAAGATTCACAGGGAAGCGGCGTCCTCCAGCACATGGGGCCAGGAGGCTCCACCGCCAGCTGTCTAACGGAGAAGGCCATGACCCGCACTCCCGTGAATGTCACCGTCACCGGCGCCGCCGGCCAGATCGGCTACGCGCTGCTCTTCCGCATCGCCTCCGGTCACCTGCTCGGCGCGGACGTGCCGGTCAACCTGCGCCTCCTGGAGATCCCGCAGGGCCTGAAGGCCGCCGAGGGCACCGCCATGGAGCTCGACGACTGCGCCTTCCCGCTGCTGCGCGGCATCGAGATCACCGACGACGCCAACAAGGCGTTCGACGGCGCCAACGTCGCCCTCCTGGTCGGCGCCCGCCCGCGTACGGCCGGCATGGAGCGCGGTGACCTGCTCTCCGCCAACGGCGGCATCTTCAAGCCGCAGGGCAAGGCCATCAACGACCACGCCGCGGACGACATCAAGGTCCTCGTCGTCGGCAACCCGGCCAACACCAACGCCCTGATCGCTCAGGCCGCCGCGCCGGACGTACCGCGCGAGCGCTTCACCGCGATGACCCGCCTGGACCACAACCGCGCGATCTCGCAGCTGGCCGCCAAGACCGGTGCCGCCGTCTCCGACATCAAGCGCCTGACCATCTGGGGCAACCACTCGGCCACCCAGTACCCGGACATCTTCCACGCGGAGATCGCCGGCAAGAACGCCGCCGAGGTCGTCAACGACGAGCAGTGGCTGGCCGACACCTTCATCCCGACCGTCGCCAAGCGCGGCGCGGCCATCATCGAGGCCCGTGGCGCCTCCTCGGCCGCCTCCGCCGCCAACGCCGCGATCGACCACGTCCACACCTGGGTCAACGGCACCGCCGAGGGCGACTGGACCTCCATGGGCATCCCGTCGGACGGCTCCTACGGCGTCCCGGAGGGCCTGATCTCCTCCTTCCCCGTCACCTGCAAGGACGGCAAGTACGAGATCGTCCAGGGCCTGGACATCAACGAGTTCTCCCGCACCCGCATCGACGCCTCGGTGCAGGAGCTCTCCGAGGAGCGCGACGCGGTCCGCGAGCTCGGCCTGCTCTGACCCGGCACGCGGCGCGCTGACGCGCCGTGAACCGAACCACCGAACGCCCCGGCAAACCCTGCCGGGGCGTTTTGGCGCGTTTGGCGCTGTCACCGCCCGCAGGGCCGGTCCTAGGGTGCGCGGATGACCCAGTCGGCCCACTTACCGCCCCAGCCGCCCCGCCCCCCGGACCCGCTGCTGCTCGGCAAACCGCCGGTCGCGCCGGCCGCCAGCGAGGCCGGCCGCCTCATGTGCGCGGGCGTCTACCTCGACCCCGCCTTCCGGGACCAGGTCATCGACGAGCTGTACGTCCACGAGGAGCGCCTCGTCGCGCCGAGCCACGGCTTCGACGCGGCCCGGGTCCTCGCCCACGCCCTGCGCGCCAGACGGACCGAACTCCGCTACGCGGCGGGGGTCGTCGCGGTCTGGCTGCTGGCCTGGAAGCTCACCGGCGGGTTGTTCCTCGCGTACTTCCTGCTGCCCTGCCTGCTGCTGACGCTGGCGGCCCGGATGAGCCGCGAGAAGAAGAACCCGCCGGTGCGCCTCTTCGGCGGGCTCGTGCGCTGGTACGCGCGGCTGCTGATGGCCGTCGCCCTCTTCAGCCTCGGCGCCAACCTGTACGTCGGCACGCACTACGAGCGGTACGACAACGCGCTCATCGAGTTCGTCTTCGAGAAGGGCCGCATGATCGACCTGGAGCAGCTCGTGCTCCCGGACGGCTGGCAGTACTGGTACACCGACTACGACGGCGGCTTCCTGGAGAACGCGTGGGGCGTCGCGCTCTTCTTCCTGCTGCTGGCCGCGCTCACGGGGCTCCAGCGCGGACAGTTCTCCCGGATGATGGCCGGCGAGCTGTCCCCGCGGCGCTACCCCGACGTACGCTCCGACCCCGCCGACGGCCAGGCGGGCGTACGCTTCCGCCGCATCCAGCGGCTGATCCGCGCGGAGCAGCACTCGCCCCTGGTCATGTACGACACGGCGGCGCCCTTCCGCGGCGCCGGCTGGCCCTGGGACGTCTGGCACCTGTCGGTCGAACTCAGGCCGCGCACCGACCTCGGCACCCGCAAGCCGGAGCTGCTCGACAACCAGGAGCTGCTCGGCCGGATCGTGAAGCTGGTCGAAGCACTCCGGGTGCCCTCGCCGCGCCGGGACCCGGCGGTCGCCGCGGCCGTCCTCGACCGGCTGCGGGAGCTGGTGGTCGACGAGTGCGTGTTCCTGCCGGCCGCCGGGCTGCCGACGCGCGACGCGGCGCCGACCCGGCAGGGCGACTTCGAGCTCCACCGGGCCGGGTCGGTGGAGGAGGGCGGCGAGAAGCGGCGCCACTTCCTGCGCATCCGGGTGGGCGGCTGGGACGAGGACATGGTCGTCACCGTGTACGTACGGGTGCACACCCAGGGCGGCATGCTGATGCTGGAGTTCGCCCCGCACGTGCTGCCGCCGGTGCGCGACGCCTTCCAGAGGGCCGACGACATCGCGCAGCGCTACCGGAACAACAACCGCTTCGGGAAGCTGGTCTGGGCGCTGTCCCACGCCCCGCGCTCGCTGACCGCGGCCCTCGCCACGCTCGGCCGCGGGGTGGTGAGCCTCTGGCGGGTGCTGACCGCGGGGCACGGCGGGGCCCGCCCGGCGGGGCCCGAACGGGCCGTCCGGGAGCTGGCCACGGACTTCAGGCTGTCGCTCTTCCAGCGGATGGACCACGACCGGTACCGCAAGACCATCCAGGACCGGGTGACGGAGGGGGTGAAACTGGCGCTGTACGAAGCGGGTTGGCAGACGGGCGAGTTCGAGCAGAAGATCATCAACCTGAGCGCGGGCTCGACGTACGTCGACTCGGTCAGCCACAGCGCGGTCAACTTCGGGGAGAAGGGCGCCGCGAGCAACACCAACACCGCGAGCGGAGCCAAGGGGGCCAAGGGTGCCGGCAGGTAACGGGGAACACGGGGCGGATCCCGGGGCGGAGCCCGCGGGCCCGGTCCGGATCGGCCGGATCGAGGGCAGCGCGGTCAACTTCGGCGCGGGCGGTACGGCGAACAACACCAACGTCTTCCACGGCGCCCCGCGCGACGCGGCCCAGGAGGAGCTGCTGCGGGCGGTCCGGGAGCTGCGGGCCGACCTCGCGCGGGTGCGGCGCACCGGGCCCACGGAGGTGCTGGAGGCCGAACTGGTCGGCGCGGAGGACGAGTACGAGGCCTCCGGCGAGGTGACGCGGGGCCGGCTGACCCGGCTCCGCGACGCGCTCGCCGACTCCGGGCCGGTCCTGGAGCTGCTGGCCTCCGGCGGCGCCCTGGCCGCGGCCGTCGCGCAGCTGCTGGGGGGCTGAGGCGTGCCGGAAAGCGGTCCCCGCTGGAACCCCCAGACCCAGAGCTGGGAATTCGGCCCGCCGGAGGAGCCGGCCCGCGGCGCGGCGCGTGACGAGGACCGGGCGCCGACGCCGCCCGCCCCGGCCACGCCCGCACCGCCGCCCGCGCCCGGCCCCGCCGCGCCGCCGGCTCCGGGGGTGGTGCCGTGGCCGGCCGCGCCGCCGGCCCAGGGCGCCGCCCCGGGCCCCGGGGCGTCCGCCGGCGATGCCCCGGGCCCCAGTGGGGCGTTGGGCGCTGATCAGGCTTCGGCCCCCACCCAGGGCCCGGCCCCCGCCGAGGGCAGTGGCCGTGCCTCCGGGCAGGGGCACGCGTCCGGGCAGGGGCACGCGTCCGGGCAGGCAGGGGCCCCGGGCCAGGCTTCGGGCTCCGGCGACGCGCCGGGCTCGGTCCACGCGCCGGGCGGCCGGCCGGACTCTGCGGCGGGTCGGACATCCGGCACCGGGCCCGGTGCCGGTCGGGCTTCCGCCCACGGCGAGCTGCCGGGCTCCGGTCAGGCGCACGGCGGGTGGCCGGGGTCCGGCGCCGGGCGGGAGTCGGCGCCCGGTGGGGGTGCCGGGTTCGGGCCGGTGGTCGGGGGCGGGCCCGCGTACGACCCGCTCGGCGGGGCCGCTGCGGTGGCCGACGCCGAGACGCGGGCGGCCGGGGCATGGCCCGGACACCCCGGTGCCGGCACCCTGCCCGCGCTGCCGCCGCACCCGTCCGTGCCGCCCCAGTACGGGCCCGTCGGCGGGCCCTTCGTACCGCCCCCGCCTCCGCCCCCGCCTCCGCCGCCGCCCCGGCCCGCCGGCCAGGGCTGGCTGACCCCGCTGACCGCCGGTGTCGCGGTGGCGGCCCTCGCGGCCGGGGCGGCGGTCGTGTGGTTCGTACAGCGCGGCGACGAAACGCCCGCCCCGCGCCCCAGCGCCACCCTCTCCTCCCCGTCCGTCAGCCCGACGGACGACGCGGGGGAGGCTTCTCCGACGCCTTCCGACCCGCCGTCGGACCAGGCTTCGCCCTCTCCCTCGCCCTCCGCCCCGGCGGGCTACCGCGTGGTGGACGACCCGGCCGGCTTCCGCATCGCCGTCCCCGAGGGCTGGCAGCGCGAGGAGCTGAAGGCCGGTGTCTTCTACCGGTCCGCCGACCGGACCTCCCTCGTGCAGGTGTTCCGCGTGAACGAGCCCGGCATGACCCCGCTCGAAGCGGTCCAGGGCGCCTCCGAACAGCTCTCCGCCAACCCGGGCTTCACGCAGGTCGAGATCGGCGACCGCGGCGACGGCTCGGCCGAGCTGGTCTACGAGTACGACAGTGCGGAGACCGGCAGCCGCCGGCGCGGCGTCGAGCGGGTCCTGACCACCCCGGACGGGCGGATGTACGCCGTCCTGGTCGCGGCCCCCGCGAGCGAGTGGCCGGTGCACCGCGAGGTCCAGGCGGCCGCCCTGAAGGACTTCGCCCCGACCTCCTGACGACCGGCCGGAGTGCGGGGTGCGGACCCGGCCCGCCCCCGCACCCCGGGCCCGCCTTCCGGGTGACCAGGCGTCAGGCGGTGGGGTGTCCCGCGCGCGGCCGTCCCGCGAACCCTCACCCCGCCCCCGCCGGCTCCGGTTCCGGTTCCGGGGGTTCGCCGAAGCGGGCCAGGGCCAGGGCGCCCGAGACGGCGACCGCGAAGCCCAGTACGGCCAGCCAGGCCAGGCCCTCACGCGGCTCGTCGCCGAGGCAGACCACGCCCACCACCGACGGTCCGATGGTCTCGCCCAGCACCAGCCCTGCCGTCGCGGTGGTGACCGAACCGCGCTGGAGGGCCGAGGTCAGCAGCAGGAAGCCCGCCGCCCCGCCCAGCAGCAGGGCGTACAGGGCAGGGCTGGTGAGCGCCGACCACCCGTCGACCAGCCGCACCGCGACCTCGACCACCCCGAAGCCGGTGCCCGAGGCCAGACCCAGTACGAGCGCCCGCGGCCGGTCCGGCA
Source organism: Streptomyces sp. NPDC101118 (assembly GCF_044759445.1). Classification (NCBI taxonomy): domain Bacteria; kingdom Bacillati; phylum Actinomycetota; class Actinomycetes; order Kitasatosporales; family Streptomycetaceae; genus Streptomyces; species Streptomyces sp. NPDC101118. The sequence goes on along the minus strand of NZ_JBIVZG010000005.1, from coordinate 211,435 downwards.
GGCGCCCGGCGGCAGCGCCCAGCACCAGCACCGCCACCGCCGCGGCCAGCAGGGCCCATTCCAGGGCGGGGGTGCCGGGCCGGTCGCCCTCCGGCCCCGAGGACAGGCCCAGCATCGCCAGTCCGGCGCACACCATCCCGACGGCGGCCCACTCGGTCCGCGTCAGCCGCGTGTGCATCAGCCGTGCCGCCACCACCGCCGTGACGGCCAGGCTGGAGGCGAGGGCCGCGCCCACCGCGTAGATGGGGATGGACCGCAGGGCGATGATCTGGAGCACGAAGCCGAGCCCGTCCAGGCCCAGGCCGGCGAGATAGCGCCACTGCCGCAGCACGCGCAGCATCAGCGCCGGATCCACTCCCGAACCCGTCCCCGGCCCGGTGGCACGGGCCGCGACTGCCTGGAGAACCGAGGCCGTGCCGAAGCAGACCGCCGAACCGAGGGCGCAAAGCATCCCAATGAGCACAAAGAGACCTTAGTGCAGCACCTGCGCACCGGCCGGATTCCATCGGTCCCCGGACGGTTCTACCCTGTGGGCGAGACACCCCAGGGGGAGGACAGGATGGACAGCAAGAACAGCCGGCGGATGCGCTCCGGCGCCGTCGTGCTCGGCGGCATGGGCCTGCTCGCGGCGACTCTGGTCGCCTGCGGCTCGGACTCGGACCCGGACCGCCGCTGCGCCGACCGGAAGACGCTCAAGGTGCTGCCCGGCAAGGAGTGCAAGAAGGGCGGCAGCGGCTCGTACTACTACGGCGGCAGCACGAAGAACGGCAAGCTGAGCGGCGGCAGCTTCGACAAGTCCGCGGTCACCCGCGGCGGCATCGGCAAGTCCGGCGGCGGCTCCGGCAAGTCCGGCTCCAGCGGAGGCTGAACCGTACCGTGGAGCGCCACCGCATCACCCCGCGTCCCGACTGGCAGCGGATCGTGGAGGAGCAGGGTCTGATCTACCCGCTCACCCGCCAGCCCGACGGCTCGCTCACGCCCTACTGGGACGAGAGCGCGTACTACTCCTTCACCCTCCCCGAGGTCGAGGCCCTGGAGGAGAGCGTCGAGGAGCTGCACGCCATGTGCCTGCGGGCGGCGGAGTACATCGTCGAGCAGGATCGTTTCGCTGACCTGGGGATCACCGACCCCCGGCTGCGGGACCTGATCGCCGAGTCGTGGCGGCGGCGCGCCGAACTCCCGTCGCTGTACGGACGGTTCGACCTGCGCTACGACGGCACCGGCCCCGCCAGGCTGCTGGAGTACAACGCCGACACCCCCACCTCGCTGGTGGAGGCGGCGAGCCCCCAGTGGTTCTGGATGGAGGACCGCTTCCCGGGCGCCGACCAGTGGAACTCGCTGCACGAGCGGCTGGTCGACGCCTGGCGGCGGCAGGCCGAGCTGCTCCCGCCCGGGCCGGTGCACTTCGCGCACTCCGAGACCGACGAGCTCGGCGAGGACCTGATGACGGTCGCGTACCTGCGCGAGACCGCCCAGCAGGCCGGGCTGGTCACCAAGGCCCTCTCGGTGGAGCGGATCGGCTGGGACCGGCTCAGCGGCCGGTTCGTCGACGAGCAGCTGGCCTTCATCCGCAGCTGCTTCAAGCTCTACCCCTGGGAGTGGCTGGCCACCGACGCCTTCGGCCCCCAGGTGCTGGAGACCCTGGACAACGGCGGCGGCTCGGGCAGCACCTGCTGGATCGAGCCGGCCTGGAAGATGCTGCTGTCCAACAAGGCGCTGCTGGCGGTGCTCTGGGAGCTGTTCCCCGGCCATCCGAACCTGCTGCCGGCCTACCTCGACGGCCCGCGCGAGCTGGCGTCGACGACCGGGTACGTGTCCAAGCCGCTGCTGGGCCGGGAGGGTGCCGGGGTCACCGTGCACGAGCCGGGCGCGGAGCCCTCCCCCGGCCACCGCCGGGAGGGACCCCCACGCGACGACGAGCCCTGCGTCTACCAGGAGCTGGCGGCCCTGCCCGAGTTCGACGGCAACCGCACCGTGCTGGGCGCGTGGGTCGTCGAGGACGAGGCGGCCGGGCTCGGCATCCGGGAGTCCGCGGGGCTGGTGACGGACGAGTACGCCCGCTTCCTGCCCCACGTCATCCGCTGAACCGGCGCGGGGGGGGGGGCCCCCCGGCCCCCCCCCCCCGCCCCCCCGCCCCCCCCGCCGCGGGCCCCCCCCCCCCCCCCCGCCCCCCCCCCCCCCCCCCCCCCCGCGCGGCGGGGGGGCCCCCCCCCGGGG